>JAFTXE010000051.1 GCA_017461745.1 Clostridia bacterium | reverse complement strand
GCTTTTTTGAAAAAAAGCTTGGCAAAAAACTTCCTTGCAGGGTTGTAGCCCTTAAAGCTATTCTTGGATTTATAATTGTTATAAAGGGCTACAACCCTGCAAGAAAGCTTTTGCGGAGCTTTTCTCGAAAAGCGACAACGCATCCCCCGCGTCCCCGTATCCCCGATAAATCATAATTTAATAATAACAAACAGCGAGACGCGGTAGCTTGACTGTACGTCAAGCTACCGTCTCGCTTTTATTATTCAGTTTTTCTTTGCAGCCTCGTAGCGCGCGTTTGCTTCGGCAGTTCTTTCCTTAGCCTCGGCAATTTTTGCGTCGCGCTCCTCCTGAGCCTTCGCTTCTCTTTCGGTATGGCTCATATGAGCGTCGTCCCAAACCTGTTTTGCGTCAGCCTTTGCCTTTGCGTAAGTATTATGACCTCTGTTCTCCTCGAAATTTGCTTTTGATTCAGCTTTTACCGCTTCAAACTCAGCCTTGTCGACCTCGTGCTGAGCCTTTGCGCTTGCCTTCATGCTCTTGAATGCCTTGCCAAGTCCTACGGCAAGTGCCGCAACGCCCGTTGCGATAGCTCCTATGATTATAGGTTTTTTGTGGTTTTTAATTGCCTTTTTTACGTTTTTCTTCATTTTATTATCTTCCTTTTTATTTATTCATTCATTATTTTTTCACTGAGCTTAAGGATTTCGACGGAATACTTTTTCTTTCTCGAGCTGAGAATTCCGTTATAAATAGGATAGTTGATAAGAGCCATTATAAGTCCCAAGCTGCCAATAATAACGCCTGGGATCATGGTGCTTGCAATTCCTAAGATTGCCCCTATATCCGTCATAATAAGGCTCATTCCGCAGCCCATGATTATTGCGCTTATGCTTCCGAAAACGTAAGCAAATACGTTGGCAGGGCGCTTGACCTTCGCGTCAAGCTCTCGAAGCTCATCAAGCTCTGTGGTCTGCTTTTCTGTGTACTGCGTTCTGATTTTCTGAACGATAAAGTCCTTGTCGTTTCTGTTCATTGTAGATACCTCTTTCTATAATTGTTTTTTATTTTCGATTTTACGAACAGATTATATCATTGCGATATTTTTGATTTGATTAAGTTTTGTTAAAGAAATGTTAAAGTCAAAATTTTTGCCTTTTTAAGCTTACCACGTTCGCAATGACGAGATAATCGATAACATTATGATTTGTTGGGCTACTGCCATGTAAGAAAGTTTTTTGCCAAGCTTTTTTTCAAAAAAGCGTAAATCGCGTCCCCCGCATCCCCGATAAATCATAATTGTTATATTGACATATTTAAAAGCTTGTGGTATAATATAATGTGGAATATTTTGCAGAGGATTATCTATGATATCTACGAGAAAGAAGCTTTTGATATTTGACCTTGACGGAACTATTGCGGATACCATCTATTCGATAAGAGACGCTATTAATCTTACGATGGACAAATATGGTTTACCTCGCCGTGATTATGAGCACGTCAAGCGCTCCGTCGGCAATGGCGCGCGTGAGCTTGTGAGGAGATGTCTCCCCGACGATATGAGGGAGGATGCGGAGCTTGCCGAAAGAGCTTTTTGCGACTACGACGAGCTTTACGAGCAGACCTACGCCAATATCGACGGCTGTTACGACGGAATGAGCGAGGCTATTCACTCACTTTACGAAAAGGGCTATATGATAGCGGTGCTTTCAAATAAGCAGGATGCGTACGTAAAGAAAATAATAGAAATACTTTTTCCCGACGGTATAATGAGCTACGTTGCGGGTCAGACGGAGCTGCCGAAAAAGCCATCACCCGTAGTGCCTCTTATGATAGCGGAGAGCCTTGGAGTTAAACCTGAGAATTGCGCTTTTATCGGTGATAGCGACGTGGACGTTCTTACGGGCAAAAACGCAGGTATGACGTCAGTTGGCTGTTCTTGGGGCTACCGTCCGAGAGAGACGCTTGAGGGGGCTGATTTTGTAATCGATTCTCCTGCGGAGCTTATGGAAATATTCAAATAATATTAAGGAAGTAAAAATATGAAGGTTGGATTTGTTTCGCTCGGCTGTCCTAAAAATCAGCTCGACACAGAGGTCATGCTTCATGAGGTCGCGGCGGCGGGCTATGAGATAACCCCCGAGGAGACCGAGGCGGACGTTGTTATAATAAATACCTGTGGCTTTATTGAAAGCGCAAAAAAAGAGTCTATCGATAATATACTTGATATAGCGTGGCTTAAAAAGCACCGTAGCCTTAAGGCTATAGTAGTTACGGGCTGTCTTGCCGAGAGATACCGCGAGAGCATACTCGACGAGCTTCCCGAGGTCGACGCCGTACTTGGTGTCGGAAGCATACATAACATAGTAGAGGCTATCGAGGCGGTAACCGTCAAAAAGAAGAAGGGCTCAAAGCGCAAATATACGTCGTTTGAGGATAAGGAGACGGTAAGGCTTGGTGGAGACAGAATACTTACCACACCCGAATACATGGCGTATCTTAAAATTGCCGAGGGCTGTGACAACCGTTGCGCTTATTGCGCTATTCCCTCGATTAGAGGAAAATTCAGAAGCAGACCGATGGAAGAGCTTGTTGCCGAGGCAAAGCAGCTTGAAGCGCTTGGAGTACGTGAGCTTTGTATCGTGGCTCAGGATATTACGAGATACGGACTTGATATCTACGGTGAATACAGACTTGCGCAGCTTCTCAGAAAAATTACCGAGGCTACCTCAATTCCGTGGATAAGACTTCTTTACTGCTATCCCGACAAGGTAACCGACGAGCTGATTGCCGAGATAAGAGACAATCCGAGAATACTCAAATACATAGACCTTCCCATTCAGCACATAAGCGACAATATGCTGACGGCTATGAACAGACACGGCGACAGGAAAATGATATGCGACGTTATCGCAAAGCTTCGCCGCGAGATACCCGATATGGTTATAAGAACGACGTTTATCGTGGGCTTTCCGGGTGAGACTGAGGAGGACTTTACCGAGCTTTGCGAGTTTGTAAGAGAAACCAAGTTTGAAAGAGCAGGCGTGTTTACCTACTCACGCGAGGAGGACACCGCGGCTTACGACTTTGAAAACCAAATCGACGAGCAGATAAAGCAGGACAGAATGGACCTTCTTATGCGCGAGCAGCTTGAAATAAACGAGGAAAACAATCGCAAGATGCTCGGAAAGACGGTAACCGTTCTTTGTGAGGACTACGACCCTGTAAGCGAGGTGCATTTCGGCAGAGATGCGGCAAACGCTCCCGAAATTGACGGAAAAATATATTTCCGCGCGGAGAAGCGAATAGCCCCCGGTTCTTTTGTAAAGGTCAAAATACGAGAGGTCGTCGATTACGACCTTATCGGCAGAGCAATAATTGAATGATAGAAATGTGAGGTAATCTTTATGAAAATGAATCTACCCAATAAGCTGACGGTTCTCAGACTTTGTCTCGTTCCCGTAATTCTTTTGGTGGGAATGCTCCCGAACAGCATAATTCCACATTACGTCTCCTGCGTTGTATGCGCTGTGCTGTTCATCGGCACTGCCGTTACTGATATGCTTGACGGAAAGATAGCAAGGCGTGACGGACTTATTACGGATTTCGGAAAATTCCTTGACCCCGTCGCTGACAAATTTATGGTAATCGGAGCTTTGTTCGTGCTTCTGCATAAGTTTGATAACCTCAGAACGCTTATGATATTTACTCTCATTATCGTCGTTTTCCGCGAGCTTGCGGTAACGTCGATGAGACTCGTAGTCTCAACGGGAGAGGGAATAGTCATTGCGGCGAACAGCCTTGGCAAGATAAAGACCGTATCTCAGATAGTGGCTATTTCAACGGCGTTCCTTGAGCCTGTGGTTCAGGTCATATTCAAAATCATAATCGAGCTCGTTACGGGCGATAAGCTGTTCTGGAGAACGGATATAGTTCCGCTGACGTGGGCGTCCGTTGCGTTCAGCCTTGTAATGACCGTCTGGTCGGGCGTAAATTACATCAAATCATATTGGAAATATCTCGATCCCGAGAAATAAAATTTATAAAATATTACAGAGGTAAAAATGAAAGCAGTTGTAACTGTCGTAGGACACGACGCAAAGGGAATTATCGCGAAGGTAAGCAGTAAGTGCGCTGAGAGAGGCGGAAATATAGTTGAGATATCGCAGAGCGTTCTGAAGGAATACTTCGCAATGATAATGGTCATTGAGGTTAACGATATAACCGTTCCGTTCGCAACTCTCGTTGAGGAGCTTGCTGAGCTTGGACGTGAAAACGGACTTGATATCCGCGCAATGCACGAGGATATTTTCAATTCAATGCACAGAATTTGAGGCGCGGATATGATAAATACTAAGGATATTCTTGAAACTATAAATATGATAAAGGACGAGAACCTTGACGTCAGAACCATAACGATGGGCATCTCGCTGTATGACTGCGCGGGCGACGATATAAACGTCGTCTGCGATAGGATATACGACAAGATAACGACAAGCGCGGAAAATCTCGTCAGCGTCGGTTGTGATATTGAGAAGGAATACGGTATCCCGATAATTAATAAGCGTGTGTCGGTTACTCCTATTTCTATGGTCGGCGGACGCTATACCCCCGACGATTACGTAAAGATAGCAAAAACTCTTGACAGAGCTGCTCATACGCTCGGTATCAACTTTATCGGCGGCTATGGCGCTCTCGTTCAGAAGGGCTTTACCAATAACGCGAGAAATCTTATCATGTCTATACCCGAGGCGCTCAGCGTTACCGAGAGAGTTTGCTCGTCGGTAAACGTAGCTTCATCTAAGGCGGGCATAAATATGGACGCTGTCGCTCTTATGGGTAAGATAATCAAGGAGACGGCTTATCTCACGAGAGATAATCAGTCCATAGGCTGCGCAAAGCTCGTCGTGTTCGCAAACGTTCCTGAGGATAATCCCTTCATGGCGGGTGCGTTCCACGGAGTTGGTGAGGCGGAAAAGGTAGTAAGCGTCGGAGTTTCAGGACCGGGTGTCGTAAGCTCTGCTATTAAGAGAGCGGGACAGTGCGACTTTACCGAGCTTGCCGAGATAATCAAAAAGACCGCGTTTAAGATAACCAGAATGGGACAGCTCGTTGCAAACGAGGCGTCTCGCAGACTTGACGTTCCGTTTGGAATAGTTGACCTTTCTCTCGCGCCCACTCCCGCCGTTGGTGACTCGGTGGCTCATATACTTGAGAACATGGGTATTGAGAGATGCGGCGGTCACGGAACGACGGCGGCGCTTGCTTTGCTCAACGACGCGGTAAAGAAGGGCGGAGTCATGGCGTCCTCGCGCGTTGGCGGACTTTCGGGCGCGTTTATTCCCGTATCCGAGGACGCGGGCATGATAGACGCAGTGGAGTGCGGCGCTCTGTCGCTTGAAAAGCTCGAGGCGATGACGGCGGTCTGCTCCGTAGGACTTGACATGATAGCGATTCCGGGTGATACAAGCGAAGCGGTCATCTGCGGAATTATTGCCGACGAGATATCCATCGGTGTGGCAAATACCAAAACGACGGCGGTCAGAGTTATTCCCGCGTACGGTAAAGGCGTTGGTGACTCCGTTGAGTTTGGCGGACTTCTCGGCTACGCTCCAATTATGAAGCTCAGCAATTATACCTGCGAGGACTTTATTGCCCGTGGCGGACATATTCCCGCACCTATACATTCGCTTAAAAACTAATATTTGTTTTGCAGTCAACGTGATTTTTTGGGTCTTTCTTTCGGAGAAAGACCCAATTTTTTTAAAATTTGCTCATTTTGTAAGAGAAAATGTAGGAAAAAACTCCATTTTGGTGAATAAAAGGTGATGATTACAAGATAAAATGAAGAAATTTTATGAAAAATTAAAAAAAGGTTTGCAATTTAAGAAAAAGTGTGATATAATAGTATTTGATAACATAGGCTTACTATACACACGGAGGTACTTAAATGCTGGATACCAAAATTCTTGTCGTTGATGACGACGAAAATATATGCGAGCTGCTCAAGCTCTATTTTGAGAATGAAGGCTATGGAGTTAAGCTTGCGCATGACGGAGCTGAGGGTATAAACTTCTTTAAGATTTATGAGCCTGACCTCGTGCTTCTCGATATCATGCTTCCTAAAAAGGACGGCTGGCAGGTCTGCCGCGAAATCAGAGAAATGTCTGCAAAGCCCATTATTATGATTACGGCTAAGGGCGAGGTATTCGACAAGGTCCTCGGTCTTGAGCTCGGAGCTGACGACTTTGTGGTCAAGCCCTTTGATATGAAGGAGCTGAGTGCGCGCGTCAAATCCGTTCTTCGTCGCTATCAGGCGCACACCAATCAGAACGACGAGGAGGTCATCAAGTTTGATAACATTGAGATAAGCCATCAGAAGTATGAGCTGAAGCTCAAGGGCAAGCCTGTGGACGTTCCTCCCAAGGAGCTGGAGCTGCTTTACTTCCTCGCTTCCAACTACAACAGAGTGTTTACCAGAGATCAGCTTCTTGACAAGGTCTGGGGCTTTGATTATCTGGGCGATTCCAGAACTGTTGACGTTCACGTAAAGCGTCTTCGCGAAAAGCTTGAGGGCGTTTCGGATAAGTGGACGCTTAAGACCGTTTGGGGCGTTGGATATAAGTTCGAGCTTTTAGGCTAATAAAACAACTGCGTAGCAGGAACGGTACCGTACGGAGCGTTCCTGCTTTTTCATAATTAATTTTTCGGAAAGGGGGAAGGGCAATGTTCAAAAGCATATTTGCAAAATACGTGCTTGCGTTCATGCTGATAATTCTTTCCAGCTTTATTGTAATAATTTTCATTATTGCGGCTATTATCGGTAACTATTCTACGGATGCTAAATCGGATATTATGGAAAACTCCGCCAAGGCAAGCGCAACGTACGTCGAGGGACTGTTTGAGTATTCCGCTATCGACGGAGTTGAGGGCGTTATAAATACCTCGCGCGAGCGCTCTGAGGCAATGCTTAACGCCATTTCCGAGAATGCGGAGGACCTGACTATACTTGTGTCGGACAACTCAGGCAAGATAGTGCTTGCAGTAGGCTCGGACGCCGCTGATATAAAGAGCGGTGTAAGCATACCGAAGACCTTTATGGACGAGGTCAATAACGGCAGGGAGATATCTCGTGACGCAAGGCTTGAGGGCGTTTTCGGTAACGCTCATTACGTCTATGCCGTCCCCGTTTACAACGACGATAACGCGGTAAGCGGTACGGTTTTCGTGTGCGCGGATTCGGTAATGCTGTCAACGCTTCTCGAGGTAATTATTAAAACGATAGTCGTTTCTATTCTTTGGGTGCTTCTTGCGGCGCTTATTGCGGTTTACTTTATAACCGAAAAAATTACGGGACCGATGAAGGAGATAAGCGTTGCGGCAAAGCAATTCGCAAAAGGAAAATTTGACACTCGTATACCCGTTAAGGGTAACGACGAGGTTGCAAGGCTTGCGGGCGCTATGAATAACATGGCTGAGTCTCTTGACAACTATGATACCATGAGAAATACGTTTATGTCAAACGTATCACACGACCTGCGTTCGCCCATGACCTCGATATCGGGCTTTATTGACGGAATACTTGACGGAGTCATACCGCCCGAAAAGCACGAGTATTATCTGAGAATAGTGTCAACGGAGATAAAGCGTCTGTCAAGACTTGTGGCTTCCTTGCTTGACCTTTCGAGAATTCAGGCGGGCGACAGAAAGTTTACCATGGCGCCGTTCGATATATGCGAAATGTGCAGGGAAATACTGATATCGTTTGAGCAGAAGATTAACGATAAGCACCTTGAGGTCGAGTTCGATTATAGCGACGAGGAGCTGAGTGTGCTTGCTGACAGAGATGCTATTTATCAGATTGCGTATAACCTCTGTGACAATGCCGTGAAATTTGCGGGCGAGGGAAATCTGCTTCGCATAAGTATTCAGAAATTGAAGAATAAAAAGGTAATGGTCAGCGTGTACAACGAAGGTCAGGGAATACCGACGGAGGATCTTCCGTACGTCTTTGAACGCTTTTATAAGAGCGATAAGAGCAGAGGACTTAATAAAACGGGCGTAGGTCTCGGTTTGTTTATCTCTAAAACTATAATAGAAGCTCACGGAGAGACTATTTGGGTAGAGAGTGAATTCGGCAAGAACTGTTGCTTTGCTTTTACGCTCTCTATGGAATGATTTGAAGATGCGGTTTGGGACGCGATTGTCAGAAACTTTCTTTCGAGAAAGTTTCCGACACCTTCAAAGAACTTGTGAAAATAAATATTAGGACTGTTGGAATATAGTGCTGTGCTTAATTGGGAGTACGGTATTTTCTAAGGTGGAAACCACGTCAAACGCTGCTGCGCGTTTGACGGGTTTCTTTTTTTATTGAAAGGTGTGGTTTGGATACCTCTCAAAAACGGTAGGGGCGACCATTGTGTCAAGAGAAACATGGTTTGCAATTTGTGAAGATACATGGTTTACAACTTATACGACCAATAAATTTTGTAGGGGACGGCGCCTCGACGTCCCCTGCCGACTTGATGTAATTTATTTGCATCGACAAATCATAATTTAACGCATCATGTTCGCACTCACCATGTAATTGCGAGGGAGCTTACGACCGCGGCAATCTCTTGAGGTGAATTACCGATACAGCAATAAAATGTTTTATTTTATGTTGTTTGATTATTATTTCGAACATAAAAGACGGTAGAAATTGCGACGATATGCTACTGTGATGTTCAAATTTTCAAAAAATATTTTGAAAATTGAAATTTTTTATAAAAATATATTGACATTTTTTGCGAATGTGCTATAATATATGTAGATGCGATTGCGCGCATCTATATTTTAAAGTAAACTTATAGCTCAAAAACAGTGTCTTGCGGTCTGAAATTTGAAGTAAAAATCGGTGTTCGATGTATTGCTCTGATCTATCAAAAAATGAACGCGGACTTTTTTCTTGACTAAAAATGTCTGTTCAAAAGCAGTCACTGTTGTAAAAAACGAAATCTTAAAAACAAATTTGAACGAAGGAAAGGAATCGTCGATATGGAGCTTACAAGAAAGCAATTTGATATTCTGGAGGCGCTTGCAACGGCAAAGACTCCGCTCACGCAAAGAGAGCTTGAAAAAATAACGAAGTATTCACTCGGTACTATCAATAAAACCGTGAAGGAGCTTGCAGAGCTTGGATATATGAGTGACGGAAGAATCACCAACAGCGGTGTGAACGCGCTTGAGCCTTATCGCGCCAAGAGAGCTATATTCATAGCTGCGGGCTTCGGCTCACGTCTCGTTCCTATCACCTTCAATACTCCCAAGCCCTTGGTCAGAGTACACGGCAAAAGAATGATAGATACACTTCTTGATGCATGTCTTGAGGCGGGAATTAACGAGATATACATCGTGCGCGGATATCTTGCAGAGCAGTTCGACCAGCTTCTTTACAAATATCCCATGATAAAATTCCTTGAGAATCCAATTTATAATGAGGCGAACAATATTTCAAGTGCACTTGTCGCTCGCTATATGCTGTCAAACGCATACGTTTTTGAGGCGGATCTTCTTGTTTCCAATCCCAAGATAATCAAAAAATACCATTATACGTCCGATTTCCTTGCTATTAAAAAGGAAAGAACGGACGACTGGTGCTTTGAGGTCAAGGACGGTATAATAGTGCAGGAAAAGGTTGGCGGTGAGAATTGCTGGCAGATGGTTGGAATTTCTTATTGGAGTGAGGCGGACGGACATAAGCTTTCTCAGGATATCGCGGACGTCTATGCAACTCCCGGCGGAAAGGAACGCTATTGGGAGCAGGTTCCGCTCGTTTACCGCAAGGAAAATTACGCCGTTGAAATATGCGAATGCTTTGACGATGACATCGTGGAGATAGATACTTACCGTGAGCTTAAGGCTATCGATAAGACGTACGACGTCTGATATACGTTGATAACGACGAGGTAAAAGGAATGAAAAAGGCTTTAATTGTTCTGATTGCCATTACGCTGATATTTACCGCTTTCGCAACCGTCGGAAACGAGGAGAGCATAGTTATATGCGCTTCCTCCGAGCAGTTCAGAAACGATGCGTTGCAGGAGCAGCTTAACGAGCGTTTCCCCGATAAGAACATTATAGTAATGTATATGTCTACGGGTAAAGCAGCGGCTAAGGTGTTGGCTGAGGGCGACGGAACGGAAATCGATATACTCGTAGGTCTTGAAACGGGATATATGAATAAGATAACCGAATGTCTTGCTGATATTTCGGGAATGAGCGATATTCCGTACGTGGACGGACTTACTCCTGCCGACAACGGACACCGTTGGATAACGTGGGAAAAACAGGCGGGCGCTATAATAGTCAACCGCGATATTCTTGATAAATACGGCTTGGAGGCTCCCGAAACTTACGAGGACCTTCTCAAGCCCGAATATAAGGGTCTTATCGCTATGCCCGACCCCAAATCCAGTGGAACGGGATATTTCTTCTACAAATCATGGGTCAATACCATGGGAACTGAGGGCGCGCTTGAATATGTGGATAAGCTCCACGAAAATCTCAAGCAGTTCACTGAGTCAGGCTCAGGTCCTATTAAGTTGCTTAAGCAGGGCGAGGTCGCTATAGGTTTGGCGCTGACCTTTCAGGCTATAAGCGAGATAAACGACGGACAGCCCTTTGAAGTTATCTTCCCCGAGACGGGTTCGCCGTATTCTCTTACGGGGACTGCCATGATAGACGGCAGGGAAAAGAATAGCGACATAGTTGAGGTCTATGAATTTATAATCAACGAATTTCTCGTTTACGATAAGGAGAATTTCTCTCCCGAAAATATCTACGAGGGACAGAAAAACAATATAGAGAATTACCCCGAGGGCATCGTGTACGCCGATATGACGGGAATTCAGGAAATTAAAGAGAAAGAGAGGCTGCTTGAGCTATGGAAGTATTAAATACTAAGCTTTCCGTGCGCAATATGACGAAGACGTTCGACGGAAAGACCGTTCTTAATAATATATCCTTTGATTTGTACGAGGGAGAATTTCTGTCCATTCTCGGACCAAGCGGCTGTGGTAAGACCACGCTTTTGAGAATTCTTATAGGACTTGAAAAGGCAGACTCGGGAGAGATACTCAAGGCGGGTCAGGACATATCGGGTCTTAAAAGTATAGACAGAGGAATGGGAATAGTTTTTCAGAATTACGCCCTTTTCCCGAACATGACCGTTCTTGAAAACGTTGAGTACGCGCTTAAGATAAAAAAAGAGACGAAGAAGAGCGCGAGAGAAATCGCAACCAGAACGCTGGAGCAGGTCGGTCTTGCTGACCAGATGGGCAAAAAGCCGAGTCAGCTTTCAGGAGGTCAGCAGCAGAGAGTTGCTATTGCGAGAACGCTTGCGACTAATCCCGATATCATACTTCTTGACGAGCCTATCTCCGCTCTTGACGTTACCAACAGAGAGATAATGAAAAAGGAGCTTAAGGCTATCCAGAAGAAGTTCAATGCGACAATGCTCTTTATCACTCATGACCAGGAGGAAGCTTTCTTCCTCAGCGACAGAATAATGGTTATGAACGAGGGAAATATCGAACAGCTTGATACTCCCTTGGAAATATATAAAAACCCCGCAAATTCTTACGTCTCCGAGTTCGTTGTCGAGCAGCTTGATAAGAAATATACCGACCTGCTACGCTATACGGGGAGGGATGAACTATGAAATACAGTTCATCTCGGTTGCTGAAAAATATCCTGCTGGTCTATCTGGCTATTACCGTCGTAGTGCCGATAGTAGTGCTGTTCTCGCAGATACGCGGTGAGCATATCAAGGATATATTCACATCGGCGCAGTTCCTTCCCATGCTCAAAAATTCCATCGTGACTACGGTCATTGCAACGATCATATCCGTTGTGCTTGCGTTCGTGCTTGCGTACGCAATCAACCGCTCGGGAGTGCGCTTCAAATCGGTTTGGATGATGCTGTTCACTATTCCCATGCTCATACCGAGTATCTCACACGGAATGGGATTGGTTTTGCTGTTCGGAGATAACGGACTTCTGACTAATCTTATCGGAATAAAAATAGACCTTTACGGATATTGCGGAATAGTAATGGGCTCGGTGCTTTATTCGTTCCCCGTTGCATTCCTGATGTTCTTTGACTCATTGCAGTACGAGGATTTCACGACCTACGAGGCGGCTGACGTTCTCGGAATGTCTAAGCTCAGAATGTTCAAGACTATCACGCTTCCTTCTATGAAGCGTACCATAGTGTCCGCGGTGCTTGCTGTGTTTACTATGGTGTTTACAGACTACGGAGTTCCGCTTATGACGGGTGGAACGGTCATGACGCTACCCGTTTATATGTACCGCGAGGTTATCGGTATGATGAATTTCTCGGGCGGAGCGGTCATTGGCGTCGTGCTGTTAGCTCCCGCGATAATCGCCTTTCTTATGGACCTTAAAAAGAGCGGAAATATCGGCGCGGTAAGCACGGTTACAAAGCCGTTCAAAATAGAGAAGAATACAGCGCGCGACGTTGGCGCTTATATATTCCTCGCGCTTTCCTTGCTCGTTATGTGCCTGCCTATAGTCGCATTCGCTTGTCTGAGCTTCGTTAAGCAGTATCCGATAGATATGACCTTTACGCTTGATAACGTGCGTAAGCTGATATCGAACGGAATAGGAATGTACTTTGTAAATTCCGTGTCTGTTGCTTTGCTGACGGCGCTTATCGGTACTTGCTTTGCTTACTTTGCTGCTTATTGCACCGCAAGGTCGGAAAAAAAGATATCCAATCAGCTGCTTCACTTTGTAAGCATGCTTCCGCTGGCGGTCCCAGGTGTCGTTCTCGGACTTTCATACGTTATGACTTTTAAGAATATCCCGTTGTACGGAACGATATTTATATTGGTAATAGTCAATATAGTACACTTCTTCTCGTCTCCGTATCTCATGGCGTATAACTCCTTGTCCAAGTTCAATCCCAATCTTGAGGACGTTGCTCATACCTTGGGTATAAGCAGATTGAGAATGCTGATGTCGGTCTACGTTCCCAGCACGACGTATACCATCGTGGAGATGTATAGCTATTTCTTCGTAAACGCTATGATCACCATATCCGCAGTGTCCTTCCTTATCAATTTCAGAACTATGCCTCTCTCACTGATGATTCCTCAGCTTGAGTCGCAGTCGTTTATTGAAGGAACGGCGCTCGTGTCACTGCTTATTCTTGCGCTCAACCTGATAGAAAAGGGAATAGCCTTCTTCGTCAAGAGAGCGATAGAAACGCGAAACGCAAAGATCGCCGCTGACAGTGAAATTCAGCACTAAATAATAATTTTAAAAGCCGATGGGCGATTTGGAGATATTCCAAGTAGCCCGTTGGCTTTTTGTATGCAGGAAAAGTAGTACCGAATAAAATATAGTAAAATACTTGATTTACCTACCGATTTATGATATAATTATGACGAACGATTAAACGGCGGAGGTAAAATATGATTATATCGACAAGAGGAAGATATGCATTGCGTGTTATGATAGATCTTGCCGAGAGCGGAAGCGACGAATATATCGCCATGAAGAAGATAGCCGAAAGACAGGGGCTGTCATTAAAATATTTGGAGAGAATACTTCCGGTGTTAACGCATAACGGTATCGTGGAGGGGATTCAAGGAAAAAAAGGCGGTTACCGCCTTACAAGAAAACCCGATGAATATAAGATCGGAGAGATACTTCGTCTCACAGAAGGGGATTTAGCGCCCGTTTCCTGCTTGGAATGTGGGGCGTCACCCTGCGAAAAACGCGACGAATGCAGAACCTTGCCAATGTGGACCAAGCTTCAGGATATGATATGCGAGTATCTTGATAGTATAACGCTTGAAGACCTCATGTTGAAACGAGATGTTTAAACGAAAAATAGTCGATCCGTAAGGAACAGATAACTTCGCATATAAACAACCAAATATTTGAAAACTAAGGCAAAAAAATATCGAGTGTTCATCACTTTCTTTATGAACACTCTATATGGTGCATTGAATAAAGATAAATCCGAACCCCACCATCGCGTGATAAGGTTCGGATTTTTTCTGTCGCCACCCGATATTTGGGTGCCGACACTGTCGGCTGGTGCAGTGAATAAAGACAAATCCGAACCTAAAGAATCTTTTATCTCATCAAATGAAATAGCTTTAGTTCCGTGCTTATAATTGAAGGTAATTATAAGTCTATCATTAAAAAGATATATGGAATTTACAAAGCTGTCTATAAGTCTGCGGCGGTGCTCGAGTAACTTAGGATCGAGCTTTCGGAATTTACAAAGATAGAAAATTATCTGCTCTTTTGTAAGAGAGGGCAGGGATATTTCTTCTTTTAGTATTTGTACCGAAAGCTCGCTTTTTTCTTTCTCCAGTTCCTCAAGGCGTTGCTTGGTAGATGATGTGAATATTCCTGCCTGAATGGCGTTTACTATATTGTCAATCCCTTTTTGTATTTCGGACAACTGTTTGCGAAGTATGGGGAGAGTAGTATTCTCCTTGCCAAGCTTGTCAAGCAGCTTATCTGCAAGCTTATCAAGCAGTTCATCATCGAAAATGACTGCTCTTATCTGATCAAGAACAATATCTTCTATCCATTCCTTTTTGACCGTTTTCTTTTTACAGCTACCGCCTTTTCTTGCTCCGTTGCATTTGTAATAGCGATGTACCTGTAAGTTTCTGCCCGTTCCGCTTTCTCCTGTCATAAGACGCTTGCAGTATCCACAGAACAGCTTCGTTGTCAATAGATACTCGTCCTCTGCTTTATGCTTTGCAGGGGCTTTTTTATTTGCGGCGGCACGCTCTTGAACTTGTTCAAAAAGCCTTACCGGAATAATGGCAGGAATGCCGTTTGGGACAACTATGTCACGGTAGTGATACTCACCTATGTAACGTCTGTTATGTAACATTCGAGTAACCGTGTTAAGAGTAATTTTAGTTCCTCTTAAATTGCGTATTCCTTTAATATTCAAATCATCGGTTATCTCCTGCATTGTTGCACCTTTTGCATATTTCTTGAATGCTTCAAGTACCGCAGGAGCAGCAACGGAATCAGGCTGAAAAAACTGATTATCGTCTATTCTGTATCCGATAGGGACAGTACCGCCGTTATATTTGCATTTGAGAGCGTTTTCTGTAAGACCTCTCAAAACCTTTTCGGATAATTCTGCTGAGTAATATTCAGCCATGCCTTCGAGCATAGATTCAAGAAGAATACCCTCAGCACCTTCGGAT
>JAFTXE010000050.1 GCA_017461745.1 Clostridia bacterium | reverse complement strand
TCGCTTTTCGAGAAAAGCTCCGCAAAAGCTTTCTTGCCGGGTTGTAGCCCGACTAAGCTATTCTTGGAATTATATATGTTTAAGCGGGCTACAACCCAGCAAGGAAGTTTTTTGCCAAGCTTTTTTTCAAAAAAGCGGAAAACGCGTCCCCTCGCATCCTAATCGCGTCCCTAATCGTACCTTCATATGTCTTTATGCAAATTGGAGAAAATGAAAAAAATCAAAAAAAGACTTGACAAGAAAAATAAAAAAGTTTTCCACAGGCTAATTTTTTTTCAAAGCCGTTCAAACCCTTTAAAATAAAGGTTTTCCACAGTATCAACAGAGTTTTCCACAGGCTTGTGGGCTTTTCGACAACGCAAAAATCGACCTTTTTTGACTCCTTGCATATTTATCTATTTTCACCAAAAAAATATTTTGCGAATAAAAAACACCTCCGTTTTGGAGGTGTAGTGGAGAAAAATTCCTTTACAGAAAGTTTATATGTAAATAAACTGTAACTAAAATGTAAATACATTAAATGGCGACTTGGAGCTTGAAATTTGCATATTCGACAAAATTATACTCAAAAATACATCACTTTTGTCTTTCGGCGACCGCATCGCAGATTTTTTCAAGATTTGAGTTGATATCTCCCATATCAATGTCGATTATGAGGTCGGCGTACCGTTCATACAGCTCACTGCGCTCCGCATACATATCCGCAAGCGTATATCCTTCGGGGAGAACTACGCCTCTGTGAACGTAATCTCCAAGTCGGGCGAGCATGGTGGGAAGAGCTATTTTAAGATAAACTATTTTTCCAAGGGTGGAGAGATGCTCCATCGCTTCCTTGCCGTATACCGCGCTGCCACCCGTTGATATAACCGCGCGGCTGTCTGTTATGGAGCAGTTCACGTCGTTTTCTATTTTCAGAAAGCCGTCTATGCCTTTATTCTCGATTATGTCGTGGAGAAGGGCGTTTTCTTTTTCTTGAATTAAAAGGTCTGAATCTATAAAACGGTAGCCGAGCTTTTTGGCGAGAAGCACGCCGAGAGTGCTTTTGCCGCATGAGGGCATACCTATAAGAGTTACTGACATGATAATGCTCCTTGGGAATTTATTGACGGAATATATTATATACGCAAATTCGCAAAAAGTCAAGTCAAAAACGACGATAACGCAAAAAAACTTGACAAGCGGCTGAAAGCGTGATAAAATTCTATATAAAGCGGTTTTAATTTAATTAATATGCTACGAAAGGCAGACATTACGATGAGTAACGTACCCGATATAAAATATTTAGCGCGCCTTGCCCGTCTTGAATTGACAGAGGACGAGGAGCGCAGACTTCAAAGAGAGCTTTGCGAATTTGTCGAGCTGGCAAGCGCTCTTGACGACTTTTGCGAGAGTGAGGAAATAGATTGCGACGTCTGCTGTGACGGACGTTTGAGAGAGGATATTGCCATAGACCGAACAGACGGACTTTTGGCTCTTTCGCCAAGTGTGTCCGAGGGGTACGTGACAGTGCCACTGACGGTAAAGGAGGCGGCTCGGTAATATGGATAATGCTAACGAAAGAATTGCAAGGCTATCGGCGGCGCTTGACAGACGCGAGCTTTGTGCAAGGGAGCTTGTGCTTGACTATCTTGAGAGAATAGAGCAACTCGACGGAAATATAGGGGCATTTATAACGGTTACCGCAGAAAAGGCGATTGCCGACGCTGAACGTATAGACGCTAAGCGCGCAAGAGGCGAGGAGGTGTCGGCGCTTGCGGGTATTCCGTTTGCGGTTAAGGACAATATATGCGTCGAGGGTGTGAGAACCACCTGCGGCTCTAAGATGCTGAAGGATTATATTTCTCCGTATACGGCGACCGCTGTGCAGAGACTTATAGACGCCGATGCGATATTGCTCGGCAAGCTTAATATGGACGAATTTGCCATGGGAAGCGCTACGGACACCTCGTTTTTCGGTGTGACGAGAAATCCGCTTGATACCGACAGAGTTGCGGGCGGAAGCTCGGGAGGAAGCGCCGCGGCTGTGGCGGCTGATATGGCAGCGTTTACGCTTGGAAGCGATACGGGAGGCTCGGTTCGTCAGCCCGCGGCTTTTTGCGGTACAGTAGGGCTTAAGTCAACCTACGGCGCGGTATCACGTTACGGACTTGTGTCCTTTGCGTCCTCGCTTGAACAGATAGGTCCTATAAGCGCGGGGGTAGGGGACAACGCGCTTGTGTTTGGCACTATATGCGGCTATGATAAGATGGATGCGACGACGTTGAGGGATTTTTCATTTTCGTTTAAGGGAGATGCGTCCTTAAGGGGAATACGCATAGGCGTATGTAACGGCGCTGGTAATGTGAGTGCTGATGTGAGTCACGCAGTAGATACGGCGGGAGAGATATTGCGTTCTTTTGGCGCTAAGGCTTTTGACGTACGGCTTCCCGATACCGATGCGGCACTTGCGGCTTACTATATCATATCGGCCTCGGAGGCGTCCTCAAATCTCGGAAGATACGACGGCGTGCGCTACGGTTACCGTGCAAAAGAAGCGACGGGCATAGACGAGCTGTTTATAAGGAGCAGGACGGAGGGCTTTGGTGACGAGGTAAAGCGACGGATAATGCTTGGCGTATTTTGCCTTAACAGAGAGGGAAGGGACGCTTACTATAAAAAGGCGCTCGCCGCAAAACGAAAGATAAGTGCGCAGCTTGATGCGCTTTTTGATAGCTGTGACGCGGTAATTGCGCCGATAGCGCCCACCACCGCCTTTAAGCTAACGAATAAGAAAAGCCGACCCGTTGATATATATAGGGACGACGCCTTTGGGGTCATTGCCAATATTGCGGGAATACCGTCGCTTTGTCTGCCGTGCGGACGTGATGCGGAGGGAATGCCCGTGGGTGTTCAGATAATGGGTAAAAAGCTCTCCGAGCCGCTTCTTTATTCTATAGGGCTTGCGCTGGAGCAGGCGATAGGAGGTAGGTCATGACGGAAAAATACGAGGCTGTTATAGGACTTGAGGTGCACGTGGAGCTTGATACGGCGAGCAAGGTATTCTGCTCTTGCCCGACGGACTTCGGTGCACTGCCAAACACCAACGTCTGTCCCGTATGCATGGGACTACCCGGGGCGTTGCCGACGCTTAACCGCAGAGCCGTTGAGCTTGCGATAAGGGCGGGGCTTGCCACGGAATGCGAAATTGCACGTTATACCCGATTTGACAGAAAAAATTATTTTTATCCCGATCTGCCAAAGGCATATCAGATATCTCAATTTGAGTATCCTCTATGCTCGCGCGGTGGAGTTGACATTGAAGTGGACGGTAAGCAGAAAAGAATAGGCATTACTCGAATACACATGGAGGAGGATGCGGGCAAGCTTATACACTCGGAAGATGGGACGATGATAGACTATAACAGATGCGGCGTTCCGCTCATAGAAATAGTCTCAGAGCCTGATATCAGAAGCTCAGCCGAAGCAAAGGCTTATCTTACCGAGCTGAGAAAAATATTGATATACGCGGGCGTATCCGATTGCAGAATGGATAAGGGCTCTATGAGGTGCGACGTCAATCTGTCCGTAAGACTCAATGGAGCGAGCGCAATGGGCGAGCGAACCGAGATAAAGAACGTCAACTCAATAGCCTTCGTAGGTAAAGCCATAGATTACGAATTTCAGAGACAGATAGCCGTAATTGAGCAGGGCGGAGAGGTATTTCCCGAAACAAGACGCTTTGATGAGGCGGATGGGAAAACTCATTTGATGAGGCGCAAGGAAAGCGCGGCGGATTACAGATTTTTTCCCGAACCGGATCTTGTGGGCTTTGAGGTAGGCGAGGATAAAATATCCGAAATAAAGCGAGAGCTTCCTATGCTTCCCGCGGAGAGACGGAGAATTTACGGAGAGCAATTCGGTGTTTCCGCTACGGACGCTAATATAATTACCTCACACGTTCTCATAGCGGATTATTTTGAAAAGGCGGCAAGAGCTACCGTATATCCTCGGCTTGCGGCAAATATATTGCTGACAGAGCTTATGAGCGAGCTTACGGATAGCGTAAACGAGAAAAATACTCTTGAGCCGTCCGTGCCGTCCTCGTATCTTGCGGAGCTTGCCACGCTTTACGGAGAGCAAACGGTAAACAGCTCGACGGTCAAGAAGCTTATCAAGATGATCGCGGCAGAGGGAGTATCTCCGAGCGAGCTCGTTGAAAAATACGGACTTGCGCAAATAAACGACGGAGAATATATCGCGTGCGAGCTTGATGCGGTTATAAAGGAAAATCCCAAGCTGATAACGGATTACCGAAACGGCAAGCTTGCCGCAAAGAAGGCTATTATCGGAAAGGTGATGGCAAGGACTGCGGGCAGAGCTAATCCCTTGATACTCAATGATATATTTGATAATATGTAAAAAAATGACCTCAGAAATCGGCTTTCAGCTGAATTCTGAGGTCTTTTATATTTTTTGAAAATCAAAGCTCAATAAACGCGCATACGGGTCTGTGGTCGGAAATATATATTCCGTCCTTGTGCGCGTCGGGAATTGCGAAGGACTCGTTGGGGTCTGTAGGAAGATCGGTAAAGACGTAATCGATTTTTATCATTTCCTCAAGGGGAATATCCTTATAAGCATGGAATGTTCCCGCTATATTGCAGGTGGCGTCTGTCAGCTTCTGCGCAAATATACTTATCTCCTCGGCGTCGGGAGTAGCGTTGAAATCACCTGTGAGAATGCAGGGAACGTTAAGCGTTGAGACGTATTCCATAATCTGTTTTGCTTCAAGAACTCTTGCCCTCGCTCCCTTGTGGTCAAGGTGCGTATTGATAAAGCGGAACGGACGCTCAGCGTCTTTGTGCTTAAGCAGAGCTGACGTCGTAACTCTCGGGCAGGGACTTTGGTCGGCGTCGTATCTTGAGGCGGGGACGTCAGGTGTCGGAGACAGCCAGAAGGTCTTGCACTCTATCATTTGAAAGACTTCCGTGCGGAAAGCTATATAAGTTCCTTCACCGCGGTATTCGGCGTTTCTTCCACAGCCTATTACCGTGTAATCGGTGAGGGCGGAGCGAAGATATCCAACGCTTTTGTCATTTGCCTCTTGAAAGCCTATAAGGTCGGGAGCGTATTCGTTTATTACGGCAAGAATTTTTTCCTTGCGGTTGTCAAAGCAGTTTATACCGTCCTGCTCAGTTGGATATCTGACGTTGAAGGTAAATACCTTTAATTTTACTGACATTTGGTTATTCTCCATTATGTAATTTAATGTGTGGATTGCTTAATTATAATTTATAGGGGATGCGAGGGGACGCGTTGTCGCTTTTCGAGAAAAGCTCCGCAAAAGCTTTCTTGCATGGCAGTAGCCCAGCCATTTTGCATATAACTTTTGCTGGGCTACTGCCATGCAAGGAAGTTTTTTGCCAAGCTTTTTTTCAAAAAAGCGTAAATCGCGTCCCCTCGCATCCCCTAAAAATCATAATTTAGCTACAGCAAAATCAACTGAAATATTCAAGAGCCTTTTTATAGCCCTCGAAGCCGAGACCGCAGACGGTCTTTTTTGCTACCATGGAAACGAAGGAGTGCTTGCGGAACTCCTCGCGGGTGGATATATCCGAGAGATGTACCTCGACCGTAGGTATTCCGACTGCCTTCAGCGCATCAAGAATAGCTACGCTTGTGTGTGTATAAGCCGCGGGATTGATAACTATACCCTCGTAAACGCCGTAAGCTGACTGAATTACGTCAACTATCTCCCCCTCGTGATTGGATTGAAAAAGCGTTACGCTATGTCCAAGCTCCGCAGCAGAGCTTCTGATATATTCTTCAAGCGCGTGGAAATCCTGCTTGCCGTAGATATCGGGCTCGCGGATACCCAGCATGTTGAGATTAGGTCCGTTGATAACGAGTAATTTCATAATATTATTTCTCCTTTATTCCAAGCTCCTTGAGCATAAGAGCAGCGGTATTGGCGGGAACTTCCGTGCTTTTTACGACGATGTCCGCAAAGCGACGGTATGCGTCTATCCTTGAAGCATAGAGCTGCTCGATGGGCGTTGACTGAGACAGCGGACGTCCCTTCTTTGAAAGATTTGCAAGCTCTCTCTCAAGGAAGATAATGGTTCCGTTCTGATGCAGAGGCTCATAGTTATATTCTCTCGTGATAACTCCGCCGCCGCAGGATATCACAGCTCCGCTGAGCTTGCCGAGCTTTTCGGTTATCTCATGCTCCATCTGTCTGAATTTTTCCTCGCCCTCGCCGCTTATTACCTCGGCGGGAGTAACTCCGAAATTTTCAGTGAATACGTCGTCGGCATCGTAAAAGGTACGTCCAAGCTCTTTTGCAAGCAGCTTGCCAACGGTAGTCTTGCCACAACCGGGCATACCGATTAGCACGATGTTTTTGGTCTGTCTTTCAATAGATGCGGTTATTCGCTCGCAAGCGCCTTCCTCCGCAACGTCGCCCGTGAAAAACTCAAATGCCTTAGCTGCCTGAGCGACGAGCATAGGGAGTCCGTTTACGTGAGCAATGCCCAGCCCTTCCGCATCAAGCAGAAGCTTTGTTTTCGAGGGGTTGTATATAACGTCAAGCACTCCAATGCAGTTCTTGAACAGAGTCAAATCAACGGGAGCGCGTCCGTTATGGGGATACATTCCTACGGGGGTTGCGTTTACTATTATTTCGGAGTCCGAATGCTTGGCTATGTTTTCGGGGGTGTTGTCCTCAATCGATATTACGATCAGTTCTTTCACGCCCTTGTCGCGAAGCACCGCGCAAACGGTGGCTGACGCACCGCCATTGCCGAAAACTATTGCCTTTTTGCCCTCGACCTTTATTCCCGATACGTCGAGCATATGACAAAAGCCGAAATAGTCGGTGTTATATCCGTAAAGCTTTCCGTCAGCACCGCGGACTACGGTATTTACAGCGCCGATAGATTTTGCCTCGGGAGATATGACGTCAAGAAAGGGCATGACCGTTTTTTTGTAGGGAATGGTTACGTTATATGCGTCAAGCTTGTCGCTCTTGACGAACGGTCCTACCTCGTCGGGCGCAAGCTCCACGAGGTCGTAGGAGTAGTCGGCAAGCTCGGCGTGTATTTGAGGTGAGAAGCTGTGACCGAGCTTTTCACCGAGAAGTCCGCATTTCATATTCGCAAATCCGCTTTTCATTATATTACCTCCAGATAAGAGCCGAGGTAGGTGAATTCATCGCACTCGCGTTCAAGCTCGGAGAGGAGCTGAGCGAATTTCGGTGAGTAAACGGGAGCTTCAAGGTCAAAATAGAACATAAATTCAAAATCTCTGTCGGGTATGGGACGGGATTCGAGCTTGAGAAGGTTTATGCCGAGAGAGTTAAAGCGAGAGATTATACGATAGAGCGCACCGGGCTTATGCGGCGTTACCAGCATAAGCGTGGTTCTGTCAGCGCCAGGGTAGACCTCAAGCTTGTTGGTGATGCAGATAAATCTCGTGTGGTTATTACCGTTATCCTGAACTGCCGAGGCGACAACGCTGAGACCGTACTGAGCCGCGCAGGAGCGCGATGACAGAGACGCGACGTCGGTTCTATCCGACTCGGCAACCATCTGAGCCGCCTTTGCCGTGTTCTCAACACGGGTTATTTTTGCCTTGGGGAACATAGTTGAAAGGAATGCGGAGCATTGGCTTATCGCCTGCTCGTGAGAGAATATCTCCTTGATATCTTCCATTTTCGTGCCCTTCTTGGCAAGCAGATTGTGGTCTATCTTTATGCGGACTGTTCTTACTATTTTGAAGTTGCGGCTTATCATAAGGTCGTATACCTTCTTGACAGAGCCCGCCGTGCTGTTTTCGATCGGGATAACGCCGTATTGGCAAAGTCCCGCTTCAATAGCGGAGAAAACCTTCTCCCAATCGGAAAAGAACATTATGTTTGGAACGTGGAATAGCTTTTCGGCGGCTATCTGCGAATATGCGCCCTCAACGCCCTGACACGCAATAAGCGCGCGCTCGGGGAAAAGCTTTGGGGTAGTCTCAAGAGCCTCGGTTATCTCCGCGTAAAGACGGGAGGCGTCGCCGAGACGCTTATGCTGATAGGAGCGGGAGAGATCGAGAATGGTGGCGTAAAGCGTGCGGGTATATTCCTCAAATTCCTCGCCCGCAAGCTCGGATACCTTATTGAGCAGAGCGCGCTCACGGGAAGCGTCGAGCACGTTCATACCCGTCTGCCTTTTGTATTCGGCAACGCCTGCGCTCACGTTCATGCGGCGCTTGAAAAGCTCCACAAGCTCGTTATCTATTTCGTCTATCTGTTTTCTGAGTTCACTGAGTTCCATTTTTAAGTCCTTTCTTTGCCGATCTTATGAGCAAAAGAGTAAATACGATTATGAGAATAGGGAATACTGTGGAGAAGATAAAGGATATTTTCAGATTATCTCCAAAGGCGTCTGCTATCCAACCCGCCGTCGTCGGTCCTACGGTACAGCCTATATCCCCCGCAAGAGCAAGCAGAGCAAACATCTTGACGCCGCCGTGCTTTATGCGTTCAGTTGCGAGACAAAGTGTTCCCGGCCACATTATACCTACCGAGAAGCCGCAAATCGCGCAGCCGAGCAATGAAACGATAGGAGAGGGTGCAAGCGCCGCAACGAGATAGGAAACGACGCAAAGGAAAGCGGAGAATAGCATGAATTTTGAAAGATTCATTTTTTCACTGTATTTTGCGTAAATAACACGCGCTATTCCCATGAGCACCGCAAAGGCGCACGGACCGAGTATATCTCCGAGCGTTTTAGAAACTCCGAGACCGCTTTCCGCAAAGTTTGACGCCCATTGCGACATTGCCTGCTCAGCCGCTCCCGCGCAGAGCATGAGTATAAAGAGCGCCCAGAAGGTAAACGTGCGGAAAACGGAATGCTTCTTGTCCGTCTCCTTGGGAGCGGATTCTATCTTACCTATCGGAACGAATGCAAAGGCAATAGCGTTGAGGGCGGGGATTATCGCCCAAAGGCACGCGAGAACACGCCAATGCTCGATTCCTACGAAGTGAAAGAACAGCGTTGAGAGCAGTACCGTCAGAACAAGACCCCAGCAGTATCCCGAATGGAGAAAGCTTAGGATCATGTTTTTGTTCTTCACGGGACACGCCTCGATTATGGGATTGCCCATGACCTCAATAATACCGCTTCCGAAGGCGGCTATTACGGTTGCCACTACCAAGCCTACGTAGGCGGGCATTATGCTTGGAAGCACCGCCAAGCCAACGAGACCCACAGCGGAAAATATCTGTCCGAGCACTACTGTCGCTCTGTTGTTAAATAGCTGAGGGAGCTTTGATGCGGTAAAGTCCATTATAAGCTGAGTGATAAAGCTTATTGCTATCAGCAGACTTATTTTACTTAATGATACGCCAAAGCTTTCCTCAAACGTAAGGAAAAGCAGTGGTGAAAAGTTTATAACTATGGCTTGAACCATAGTGCCCGTAAAGGCGGCGACTATGGTGTGTTTTGCATTGAGCTTCATTTCAGTCAGTTGTCATCTCCGTCAAGTAATATGTCGCAAAGTGCAATAGCGCAAACAGCCTCGAATACGGGAACGGCGCGGACGACGACGCAGGGGTCGTGTCTGCCCTTGATAGATAGCTTGACGTTTGTCATGCTTACCATATCAACGCTGTCCTGCTCCTTGTATATAGAGGGCGTCGGCTTCATTGCGGCACGGAATATAAGAGGCATACCCGTGGTCATACCGCCCAGGATACCGCCCGCATTATTGGTTTTTGTGCGTATGGTCTTTCCGTCGGTCACAAAGGCGTCGTTGTTCTCAGAGCCCGTTTTGTACGTACACTCAAAGCCCGCGCCAAACTCAATGCCCTTAACGGCGGGGATACCGAAAACGGCGGCGGAAATTCTGTTTTCTATTCCGTCGAACATATGCTCACCAAGCCCTGCTGGAAGTCCAAGCGCGGCGCATTCAACGATACCGCCGACAGAGTCGCAATCCTCGCTTGCGGAAAGTATGACAGCCTTCATTGCCTCGCCTGCCTCCGCGTTGAGCACGGGGAAGTCGGAGCGGCTTGCAAGCAAGTCAAAATCCTCAACTGAAACGCTTACGGGGTCAAACGGTGTGTCGTAGATTCCCGCTATGGACGAAAGGTGCGCGGCAATGCGGATACCTTTGGATTTCAAATATTGAAGGCAAATTCCGCCCACGATGCAAAGGGGAGCGGTAAGTCTGCCCGAAAAATGTCCTCCGCCTCTTAGGTCAACCGCTTCACCGTATTTCATTCGCGCGGCGAAGTCCGCGTGAGAGGGGCGGGGAACGAAGGTAAGGTTGTTGTAATCAGCCGAGCGCTGATTGGTGTTTTTGATTATAGCTTTAAGCGTACCGCCGTCGAGGACGTTCTGCTCGGTGACGCCTGAGACGAAGACGGGCACGTCGGGCTCTCGTCTTTTTGTTGAGAAAACGTTCTGTCCCGGGGCGCGTCTCTTCATGAACGCCGACAGCTCGTCGGTATCGAATTTAAAGCCCGTGGGAAGCCCCGTAGCAATAATACCGATCTCGTCATCGTGAGAACCGCCAAAGACGGTTATCTTCAAATTTTTTCCATAAGTCGTTGACATTTCTGTATCCTTGAATTTATTTTTTGATATGTTGGTAATATATGAGAATAAAGATATAAATCACAATTGTATTACAGTTCTATCGTATAAATTCCCAATTTATTCTTGATATCCGTCCAGAAATCGGGATAGGATTTGGACGCGCATTCCGCGCCGTTGACGGTTACGGGTGAGGTACACGCCACGGACGCAACCGCGGCGCTCATAGCTATGCGGTGGTCGTTGAAGCTGTCAACAACACCGCCCGAAAGGCTTGCTCTCCCATTTATTATCAGTCCGTCCTCGGTAATTTTTACGTCAGCGCCCAAGGCGGTGAGCATATCCGTTACCGATACGAGCCTGTCGCTTTCCTTGAGTCGAAGTCTTGCCGCGCCGTAAATGCGCGTCGTGCCCTCGGCAACCGAGGCAACCGTCGCAAGCACGGGAACAAGGTCGGGAATCTGAGTGGCGTCTATATCTATTCCGTGAAGCCTTTTGCCACCCGTTACCGTGTATTCATCGTTGCCTTCCGCAATGTTCGCGCCGAAGCGGTGAAGAAGCGTTACTATTTCCATATCTCCCTGACGCGAGGCTGAATTAAGTCCGCAAACCGTGACACTACCGCCGCCAATTGCTCCCATGCAAAGAGGAAATGCGGCGTTCGACCAATCGCCCTCAACGTCAAGCGTATCGGGCGCGCGCAGACGGGCGTTTTTCTCAATTATATATCCGTCCTCGACCCTTCTCGGCGCAGCTCCGAAAATGCGGAGAGCGTCTACGGTCATGTCGATATAGGGGGCTGACTCGGTCTTTCCCTCAATTATGAGGTGACCGCCGTTCTTTGAAAACGTCAGCGCAAACAGAAGTCCGCTTATAAACTGCGAGGAAACGTCACCTCTGATGCGGTATTCGTCACCCGAAAGACTTCCGCTTGACGTAAGTGGGTTCGACCCCTGCGCAGAAAGGCATGCGCCGTGAGCTACAAGCTCCTCGTAAAGCGGTGACAGAGGGCGTTCGGGGAGGCGACCGTTCATTGTGAATTTACCCTCAACGTTAAGCGCGGGGATTATAGGAAGCAGAAACCGTAGCGTCGAGCCGCTCTCGTTGCAGTTGAGAGTAGCGGGGCTTGTTGGCGTTTTTATCGGCTTGACGTAAAAATACGGGGCGTCGTAACGGATATCAGCGCCAAGTGCCGATAAGCATTCGGCGGTGGCGACGATATCCTTGTTGGTCTTGTCGCAGCGTATTACCGTTTCCTTGTCCGCAAACGCCGCGCAGATGAGTATTCTGTGTGCCGCAGATTTAGAAGATATTGCTTTTATTTTTCCCTCGGGTTTCGAGGGCTTAAGCGTTACGTTCATTGACTTAAAGTCCTTTGTTTATGAAGTTTTCAAGCTCGGATATGGGGAGCTTGCAAAGACGCGTGTCTCCGATGGAATGGGGAATTACGAGGGTTATGTCATTGCCCTTGCGCTTTTTATCCGCCGTAGCAACTGCGGCAAGCTGTTTTGCAGTGAATGTACAGCTTGTTGGAAGTCCATGCTTTTCGAGCATTGATATAAGAGCCTCCAGATCCTCAGCAGGACAGATTCCGTACTTCACAGCGGCGCGCATAACTATTACCATACCAATGGCAACGGCACTTCCGTGAGATATTTCAAGATTTGAGCAAAGCTCAATAGCGTGACCGATTGTATGGCCGAGATTGAGAAGCTGACGCTTGCCACTCTCAAATTCGTCCTCCTCAACAACGTCTCTCTTGTTTCTTACGCAGTCCGCAATAACCTCCTCAATCTGCTCCTTGATGCCGCCGTCAAGCTTGAAGAAAAAGTTGCGGTCGTTTATAACTCCGTATTTTATTACCTCAGCACAGCCGTCAGCAAAGGTCTCGTCGGGCAGAGTGTCGAGGGTTGAATAGTCGCAAATTACAAGCGAAGGCTGATGAAATGCGCCCGCAAGATTTTTACCTGCTCTGAGGTCAACTCCCGTTTTTCCGCCAACCGAGGAGTCTACGGCAGAGAGAAGGGTGGTGGGTATCTGAATAAATTTAATTCCGCGCAGATAGATAGCCGCCGCAAAGCCGCACATATCTCCTACGACGCCACCGCCAAGCGCTATTAGGCAGTCGGTGCGCGTAAGTCTGTTTTCTGCGAGAAATTCAACTATATTGATAATGGTGTCCATTGTTTTTGAGCCTTCGCCGTGAGGGAACACGAAGCTTACCGTCTCAAAGCCCGCCGACTTAAGTGATTTTTCGGCACGTTCAAGATATAGCGCCGCCACCGTGTCGTCGGACACTATGCAGGTCTTGCATGGCTTGACCGCTTGCGCGCAAAGCTCTCCGCAGCTGTCAAGCAGGTTGTTTCCGATTAGTATATCATACGCCCCCGAGGCGTTAACTCTAACTTCAGTCATATAATTCCTAATTCCTCATTTATAATTTCTCATTTGGATTATCCGTCCACCTTTTCCTTGGCTATTCTGCCGTCGCGGAGAAGTCCACGCAGGGTGTCCGCATCGTCGGAGAGGATAGCGTCACGGTATTCGGTGAGTGATTTTATTATTGTATCTATTTCAAAGAGCAGAGGCTCTTTGTTTTCGAGAAACAGCTCCGTCCACATATATTCGTTAAGCCAAGCAACTCTCGTCATATCCTTGTAGCTTCCCGCTGAGAAGCCCTTGTGGTTTTGCGCCGTGGGGCTTTTTACGTAAGCGTTTGACACAACGTGCGCAAGCTGAGAGGTGAACGCAATCATGGCGTCGTGCTCTTCAGCGGTGGTGACGGTTATTCTTCCAAACATTGCAGGCTCAAGAAGCTTCTTTATGCGGGCAAGAAAATATATGTCGTCGTAAACCGCGGGAACGAGTACCATAGGAGCGTTTTTGAAAAGCGTCTCCTTGGCGTATTTTATTCCAGAATACTGTTTGCCTGCCATGGGGTGACCGCCTACGAAGGTAAAGCAATACTGTGCCGCAAGCTCAAAGCCGCGCGCGCATATCTGCTTTTTAGTTCCGCACAGGTCCATTATAACGGTTTTCGTAGTCGCTACGAACGGCGCTATCTGTTCAAGATATTCTATCGCCGCTTGGGGATAGAGCGCTATGAAAACTATATCGCATTCGGATATGCGTTCGTTTGTGAGGACACCGTCTATTATGCCCGAGAGCTCGGCGTATCCGAGAGACGCCTCGTCTTTGTCGTAGCCAAGGACGGTGTGTCCTGCCGCCTTGTAAGCCTTTGCCATAGAGCCGCCTATGAGTCCGAGTCCGCAAATACCCGCCGTCATGTCATTCCTCCATTGCCGCAAGTATTTTTCTTACGGACATCGCTACTTCAGCGAACGCAGCAGGCGTTAACGACTGCGGACCGTCACAGAGCGCGTGTGCAGGGTCGTTGTGTACTTCTATCATAAGTCCGTGTGCCCCTGCCGCCACCGCTGCCATTGCCATGGGCTTTACGAGCTTTGCGTTGCCCGTGGCGTGAGATGGGTCAACTATAACGGGAAGGTGAGAGAGCTCGCGGAGCATGGGAATTGCCGATACGTCAAGCGTATTTCTCGTGTAGGTCTCAAAGGTACGGATACCGCGCTCGCAGAGAATAATGTTCTCGTTGCCCCCCGCCATTATGTATTCTGCGGACATAAGCAGCTCCTTAAGCGTATTTGCAAGACCGCGCTTGAGAAGTATGGGCTTGTTTGTGCGTCCAAGCTCCTTGAGAAGCTCAAAGTTTTGCATATTGCGAGCTCCGACCTGTATAACGTCAACCTCATCGAAAAGCGACAAATGGTTTGCATTCATTATTTCGGTGACTATGGGAAGTCCCGTAACTTTTTTTGCCTTTATCAGCATTTCGATGCCGTCAGCCTTAAGACCCTGAAAATCGTAGGGCGAGGTTCTCGGCTTGAATGCGCCGCCGCGAAGCATAGTAGCTCCTGCCGCTTTGACCGCAGTCGCTATTTCCATGACCTGCTCCTCGTTCTCGACGGAGCAAGGACCTGCTATCAGCGTGAAGTCCTTACCGCCAACGGACGTATTACCGACGGAAATGACGCTGTCGTCGGGGTGGAATTTTCTGTTTGCGCTTTTAAATGGCTCGCTTATACGCTTGACGGTCTCCACCATGTCAAGACCTATGAGAAGGTCCTCGTCTATCTTTGAGGTGTCGCCAACGAGACCGATTACGGTATGAGTGCTACCCTTGGAGATATGCACGTCAAGCCCTTGCGCTTTGAGCCAAGAGGAAAGATTTTCTATTTGCTTGTCCGAGGTTTGAGGTTTAAGTACAGCTATCATTGTTAAGTTCTCCCAAATCAAAATAAAAATGAAGCACATGGGTGCAATCACCATGGGCTTCATTTATGTTTTTTATGAAAAACATGAATTAAAAATCCGCATCAAAAAGCACCCTTATTTTTCATTTACGTTAAAGTAATAAAAATAAAGGTAGCTAAACTTGTTTGCGAATACCTTATTCATGACATTTCTCCTACATAATAAATATAATAGAATAATTTTATCACTATATTATTCATTTGTCAAGACGTTTTTTGCAAAAAACGGGTGAAAAAGCAAATTTTTTAAATTTAGCATCACTTTTATTATTTAAGAGATTGCCGCGGTCGCGTGTAAGTGTGAATAAAGCATTTCAAATTGTGATTTATCGGGGAGTTAGTTATTTGTGTGCGCACATTCTCTGTGTCATTCTGAGCAGATGAGACTTTAAGGGGTGTATCTAACAAACAGTGCGAAGAATCTTTGCGACGCAAGGAGCAACTATTAACGTTTATATTGGGAGAGTTCTTAAAGCACAAGGGATTACCCATCTAAGTTGGTTGTTGCCGCTTGGGCGGCAAAGATCCTTCGAATTGTACTTTAGGTTCTCCCAATAAAGTGCGTACGCTCAGGATGACACAGTAAGTGCGAACACAGACTAACTACTGAATAAACAAAAGCGCAAGAAGAATGAGCGCAAGCTCGGAGTCTGTTCCGCTTTGGAAGATTATGAGCGCGAGGGCAATGAGAAGTATTTCCTCCGTTCCAAGCGCGCCGAAGGGGGAGAAAAGCGAATGCGGACGTTCCTCGCCGATATCGTTCTTTTTCTCCTCGCGCTCCTTAGGGCAATCCTCACAATGTTTCTCACGGCGTTCCTCGCGAAGATCCTCAGCGTCTTGCTCCCGTTCCTCAGTGAATATGTGAGTTGGCGGTTCTTCCGCGGGCGCTTCCTCAACGTATCTGACGACGTGTGGCGGCTCGTATCGGCGCTTGGTAAGGTCTTTAACGGGCATCGACGGCTGCGTGCGTTCTCCGCCAAAAATACTTCCGCCGTAATTATGCGGTACTCTTATATCTCTGTTTTGGGGTCTTGAATACATTTGGTTCTCCTTTCCGTCATTTCAGCCCCTGAAGAAGCCCCGACATTTGCGAAAATTTCAGAATATAGTCAATTGCCTGACACCTTTGGGGACTTACGTACAGCTTAAGCGCGCAGAGAAGCTGCTCGTGCTTGGAGCTGAGCCCCGATTTGTCTTTCGAGGAATTCAGCGTTGAGAGCTTTGATATCATGGGCATGACCGAGGCGAGCATTGAGGGGTCAATTCCGCTGATGCCCGATTCGGCGCTTTTGCCGACGTCTTCTTCCGTCTGTTCGGCGGGCGTCGGCTCGCTTTCTTTATTCGATTTCTCCACAGAACTGCCCGACAGCGCGGACGCCACCATGGATATAAGCTCGGGGTGCTCCATTATTTTATTTATAGCGTCAGAAATACCGTCGGAGGAAAGTCCCGAGGATCTTACGTCGGCGTTCATCTTCCGCCTCCCTTTGCGCGTTTGCCCGATTCGTATTGGTCAACTATCCTTTGAAGGTCTGCGTCACTTGCCGAGGATATGGCTGTTCGTATGCTGACGATATCCTTGGGGTCAATATTAAATTCCGCGGGATTTATTCCGCTGTCGGCGGCAAGACGGTTAATTATCATCATAAGCTGTCGGTCGTTAAGCGAGAGCAGTCCTTCAAGAGCCTTTCTGTCGATTTGCATATTAATTACCTCCGTAAACGGTTTTATATTACATTATATGCGTATTTAAAACTAATTGACAATGGCAATAAATTTATAGTAGACAAGCGGAGAATTTTGTGATATAATTATTGTGTATGACTTTTATTTATATATTATGACGCCTTGCGCAAAATATTCCACTCTGAATAAAGGAGCGACTATGAAGTATTGCTTTATTATTAATCCCGCATCGGGAAAGGACAGCACCAAGCAGGGACTTGAAAACAGAATAATGGAAAGTGCCGCAAAGGCGGAGGCGGACGTTACCGTTATGTATACCACGCAGGTGGGCGATATGCAGAAATACATAAGGGAGTTCTCCGCAAAAAACGCGGGCGAGGAGATAAGGTTTTACGCCTGCGGTGGCGATGGAACTGTTTGCGAGGCGGTCAACGGAGTTATGAGCGTGGAAGGCAGAGAGCGTTTGAGTCTCGGTATAATTCCCGTTGGAACGGGAAACGATTTCGTGCGCAATTTTGACGGCAAGGAAAATTTCTTCGACGCGGACGCACAGATAAACGCCACAGCCATGAAAATCGATTTGATAAAGTGCAACGATTTTTATGCGGCGAATATGATAAATATAGGCTTTGACTGTCAGGTGGTGGTCAAAACCGCGGAATTCAAGCGCAAGCGTTTTGTTCCGTCCAAGCTCGCTTATATATTCGGACTCGTTGCTACGCTCGTCAAAAAGCCGGGGGTCAGCATGAAGGTATCAAAGGACGGAGGCGAGCCCGAGCACAAGGAGCTTTTGCTGACGACCTTTGCCAATGGAAGCTTTTGCGGCGGTGGATTTTATTCTAATCCCAACGCAAGCCTGACGAGCGGTATACTCAATTCGCTGTTTGTTAACGACGTAACCCGTATAAAGTTTATAAGCCTCGTGGGTGATTATAAAAATGGAACGCATCTTTGCGAGAAGTTCGCAAAGATACTCGTCGAGGACAATGCGTTCGAATATTTTCTGGAGTTTGCAAGTCCTACGAATATCAGTGTTGACGGCGAGATAGTCACGCTTGAGTCGCTCCGTATTTCCTGTGAAAAGCAGGCGCTGAATATACTCGTTCCCAAGGGAGCGGCGCTTCGCGGACAAAAGGCGGAGAATGAGCAGACGGTGAGTGTATGAAGATAATCGTGTTATCCGATACCCACGGGCGCGGATATCTTATAGACGAGGTGTTGGCGCGGCATAAAAGCTACGACGCATTGCTTTTTCTCGGCGACGGTCTGCGTGATTTTGCGGGCAGAGAAGGCGAGCTGAGCGGCTTTGCATCCGTACGTGGCAATTGCGACGGTATTTCCTTTTTTGGCGGAAATCTGTCCGCTCCGACGGAGAGAATGCTGATACTTGACGGCGTTAAAATACTTATGACACACGGGCACGAGCATTTTGTCAAATCGGGGACGGAGCGGCTTTTGTCCTACGGAATAAAAAAGGACGCGGATATAGTTCTTTACGGACATACGCATATAGCAGATGAGAGGTATTACCCCGAGGGGAGCGAGGCTTGCGGAGAAATATCAAAAAAGCCTATGTATCTGTTCAACCCCGGCAGTCTCGGTTCGCCCCGTGATAATAAAGCTACGTTCGGTGTTATTGAAATAAGAAACGGACAGATTTTGTTGTCACACGGGAAATTATGATTTGTAGGGCTGTTTGATATGTACGCACTCTCTTTGTGTCATCCTGAGCGTACGCACTTTATTGGGAGAACCTAAAGTACAATTCGAAGGATCTTTGCTGCTCAAGCGGCAACAACCAACTTAGATGGGTAATCATTGTGCTTTAAGAAATCTCCCAATATAAACAGTTAATAGTTGCTCCTTACGTCGCAAAGATTCTTCGCACTGTTTCTTTGGTTCACCCACTTAAGTCTCTTCTGCTCAGAATGACACAGAGAGTGTGTGAATATTAGTAGACCTCTCAGTCAGCTTGCGCTGACAGCTCTCCTACAAGGAGAGCCTTTGCGAAGGTATTCGCACTATCCTTTAAAATTTAAAATAAAAAAGAAACCCATCAAACGTGCAGCAGCGTTTGGCGCGGTTTCCACCTTAGAAAAATGCCGTACTCCAAATTAAGCACGGCACTAAATTCTAACAACTATAATATTATTTGTTTCGAGTTCTTTTGAGTAGGGGGTCTTTCTCCGAAAGAAAGACCCCAAAAACCTTAACTTCAACTAAATTTATCTTTTAAAATTCAGGATGCTGAGTCGGATGCGAGCTCCGCTTGCTTTGCCGCCTCGCATTCAGCGTGATAAGCGGCGATTATCTGCTCCTCGAGCATACCTCTGAATTCGGCATTTATAGGATGTACGATATCGCGGTAGGTCGAGTCGGGATTTTTTCTTGAGGGCATGACGATGAAATATTTGTCGCGGGCGTTTATAACCTTGATATCATGAACCGCCAGCTGCCCGTCAAACGTAGCGGAAACAACTGCCTTCATGGGACCCTCGTCGAAAAGCTTTCTGATTTTAATGTCTGTGATTTGCATTTTAAAACCTCCGTTATAATTTTTGCAATATGCAATAAATATTTTTGTGTACGAATATATTATACAGAACTAATTTGATGATTATACAATGATTTTAAGTTTTTTTTGTGAAGACTTGCGAATTCAATATGAACTTTTGTTGAATTAAGGTAAGAAAGGAAGATTTTATGTCGGTTGAAAATACTCACTTGGGCGCTGAGCGTATAGCCGCGCTTATGAAGGAATGTAAAAGCGTATATTTTATAGGTATAGGCGGCATAAATATGTCCTCTCTTGCTCACCTTACGCATAATATGGGCTACCGCGTCGGTGGCTCGGACAGATGTGAGACTGACCTTACGCGCAGACTTGAGTCCTGCGGAATAGCTATAAATTACTGTCATTCAAGAGAGCTTGCTCAGGACTACGACGCGTTCGTGTATACCGTGGCGATAAGCCCCGACAATCCTGAATACGTCTATGCCTTGGAAGCGGGAAAGCCGTGTATATCAAGAGCGGACTATCTTGGCTACGTGATGACAAAATATAAGCGGCGTATAGGAATTGCGGGAATGCACGGAAAAAGCACTTGTACTTCAATGTGCGCCGACGTGCTTATTGACAGCGGCTCAGACCCCACGGTGCTGTCGGGTGCGGAGCTTCCGTCGATGAACGGCGCTTATTGCGTGGGAAGCAGTCCGAATTTTGTATTTGAGGCTTGTGAGTATATGGACTCCTTTCTTGATTTTAATCCAACGGTGGCAGTTATTCTGAATATTGAAATGGACCACGTTGATTATTTCAAGAGCATGGAGCAGATAAAAAGCTCTTTCGCAAAATACGCGTCGCTCGTTGGAAAAGATGGATATGCAATCTATAATTCCGACGACGAAAACGTGCTCGACGCATTGAAGACTTTTGAGGGCAATCGCATAAGCTTTGCCGTCAACGATAAGTCTGCGACGGTAAGGGCAGAGAAAATAGAAAAAAATCTCTGCGGCTATAGCTTTGATATAATTTATGAAAAAAGTAAGCTGTGCCACGTTGACCTGAGAGTTTCGGGATATCACAATATATATAACGCGCTTGCGGCGGCGTCCGCTTGCGTGTTGTGCGGTCTTACGGGCGAGGAGATAGCGCGCGGACTTGCGAGCTTTTGCGGAGCTTGCAGGCGAATGGAATACAAGGGAAGCGTTGGCGGTGCGGACGTGTACGACGATTACGGTCATCATCCGACGGAAATAGCGGCGACCCTCAGGGGTGCTAAGGAGATAACCGAGGGCAGACTGTTCTGCGTTTATCAGCCGCATACGTATTCAAGAACGGCGGCACTGTTTGAAGAATTTGCGCGCTCCTTTGAGGCTTGCGATAGAGTGATATTTGTGGATATATACGCCGCGAGAGAGAAAAATACCTTTGGTGTCAGCTCGTCGGCGCTTGCCGAAAGGCTCGGAGAGCGTGCAAGCTACGCGAACGATTTCAAGGCGGCGGCTGACGCACTTGCCTCGGAGCTGAGAGTGGGCGACGTTGCGGTAGTTATGGGCGCGGGAGATATCTATAAGGTGTTTGATTATTTACCGTTTACGGAGGAGTGAAAATGTACGATTCGATAGCTCGCGTTTACGATGGACTGAATGCGGAAATAGATTATAAAAAATGGGCGGATTTTATTGAGAAATGCTTTGACAAATATCTGAAATCACGACCCGAGATAGTTCTTGACCTTGCTTGCGGTACGGGTAAAATGACTCGTGAGCTTGCGGCAAGAGGCTACGATATGATAGGCGTTGACGGTAGCGAGGAGATGCTGTCGTGCGCGATGTTCTCGGAAAATTCGAGTGGGATACTTTATCTGTGTCAGGATATGAGAGAATTTGAGCTTTACGGAACAGTCGGTGCTGTCGTGTGCTGCCTTGACAGTATAAACTATCTCTTGGAGGAGATAGAGGTCTGCAAAACCTTTGCTTTGGTGCATAATTACCTTGACCCCGACGGTTTGTTTATCTTTGACGTGAATTCTCCCCATAAATTTGAAAACGTTTACTCGGATAACGCATACATACTTGAGGACGAAAACGAGGACGGCACAGCCGTGTTCTGCGGTTGGCAGAACGAATATAATAAAGAGACTGGCGTGTGTGATTTCTATCTGACGCTATTTGAGGAGAACGAGGACGGCGCATATATTCGCTCCGACGAGCATCAGAGGGAAAGATGCTATTCCATGGAGCAGATAAAGGCGGCTCTCGATAAGTCAAAAATGGAGCTTGTCGGCGTGTTCTCAGATTACGAATTCAATGAGATAAACAATACCGACGATAGATGGTATATAGTCGCCCGCGCAAAGAAATAATAGCTCGACAAATTATGATTTATCGGGGATATGGGGACGCGGGGGACGCGAGGACGCGATTTCCGCTTTTTTGAAAAAAAGCTTGGCAAAAAACTTCCTTGCTGGGTTGTAGCCCGCTTAAACATATATAATTCCAAGAATAGCTTAGTCGGGCTACAACCCGGCAAGAAAGCTTTTGCGGAGCTTTTCTCG
>JAFTXE010000049.1 GCA_017461745.1 Clostridia bacterium | reverse complement strand
GACGCGATTTCCGCTTTTCTGAAAAAAAGCTTGGCAAAAAACTTCCTTGCAGGGTTGTAGCCCGATTAAACATATATAATTCCAAGAATAGCTTCGTCGGGCTACAACCCTGCAAGAAAGCTTTTGCGGAGCTTTTCTCGAAAAGCGACAACGCGTCCCCCCGCGTCCCCTATAAAAGCCAAAAAAGAAAGGAGAAAGCTATGGCATTGCTAAAGCTTAACGATGTTGGAAAGATATACGTTTCCGACGGCAACGTTGCCGTGGGCATAAGGGGAGTAAATCTGTCCTTTGACCGCGGGGAGTTCGTGGCTGTCACGGGACAGTCAGGCTCGGGTAAGTCCACGCTGCTGAACGTTATCAGCGGTATGGATTCTTATGAGGAGGGCGAAATGTATATTGAGGGTCAGCCGACCTCTCATTATATGCAGCCCGATTGGGAGGAATACAGACAAAAGTATATCTCCTTTATTTTTCAGGATTATAACATAATTGAAAGCTTTACCGTTCTTCAGAACGTCGAGCTTGCCCTCATGCATATCGAGGACAAAAAGGAACGCCGCAGAAGAGCTATGGAGCTTATTGACAGAGTGGGTCTTAGCTCCCACGTCAAGCAGAAGGGAAGTAAGCTGTCGGGCGGACAGAAGCAGAGGACGGTCATCGCCCGCGCGCTTGCCAAGGACAGCCCCATTATTCTTGCCGACGAGCCTACGGGAAATCTTGACTCGGCGACGTCCGCTGAGATAGTGGAGCTTCTGCGCGAGGTATCGAAGGATAAGCTTCTCATCGTCGTAACGCATAACTTCGAGGAGGTGGAGCGTTGCGCCACGAGACACGTAAGAGTATTTGACGGAGCTGTGGAGTCCGACAGAGTTCTGTCGGCGCGCGAGCCCGAGGTCAACGTTGAGACGGTCGAGGCGGATAGTCCGATAAAGAGCAAGTCGGGCAAGAAGAAAATACGCAAGAAGGATATACGCAACGGCGTTACACTCGGCTGCTCTATATTTACCTCAAAGCCAAAGCTGTCAACCTTTTTGTGCATACTCATGGTCGTTGCCACGCTCGGCGTATTTTTCGTGACCTCTCTTTGCGGAGACGCCACGGATATGTTTGAAAAGAGCTATATGTTCGAGACTATCGAGGGCAGAGTAATACTCACCAAGCAGAACGGCGAGGTCTTGGGCGAGGAGCGCGTCAAGGCGCTTGCCGAGGAGTACGGAGCGGAGGACTATCTCACCTACGATATTCTGCTTGACAAGGGATATCAGTGCTATGCGGAGATTCCCGGGGAGTACGAATACTTTAACTTCGTATGCACCTACGGCGAGGACTTCGGCGAGGATATCATAGGCAGATACCCGACCGCCGCCGACGAGGTGTTCCTCTATCTTCCCATATCCTATCAGAAGCACTTCGGCAAGGATACGCTGACGAGCGAGTATATAAACGTCAACGACGTCTCCATGAAGGTGACGGGCGTCAAGTATTATATCGACAACAATATCCTGCCGAGATGTCTGTATACCCCCGAGGGCTTCAGAAACGCCACGGCGGTGTACTATCTTCTCAATAACTCCATGCCGTCCGTCGTTCTCAGAGCCACGGACGAGAGAGGCGCGGAGCTGAAGAATACGTACTTTAACGACTTCGTTCCGTCGTATGCGGTAGAAGAAGGAAAGATATACCTTGCAAGCCGTGAATTTGACAGCTTTATCGACAGCGCGGAATACGACGTAGCTCTGGACATAAGCTCCAACTACCATAATTATAACCACTATTATTCATCTTCATCACAGTCTCTGAGCTTTGTCAAGAGCTTTGGAGAGGAATATATCACCAAAACAATGCAGAAGCCCGATATGAGCGGAAAGGACTACGCAACGCTTTACGTCAGCCCCGAGCTTCTCCGTGAGTTTGCCGAGGAGGTTCTGTCCAAGTCCTATAAGCAGGCGTCTCTGTTCTTTGAGGACGACGAGGCGGCAAGGACTGTGGCAGAGAAGCTCAACGACGCGGGCTATATCGCGGTAACGTCCGACACGACCTATACCCCCGATGCGTTTACCGCTATGGAAAAAATAATCACGGGAGTTATGCTTGCGATAGTCTGGGCGCTTGCTATAGTGTTCCTTGCGTTCTTCGTCAATCTCTGCTCGGGACGCACCATAGGCGCGTTCAAGGGCGACATGGCGATAATGCGCTCGATGGGAATACCCGTGCGCGTCATACGCGTCGGAATGTACGTGCGTATGCTCATATCCCTTATCCCTGCTTATATAACGGTGGTCGTCGCGGCGATACTCATTTACACGACGCCTACCTTTAACGGAATGTTTACCTATCTGTACGCATGGCAGTACGCTCTGATATTCCTCGGCGTTCTGTTGCTCACGGTGAGGGTAACGCATAAGCAGATAAGACGCCTGTTTGGCGAGAGCGTCAAGAAATCCTTGAAGGGAGGCGCGGCTAATGATTAAGATAAGCAATATTAATAAATATTTTAATAAGGGCAAGCAAAATCAGATACACGTTATAAATAACGCAAGTCTGGAGCTTGGCGAGAGCGGAATGGTCGCTATCTTCGGTCGAAGCGGCTGCGGAAAGACCACGCTTCTCAACGTCATCGGCGGTCTTGATACCTTCGAGAGCGGAAGCCTCAGTATTGACGGGCAGAGCGTCAAGGACAACGCCGACATCATAAGAAACAAGTATATCGGATATATCTTCCAGAACTACAATCTCAACAAGGGCGCAAGCTGTTACGATAACGTTGCCGACGCCCTCAGACTCTGCGGAATGACCGACGAGGAAATGATAAAGGAGCGCGTAATGGCGGCGCTTGCCAACGTCGGTATGGAGAACTACCATTCGAGAACTCCCGACACGCTCTCGGGCGGTCAGCAGCAGAGAATAGCTATCGCGAGAGCTATCGTCAAAAATCCGAGAATAATACTCGCCGACGAGCCTACGGGAAATCTTGACGAGGCAAACACGGTAATGATAATGGACTTGCTCAAGGAGATATCCCGCGAGCATCTCGTCCTTCTCGTAACTCACGAGGCAAACCTCGTAGACTACTATTGCGATACCGTGGTCGAGCTGAGCGACGGCAAGGTACAAAGCGTCAGAAGCAATTCGGGCGCTGAGGGCTACGCGGCAAGAAGCAAGAACGATATATACCTCGGCGAGCTTGAAAGAACGGATATTTCCGACGGTAACGCTAAAATTGAGTTCTACGGAAACGCTCCCGATACCCCCGTGAGCCTCACCATAGTCAACGACGGCGGAAAGCTTTACGTCAGAATAAATACCCCCAAGGTGCAGATACTTGACGCGGCAAGCGAGGTAAAGCTCAGAGAGGGCGTTTACGAGGAGGAGACGGAGAAGGAGCATAGCGCGTCAAAGATAGATATGTCAAAGCTCCCCGTATTTGAGGGAACGCGCTTCGGACGCCTGTTCGGCTTTAAGTCGGCAGTCAAGAGTGGATATTCCGAGAACTTCAAGAAGGGAAAGCGCAGACGGGCTAAAAAGGTGCTTCGCGGCTGTCTTGCGCTGTTCGCCGCGGTGGTCGTATTCATGAGCGCCGTTTTCGGAACGGCTCTCGCGGATATAAAGAACGCCAGAGATATGTATAACCACAACGTCTTTTACGTCTATACCCCCGACGCCGAGGTGTCACGCAAGCTTGCGGACGCGGTTGGCGGTAATACGGGCATCGACTCAATAAGACTTACCTACAGCGTGCCGAGGGGCGACTCAACGCTTACCTTCATGACGGGCTTTTTCGAGTCCTTCTCGACAGAGCCCTACGAATCGGGCTTTATGACCAACGCCGTATATCTCGATATGAGCGTTGCCGAGGACTGTAAGCTCGTTGCGGGCAAGAATACGGGTCTTTCGGTAAACGAAATCGTCATAAGCACAAAGGTTGCCGACGCGCTTATTGAAAAATCCTCTCTCGGCTATATCGACAGCTACGACAGCCTTATCGGACTTATCACCGCGACGGTGCACGTTGACGGACGCAATATGCGTATAGCGGGCGTCGTTGAGAGTAACGAGTCGGCGATATACTTCACGGAGCTTGCCATGGCGAAGTTCGTGATGTCCTCGTCGGGCAGCGGAATTGAGCTTGCGTCGGACTACGGCTTGGAGCTTGACGAGGGCGAGGCAGCGGTCGCAGTTAAGTACACGCAGGACGGAGTTGAGCTTCCCAAGCTCAATAAGACGGTGAAGCTTAGCGGCAGAGACGTTACCGTAAGCAAGATAATCAAGAATTACGACAACTACCACGATTGGCTTAAGGCTAACGGAATAGAGAAGCTTGAAGCGCACGCTTATTTTGAGGAGCTGCTTAAGACCGAGCGCCCCGAGCTTGCGGAGGGAAAGACGCAGGAATATTACGAGGTCCTCGACGAGCTTTCGCAGAAGAAATATTTTGATTATCTCGAATATCAGTACGCCGAGCTTGACGAATATCTTGCCGAGAGAAGTATGTTTGCCATCGGCGAGGATATCAACCTCTGGCTGTATGTGGAGAAGGGAATTGAGGACGCGAAATATTTCTTCTCGGACGTTGAGCTTTATAAGGCGGTCAAGTATAAGGAGCTTAACGGACGCTATCCCACCCGTGAGGAGCTTCACGCCGTCTACGACCAAATCCCCGAGATACACGAGGCAATAGCGCAGTATAACCATGCCTACAGCAACGAGTATTATTCCTCGGGCGTTTACGGAATAGGCACGTCGTATCTCGTCAGCGACGCCGACTATATCGCCTTCTCAAAGCAGATAGGAGAGACGGACTATCCGTTGAACGGCTCAGGCGGCGGTAAGCAGGATATATATTACCACAAGGACGTGAGCGTCAGCATCATAGGCGGCTCGGAGGTCACGGCGGAGCAGATGACCTCGGGCGGCTCGCAGGCGGTGTATACGGTCATACACTCAACCGACCCCGCGGCTACTGAGGCTTGGATATACTCAGAGCTTGGAGGACTTGATACGGGAATTGAGGGCAGGGACGCTATTATTACTCCCGACGGAATTTTCGATAAGCTCATATCGCAAAGCAGAGAAAATATCATCAAGGGACTCGTCGCTATGGTGGTTATACTCGTGGTAATGAGCGTCTGTATGTACTTCATCATGCGCTCGTCGCTGATGAATCGCATCAAGGAGGTCGGAATATACAGAGCGATAGGCGTTTCCAAGCGAAACCTCTTGTTCAAGTTCTTCATAGAGGCGCTCGTGCTAACGACGCTTACCGTGTTTATCGGCTATCTCGCAACGAGCGCGTTCCTCGGCGTGTGCCTTGGAATGTCGTCGATGATGGAGTCGATATTCTACTACCCGCTGTGGCTTGCGGGAGTTCTGCTTGCGGTGCTTTACGGCATAAGCATATTCTTTGGCACTCTCCCCGTAATTTCACTTATGCGTAAAACTCCGAGTGAAATACTTGCTAAATACGATATTTAATCGCTTCTCAAGGCTCGCCTTCGGGTGAGCCTTGGGCTTTTTTATAAATAAATTTTTATTATTATTTTTTCAAAGAGCGGAGCGACGGCGGCGGAGACGCCAAGAAAAGACGGAGTCGAGGAAAACGGAACTCAGGAAAGACGCGGAGCGAAAAAAGCGTTGCCTTTCCTTTTCTCCTTTTCCTTTTTCCTTACGTCCCTTTCCTTAACAGTAACATTATCAATTTCATTTTCATTATCATTTCCATTACCATTATCATTACCATTATCGGCTTTTTTGGGTTTTGTACCAAAGCGAATAAACCCAATGGGTTTTTGCTTTTTTCATAAAGCTACCGCCACTATGCTTTTTTACCCCTATTTTCCGCCCCCGCACCGATATTATACCACAAGCATTACTGCCATACTATGACACGTACTGACATATGCTGACAAGAAAGATAGTTTG
>JAFTXE010000048.1 GCA_017461745.1 Clostridia bacterium | reverse complement strand
GCCCTTAAAGCATAAAGGATTTCCAACCGAAGTTTGTTGTTGCCGCAAGCGGCAAAGATCCTTCGAATTGTACTTTTGGTTCTCCCAATAAAGTGCGTACGCTCAGGATGACACGAAGAGAGTGCGAACATATCAAACAGCACGACAAATCACAATTTGAAGCGTTATGATAACGTTGCTACATCAAAATTATTTTACTTAAATAAAATAATTTCAGTATTAACAAATTGTGTTGGTTTTGTAAATCTTAGCGCGGTGGGCTTCAAATAGTAAAAAATAAGGCTTTGAGCGCATTTAATTGTTGACAAAGGGGAAATTTAGATTTATAATATATGTATAGTATAAATTCTGTAAGGAGGTATTACGATGCAGATTACTAAGGAATCCATCATCTGTGACGTTCTCGATTACGCTCCCGATACGGCACAGTTTTTCTTCGCTATAGGAATGCACTGTCTTGGCTGTCCTTCCGCGAGAGGAGAGTCCATTGCGGACGCTTGCGCAGTTCACGGCACGGACGCAGACGCGCTTATTAAGCAGATAAACGATTTTCTTGCCGCTAAAAACTAACGGATTTGCGGGGATTTTGAATAGCGAAATCCCCGCTTAATTCATATTTATACTTAAGGAAATTTTTTACTATGAAGGAAATACCAAAGCTCACACCGCGGCTTGCCGCTGCCGCCTCGTTTTGCAGGCAGGGCGCTTTCGTTGCGGACATAGGAACTGACCACGCATATCTTCCGATAGCTCTTTGTCTTAGCGGCAGAGCGAGGGGAGCGATTGCCTCGGATATAAACGCGGGCCCCGTGGAAAGAGCAGAAGAAAATATAAAGAATTACGGACTTGACGGCAAAATTGAGGTGCGAAGAGCCGACGGACTTGACGGAATAGAGCAGTTTGCTCCCGACGATATCATGATACTCGGCATGGGCGGCGAGCTTATCGCGAGGATAATCTCCGACGCTCCGTGGACTAAAAATAAGAGTATCAACCTCTGCCTTCAGCCTATGACTCACCCCGAATATCTTAGGGGATTTCTCTTGGAGAACGGGTACGAGATAATAGACGAGGCGATTGCCGAGGAGGAAAAAATATATCAGATAATCTTAGCGCGCTTTTCGGGGGAGAAGCAAAGCCTTGCGCCCGAGGAGCTGTTGCTTGGAAGAATAAACATTGCCAGAGGCGGAGATGCGCTCGTACGCCTTGGTGAGCATTGGATAAGCGTTATAGAGCGCAGAGCGGACGGAAAGAGAACGTCGGGCACTGACGTATCCGAGGATACGGAGCTTATCCAACGTATAAAAATCGCTATAGGGAGATAAAAATATGACGGTAAAGCAGTTGTACGAAAAACTTGACGCGAGGATACCAAAGTCGCTTTCTTGCGAGTGGGACAACGACGGACTTATGTGCTGTCCTCAGCCTGCGAAAGAGGTAAAAAAGGTTCTTATAACGCTCGACGTTACTGCGGAGGCTGTGAGAGCGGCTATTGACGGCGGCTATGACGTGATAGTGTCCCATCACCCCATGATATTCAAGGGGCTCAAAAGTATAAACGGAGAAAATTACGTTGCCGAAAAGGTAATTGACCTTATAAAGAACGGAATTTCCGTTTTTTCATTCCATACGAGACTTGACGCCGCCTGTGGCGGAGTTAACGATTGTCTTGCGTCCTTGCTGGCGCTTGAAAACGTGCAAGCCTTTGGGGAGTGCGATATTGGTAGAATAGGCATACTTCCCTCGGATATGAGCGCGCGGGAGCTTGCGCAAAAGGTAAAAGGACTTCTTGGCGCTGAGGGCGTGTGGCTGTCGGACGCAGGGCTTACTTGCCGTAAGGTTGCGGTGCTCGGCGGCTCGGGCGGTGACGATATCGACGCCGCAATTGCTTTGGGCGCGGATACCTATATCAGCGGTGAGTTCAAATATCACAGTATGACCGACGCCCCCGAAATGAAGATAAATCTTATAGAAGCAGGGCATTTTTATACGGAAAATCCCGTGTGCCAAGCTATAGCGGACATGATAGCGGAAATTGATAAAACTGTTGAATGCGAGCTTTATTACAGTAATAGAGTAAGGCTTATATAAATCATAGTTTAAACCACAGTATTTACACTTTATTTTCAGCTTTGCTTTCTTTTTTGCTTACTTTTTTCTTTCGCGAAAGAAAAAAGTAAGGCGCATCCCCATATCATCCCCGCATCCCCACACAAAAACTAACTTTCACGGAGGAAAATAATAATGACATACGTAGTTTCAGACCTTCACGGTTGTTTTGATAAGTTCAAGAAGCTTTTAAAGGAGATACAGTTTTCCGACGACGACGTGATGTACGTTCTCGGAGATATCGTTGATTACGGCGACGAGCCTATGGAGCTTCTTTGCGACCTCAGCATGAGGTATAACGTTATTCCGATTTTGGGTGACTGCGATTACCGCGCTTACAGACTTCTCACCGAGCTTAATAAAATGCTTTCGGGCGAGACACCCGACGCGGAGACGCTTGCCGAGATGGCAGAGTGGATGCAGAACGGCGGACAAAAGACCATTGAGGGCTTTAAGGCGCTTGACGACGATATGAGAGAGGGCGCGCTTGAATACCTTGCGGATATGTCTCTTTACGAGGAGGCAGAGGTCAGCGGCAAAAAGTATATTCTCGTTCACGCGGGCATCGCAGATTTTGACGAGGATACGCCCCTTGAGGACTATATGCCCGAGGACTTTATTTCCGAGGCGCTTGACGTTGACAGACAGTATTTTGCCGATGCTACCGTAATCGCGGGACACACGCCGACGTATAACGTGGACGGCGCGGAGAACGGAAAGATATACAAGGGCGAGTACGGTATAATTATCGACTGCGGCGCGGCATTCGGCGAGACGCTCGGCTGCCTCAGACTTGAGGACGGAAAGAAGTTTTATATTGAATAATAAAATGAAAAAAGGCGAATTTTTAGAGCTTGATATTATAGACATAAACAACCTTGGCTGTGGTGTCGGACGTCACGAGGGTAAGGTGGTGTTCGTCAAGGGCGCTGTCACGGGCGACAAGGTCAGAGTGCAGATAATTAAGGATAACAAGAGCTTTTCTGTGGCAAGGCTTGACGCCGTTATTTCTCCGTCACCGAACAGACGGACGGAAAGCTTTTGCAATGCGGCGCTGTCCTGCGGCGGCTGTGTTTATCGACATATTACTTACGAGCATGAAAAGCAGATAAAATATAATTTTGTCAGAGCCGCGTTCGATAAGGCGGGGCTTGGAGAGGTGCGCGTTCTGCCCGTTTTGAGTACGGAAAAGGAGCGCGGATACAGAAATAAGGCTCAATATCCCGTAAGTAACACCAAATCGGGAATGAAGGCTGGATTTTACGCTTCAAAGACGCATAATATAGTCCCCGTGGATAACTGCTCAATACAGAACTCCGCATTTGCGGATATCACGGAATTTGTCTGCGGCTTTTGTGATAAAAACGGGATAAAAGCTTACGACGAGACGACGGGCACGGGGCTGCTTCGTCATATCTATCTCAGAATAGCCGAGGCAACGGACGAGGTCATGCTCTGCCTTGTCGTGAACGGAAGAAGCTTTCCTGCGGAAAACGAGCTTGTCTGTGAGGCGACGGAGAGATTTCCTTGGATAGTCAGCATTATGGTAAACGAGAATACCGAGAATACCAACGTGGTTCTCGGTAAGAATTACAGAACGCTTTGGGGTAAGGACTATATTGAAGATACGCTGTGCGGTCTTGGCTTCCGTATCTCTCCCGAGTCCTTTTATCAGGTCAACCGAGAGGGCGCGGAGCTGCTTTACGGACTTGCAAAAGAGCGGGCGCGCCTTGACGGCTCACAGACCTTGGTAGACCTCTATTGCGGTACGGGAACTATTGGGCTCTCCGTGGCGAAGGACGCACGGACGCTGACGGGTATTGAGATAGTTGAGGGCGCTGTGGAATGTGCCAAGCTTAACGCTGAGTATAACGGAATTGAAAACGCGGAATTTTTCTGCGGAGACGCGGGCGACGCTGAGACTATACTCAGATGCACGCACGGCAACCGTCCCGACGTAGTAATAATCGACCCGCCGAGGAAGGGAAGCACCAAGGAGCTTGTGGAGTGCCTTTCGAGCCTTGACGTGCCGAGAGTGGTGTACGTTTCGTGTAATCCGGAAACGCTGGCGAGAGACTGCGTGTGGTTCAGAGATTGCGGCTATGAGATTGGTGAGGTTCAGCCTGTTGATATGTTTCCGAGGACAGGGCACGTCGAGTCCGTCGTGTGTCTCACACGTCGGCTCGACAACTAAGTTCGCCTGCGGCGAGTGAAGCCCGAAACAGTGAAGTTTCGGCTACCGCCAAAGTGAAGTTTGCGCCACGAGTGGCGCAAGTGAGAAGTTACTTTAGGGCGAACTTAACTTCACTTTGCGAGTGAAGCGAG
>JAFTXE010000047.1 GCA_017461745.1 Clostridia bacterium | reverse complement strand
CTCTGTTCTTTCCAAGGCATTGTCCGTCTCCTTTCGACTTGTTTATGCCTTTATTTTACCACAAATTTGTAAACTATTTTTCTTCACATTCTGTAAACTAACTTTCTTCACATTCTGTAAACTATCTTACCACACTATACAGATACGCTGAACACATTTAGCTTCTTTAACCCGCGTCCCACGACTTTGGAGTGGCTCTGTGCGGTTGTAACTCCTTGATTTATCTCGTTTTCAACCGCTTTTGCTCACCTTTTAGGCAGTTTAAAACTGTCGATTTTTTATTTGCTTCATTATTGATGATATTAAAAGTTTGAGTGTTGTATTGTTCGAATTAATGTGTACTGAGTTATATTAAAACTTATTTAACTATTCTGAAAAAGATATAAACAAGTCGGTTTTATTCACCAAAATAAAGGATTTTTTCATTGTTTAGAATGCGCAAATATGATATACTACTACCAATCTTGGCGCGCCAAACAAAACAGACAGTTGTGACGGCGGCTGTTAAAAATTGGAATTGCGGTGTTTCTCTTGCAATCGCAGGTCCCCCGCCTTTGATAAAATGTAAGTAAGGATGCCGTGGCTTTGATTTTTCACAGCAGATGCTATAATAAAACATTGAAAGGAAGAAAGAAAAAATGAAAAAATTAATTTCCTGTCTGATGGTTCTTACTCTTTTGATTTCCATGGCTTCCGTCTTTGCTATAACGGGCACGGCGGCGCAATCTTCTGACATTGACATCTGGGACGGTTCGGTTTCGACGTCTCTCAGCGGTTCGGGAACTGCTAATGACCCTTATCTCATTCAGTCAGGCGCGGATTTGGCGTATCTTTCGCAAGAGGTTAACAATAATACGGGCGATTGGAATACTGTATCTACTTACAATAAGTATTACAAGCTTACAAAATCGATAGACCTTAACAATATTGAATGGACGCCTATCGGAAAAGATTATGGCGGAGCTCTTGCAAGTGTATCTGTATTTTCCGGTTTCTTTGATGGGGATGGACATCGCATTTATAATTTGATTTGTGGTAGCACTGATGAAGATACGAATACGGCGTATACATATACATCATATGGTTTGTTCGGTGGATTGTGTTACGGTAAGATTTTAAATGTTGGTATCGAAAGCGGAACAATCTATATAAACAATGACGGACCTTCTGCTGGTGGAATAGTTGCAAGAGTACGTGTTAACACTACTGTTTCGAATTGTTATAGTAAAGTGAACATTGTTAGAGTTTATGAAGGTGCTTGTAACGCTGGAGGTATCGTCGGTGTCAACCATAGTCATGGTGTGACAATTGAAAACTGTGTATATTATGGTTCCATAAACTGTAGCAATGGGGGAACTTCTTCCATTGGTGGAATTTGTGCATATACTTATGCGAACAATAGTGGCTCTATAACTATGAGCAATTGCTATAACTTAGGTGATGTTATAGGAAATGCTGGTGCAACAGCAGGTGGTCTTATAGGTAATAATGCAGGAACGACTAAAATTTCTAATAGCCATTCATCTGGTGTTGTATCGGGTATAGAAACCGCAAGTGGATATCTTATTGGCAATGCGATTACAACAGGTACATATGCGAATATTGTAGCTTATACAAGTGGCTATGCAAATACAGCTTTAGAATATCTTGCAACTAAGGTATCTTGTGGTTCAGCTACGGTGACAGCAACCATCAACACCACCGACACTCTCGTAGTTCCCACGGAAAGCATCTTTGAGGATTTCCTCGTTGCAACTACATACGGCGCTACCTTGGGTGCGGTTGAAAAGTACGATGATATTACCGAGTACAGAGGTGAAACGTATACCGCTCCTGTTAAGGACGGATTTGTATTTGCGGGTTGGTTTATCGACGCGCGTTGCACCACCGCACTTGGAGCAGACGTTAAGGACGGCGCGGCTTACGCTAAGTTCGTTGACGCTGACGCATTGACGGTTAATTTCCAGGTAACCGCAGGCACTACGGCAGAGAGCGAAACTACTAACCTCAGACTTCTTACCACCGTTGAGTCTACCGACCTTGCGTGTGTTGGATTTATAATAACCTACGGTGAAAAGACTCTTGACGCTAAGCTGAGCACCACTGTTTATAAGAGCGTTAAGGGAAGCACCGCTGCTGATACGTTTACGTACGGTCCTCAGTATTTCAGCGGAGTATCCGAGTATTTTGCAACTTATAGCATAACGGATGTTCCCACGGTTGCATTCGACCAGACCTTTACGGTAGTTCCCACTTGGACTACCCTGGACGGTACTGTGGTTGAGGGCGCAGCTGCTAACGTAGTTATTTCTGATTCTTTTGCTGGTTGATAGGAGGTAAAAAGAAATGAAGAAAATATACGTAATACCCGAATTGGATATAATAAAATTTGGCGTTGAGGATATCTGCAACGCGAGTAGTCTTAACGTTGTTGCCGCAGGGGACGGCGATAGCAACGATTTTAATACGCTGTTTGGACAGAACGGCTAATAACCTTGTGGGGCGAAGTCATTTTAGTGACTCCGCCCCTTTTGTGATTTGTATGTGGATGCGGGGGAAGCGTTGTCGCTTTTCAAGAAAAACTTCGCTACGCTTCGTAACAAATGCTTTCTTGCAGAGTTGTAGCCCGACTAAGCTATGCTTAGAATTATATATATTTAATCGGACTACAACCCAGCAAGGAAGTTTTTTGCCAAGCTTTTTTTCAAAAAAGTGGAAATCGCATCCCCAGCATCCCCCCGATAAATCATAATTTGAACCCTCGATTAAAACATATAAAAGATTTAGAAATAAAAAGTCGTTTTTTTTCACTAAGGGGTAGGTTTATTTCATTGTTTATTATTTTTTTATTTGCTATAATATAGACAAGGCGGTAACTCTTTAGACTTGCAAAGCAGACAGTTTGCAAGTAGGGGGAGTATGCACGTCAAAAATAAATTTGAAAGGAAAATTTAAAAATGAAAAAATTTATTTCCTGTCTGATGGTAATTACACTTTTGGCTTCTCTTATGAGCTTTTTCTCCGTCGGTGGCTTTGCCGCTGACGATGTAGGCGCATGGGACGGAACCGTGGGAACGGGCTACGATGGCGGTAACGGTACTGCTGAAAATCCCTATCTCATAAGCACGCCTGAGGCGCTGGCTTATCTTGCGTCTTACGTAAATCAGAGTCCAAGCGATGCGACCGCTTGCTTTGAAACGTATTTCAAAATGACTTGTGATATTGACCTTAATAACAAGCCCTGGATTCCGATAGGCTATAACGCTAACGGAAGCCTTGCCAGCGGCGTATTTTTTGGCGGTATCTTTGACGGTTGCGGATACGCTATAAAAAATCTTAACGTAACCAACTATCAGGCAAACGACGGAAGCCTTGGCGCTGACGTTTGCGGTGTTGGACTTTTCGGCTGGGTTGCAGGCGGAAAGATAATGAACCTTGGCATTGAGAGCGGTACTGTTTCTGCTATCGGCGGAAAAATAGGTAGTATTGCGGGACAGCTTTCCAACGGCGCAAGCGTTGTAAACTGCTATAACAAAGCTACCGTAAAGAGAGCTACCGAAGCCGCTACGTATACCATGATGGGCGGTATCGTTGGATTTTCAATGAACAATGCGGCGGGCGGCGTTCAGAACTGTGTTAACTACGGTCACGTTGACGGCAGCGCTGCTCTGACGTGGAACAGCGGTAACAATACCTTTGGCGGTATCGTCGGATGCACGAACTCGGGAACGTATACGGGCAACTATAACATAGGAAAGGTCGATGCAGGTACTTGTATTGGCGGTGGATTGTTGGGAAAATCCTACGGCGGTGAAACAATAAGCGATTCTTGCACTTCGGGTGTCGTAACGGGTACTAACGTATGCACGGGTATGGCTATCGGATACGTAAATACCAATACGGCTACTTACAGCAAGGTCTTTGCTTACACCAAGGGTATTGATGCTCCCAAGGCGGCAATCGGTAAAAACGAAAAGTCATACGCATCCGCAAATGAAAACATAACCGTAAATTCTACGGACAATTTGATTGTTCCCGTAGCTGAGGGTGAGTCCTTCCTCGTAGCTACCGACGCAGGCAAGCTCAGAATGACTATGGTCAGCGAAGGAACTGCAACCGTTGACGGCAGCTTTGACGATGCGTATAAAAACGGCTCTCGCATTTACGATTACGGTAAGGGAACTAATGCGTTGACAGCAGGCACGTGGAACGATACCGTTGCGGATATCTACACCGTTGCTGACTATCAGAAGCTTTATATATTTATTGACGTTACCGACGGTGACGTTCTTGACGGTGATAACGTGGTTATATCTCTTTCCTTTGACGGTGGAGACAACGTATTTACGATTACAGTTGACAAAAAGAGTACCGTTACCGTAAACGGTATTGAGGCAAGCGCGGTAACGAAAGCAGTTGCTACTACCACGGGCGGATACGCAATTGAAATTTCCGTTCCCGTTGCGCTTGGCAATTACAATCTTCTTACCGAGAGCTATCTCGGACTTGCCGTAAGACTCAACGACGTTGACGCGTCGGGTGCTACCGCTGCATTCTCCGCAAGCGCTGAGGGCGCTGTTGAGCAGTACAGAATGGGTGAGATACACGGAGAGAGCGGCGTTTCCGTTATGGGTGTTACTCTTGACAAAACTACTGCGGCTCTTTATGTAAGTGAGTCCGTTCTTCTTAAGGCTACTCTTAACCCCGAAAACGCATACGAGCGTGGCATGACGTGGACGAGTAGCGATACTTCCGTCGCTTCCGTTGACGAGGTTGGACTTGTAACCGCCAACAAGAAGGGTACGGCAACTATAACCGTAACTACTGTTGACGGCTCAAAGACCGCAACCTGCACGGTTACGGTAAATGAGAAGGCAGTAAGCGGTGTTTCCCTTGACGCTGAATCCATTGAGCTTAAGCTTGGTAAAAAGAAGGTGCTTACCTGCACCGTAGCGCCTATTGACGCTCAGAATAAGAACGTTGTTTGGAGCTCCGACAATGAAAAGGTTGCTACAGTCAGCGACGGCGGTCTCGTTACCGCAGTAGGTGGCGGCGAGGCTACTATCACCGTTAAGACAGAGGACGGCGGCTTTGAGGCTAAGTGCAAGGTAAAGGTTGTAGTTGACGTAGAGGGAATTACCGTTTCCGAGACGTCAAAGGAGATAAAGGTTGGTGAGTCCTTCAAGCTTTCAGCAAAGGCTCTTCCCGAGGACGCTACAGAGGCTCTGCCCGAGCTCGTATGGACGAGCAGCGATACCGACGTTGCAACCGTTGACGAAAACGGTAAGGTTACCGCAGTTGGCGAGGGTGAGGCTGTTATAAGCGTTGCTTCTGCCGACGGAAGCATGACGGGCGCCGAGTCCTGTACGGTAAAGGTAAGCACGGCTGACATTGCCGACACCGAAGCTGACGGCGAGGAAAAGAAGGGCTGCTCCTCTGCTATACTTTCAGGTGGAATTGCGCTTGTAGCAGTTACGGCTATTGGTTCTGCTCTTATAGGTAAGAAGAAGGATAACTGATGAAAAGGAGACTTCTTGCAGTGGCTCTTGTTATGTCTATGTTGATGGGATGCTTTGTCATCACATCGGCGGCAACTGGCAGTTACTTTTATAAAAATCAAACGGTATTTGAGCAGTCTGGCAACTCTTATTACCGTATTCCTATGTTGGTCGTAGGACAGAACGGAGTTGTTTTTGCTTTCTGTAATGACAGACAGGGAAGTAACTCCGACTACGCTGATATACAATGGATATCCTACAGTAAGGCTGAGGATGGCGTTAATTTTTCAACTAATGAATATCTGTTGCAAAAGGACGGTTGGTCTTATATTATAGGCTCGGCAGTGTACGATGCGGTAAATAATAATCTTATGCTCGTGTACTATTCCTATATCAAAACCGATGCTGCTCAAGCGGAATACGACGCAATGAGTGAATCGGAAAAGGCTGCAAATCCTTTGGGCACTGCTATTATTGAAACTAAGGACGGCGGCGCTACATGGACTAAAAGAGCGGTGAAGATGCCCGTAGCTAACGGTGGATTGGGTACTACGGTTAGTATTCACGGCGCGGGAACGGGTATTCAGCTAAAGCACGGAGAAAAAGCGGGACGTCTGGTGTTTGCGGCGAAGGCAGGAAACAGCAGTTTGGCATCCGTTAAGGTAATGGCAGGTAGAATGGTTTCCACGCTCGTTTACAGCGACGACTACGGTAAAACGTGGACGGCGTGCGACGACTGTATGCCGTACGGTACGGACGAGACCTCGTTGTGTGAGCTGCCCGACGGTTCGCTGTACGTGACCTCGCGTATGATATCAAATATAAACGGACGTTACGTTGCGTATAGCTACGACAGCGGTAAGACCCTTAGTGATATGCGCATTGATAAAAGCCTTGAGGTTCAGTGTCAGTACGGTATCAGAGGTGGAGTTACCAATATTCCCGATTACGATGGTAAGGGTAATTCGTTGACGCTTTTCTGCTCACTCAATTCTCCCGTTGCGTATAGGCGTAATCTTGCTATATGGCTTAGCTACGATAACGGGCAGACTTGGGTGGATAAGGTTATAATGAACAGTGGCTTTTGCTCCTACAGTGAGATAGTCTATAATACAAAAACGGGATACATAAGCTTGATACAAGAGGATCAGCAGAGCGCGTATATCAGTACCTTTGACGTGAATTATTTGCTGATCAACAAGCAGGCGAATACTTCTTTGAGAGGTACGTCTGTTATAGACAAGAATATTGAGGTAGAGCTCGTTACGGATTCGATGTATATTAATTTATTAGAGAGCTCAAATGCAACAGGAAGCGCGATTTTAACCGACAATGCGGTGAACGGAGAAAAAGCCTATAAATTCAGCGGTTCAGATACACTTACGATGAGCCACTCTCAAATTAAGGGAGATATGAGCTATTTTATAGTGTTTAAGGCGGATAGCGAAGAGCCTGACAATAGCGTGCTTTTGCAAAGCACTCACGCTCAGGGCATAAAGACGTATTTGAGTACTACATCATCCGCTCCCACTACACAAGTAGGAACGGGAGTATATAATGCGGCTGAGGCGCAGAAGTTTCAGGATATCGATTGGCACGTTCTTGCTGTAAGCTGGAGCGGAGACGGCAATAACGCTCTTATGACACAATTTCTTGACGGAAATACGGGACTTAAATATGAGCTTGGCTCTCCCGTTGCGATAACTGCTCAGAGTAGCGGAGCTATTACACTTGGAGAAAGCTTTAAGGGACTTATTGCTGACGTGTTGGTATACAACCGTGCTTTATCCGACGAGGAGATAGCAAAAACGGGTCTGTATCTTGCAGATAAGTACGGACTTGAATGGCAGTTGACGGACACTTCGACAGTGGTACTGAAGTTTGACGATATATCGGAGTACAGACAGAATACCTATACCGCGCCATCTGTTGACGATATGGTGTTTGCGGGTTGGTACGAGGACTTTAAATGTACAGTCCCCTTAGGCACACAAATAACAGGTGGAGTGGCGTACGCCAAATTCGTTGATGAAGATGTTCTTTCCGTGCTGTATCAGACTACGGGTGGCACTATGTCAAGTAGTGCGTATACCAACCTCAGATTGATTACGGGCGTTGAATCCGAAATGCTTTCGTCCGTTGGATTTAAAATTACGTTTGGCGACGTTACCGTAGAAAAGAGCAGTAAGTACGTATACAGCAGTATTGCCGGTGGCGACGTTACATACGGTCCTCAGGAGCTATCGGGGGTGTGCAAATACTTTGCTACCTATAGTGTAACCAACGTTCCCAACAGCGCCTTTTATTCCTATTTTGACGTAGTTCCTACATGGAAAACTCTTGACGGAACGGTAGTGGAAGGAATAAGCGCAAAAATAAACGTTGCCTCGGCAGTTCTTGCGGGCGGACTTAACGCTGAAGCTCAAGGAAGCGGTTCATCGAACAGCTTCGACAATCTTTTTCCAAACGCCTGATATAATTAAGGCTTAACAAAAAGGAGAAATTAATGAAAAAAATTCTTATAATTTTACTTGCGTTATCAATGATGGCGGTTGCCTTCGCGCTTCCGTCCTCAGCGGCGGGGTATTATAAATCGGATTTGGTATTTCCAACGGGCGGAGATTCCAATTTCCGAATTCCTATGCTTGTTTCAGGGGATAACGGAGCTCTGTACGCCTTTTGTAACGACCGTCAGAAATCCGTGTCCGACTATGCTGAAATACAGTGGTTAGCATACAGCAAGGCGTCGGACGGTGTTAATTTTTCCGAATGGGAATATCTTCTCAAAAAAGACGGTTGGACGTATGTAATAGGTTCAGCAGTATACGATTCTATTAATCATAATTTAATGCTCGTATATTATTCTACCATAGTGACCGATGCGGCAAAAGCAGAGTATAATGCTATGTCCGAGCAGGAAAGAGCGAATAATCCCATTGGATCTGCTATTATTGAGACCAAGGATGGCGGAGTAACATGGACTAAGAGAGGTGTAAAAATGCCCGTTACGTATGAAAAGCCTTATGGCGGTGCAAGCGTACACGGCGCGGGAACAGGAGTTCAGTTGAAGAACGGTGAGCATGCGGGACGTCTTGTATTTCCCGCAAAAGCAGGTAACAGCGCTCTTGCATCCGTTAAGGAAATGTCCGAGAGAATGGTGGGAACGCTTATATACAGCGATGATTTCGGTCTGACGTGGAAATCTTCACTTAACTGTATGCCGTTCGGTACGGACGAAACGTCGATTTGTGAGCTATCCGACGGTACTCTTTATATTACGTCGCGTATGATATCGAATACCTGCGGCCGTTACGTGGCGTATAGCTATGACGGAGGAAGAAGTATAAAGGATAAGAGAATAGACGAAACTCTCGAGGTACAGTGTCAGTACGGAATTAGAGGTGCGGTTACCAATATTCCAAATTACGATGGAAAGGGAAATTCGCTTACTCTGTTCAGTTCGCTTAATTCTCCCGTCTCTGAGAGACGTAATCTTGCAGTATGGCTGAGCTACGACGGCGGAAAAACTTGGGCTGATAAGGTTATAATTGACGGTGGATGGTGCTCTTACAGCGAGATAGTTTATAATCCCTCTACTAAGCTCATAAGTATTATGTATGAAAGAGGAGATATAAGCTGTTTTTCGTCGGGCATACAGATAAGTACGTTTGACCTTGATTGGCTGTTAAGCAAAAAACAGCCTAACGTGCCCTTGCGCAATACTCCCGTTCTGGACGATAGTATTAAGGCAGAGCTTATTGAAGAGTCTTTGATACTTAATTTTGGAGCAACTCTCGACGCTTATAAAACGGCGGACGTAGGACTAAAGGGAAATGCGTTGAACGGACGCTCTGCGTTTGACTTTGGCGGAATTCACGGAATTTCCGTACAGAATCTATCCGAGCTTATGGGAAATATGACCTTCTTCGTCGTTTATAAGTCAAGTAACAATCTTCCCGAGGATAGCTCCGTGCTTTTTCAGAGCACTCACGCTCAGGGAATAAGAACCTATATGAGCGAGACATCCGCAGCGCTCACAACTTATGTTGGAAACGGAATATATAACGCCACCGAGGCTCAGAAATTCCTTGATACCGATTGGCATATCATGGCTGTAACGTGGAACGGTGACAGCGCTGATACGGCACTTCTTACACAGTTCCTTGATGGAAATACCGATTTGAAATATGAGCTTGGCAGATCTGTTGCACGTACTACGAATAAAAGCGGTGTGGTAAGAATAGGTTACGGATTTGAAGGTCTTATTGCTGACGTCTTGGTTTATAATAGGGCACTTTCCGATGAGGAGGTTGCGAAAACGGGACTTTATCTTGCCGACTTATATGGGCTGTCATGGCAGATAACAGAGCCCGAGCCTGTCCAAGAGCAGGAGCAACCCGATGAGCCCGAGGATAACGAGTCGATACCATCGGATAATGATACGGCGGAGAAAGAAACCTCGGCAAGCGGAGAAGAGAATAAGGGTGGATGTGGCTCGACGGTTGCTTGTGCGGCAGTAGCGACAGTTACCGCCGTGTCTGCGGCTGCGATTTTCGTCAAGAATAAAAAGCAAAATAGGAGGAAAAAATGAAAGTGTTTTTTAAAAGATCATTAGCATTGCTGTTTGCGCTATGTATGATGCTTGGAGCAGTTTCTTGCGCCAAGGATGAAAATGTCGACGAAAGCGATAATGATAACGTTGTCAATACGGCAGGAAGCGGTGATTTCATATATGCGGATGTAGCTCCTGATAGAGATTACGGCGGAGCGGAGTTCAGAATACTCTGCACTTTACAAACACAGCAGTTCTTTGACGAGTCGTCCCATATAGACGCCGTTAAAACTGCCGCTGTAAAGAGAAATCAGATAGTATCGGATATGTTTAATATCGAGATAAAATATATTGCGGAGGATGGAAACGGAGCGAACGAGGTTGGATTTGCAACTTCAGTTCGTAACGCATGCCTTGCGGGAAGCAGCGACGATACATACGACCTTGTAATTCCTCAGTCATATTACGGAGTTGCACTCGGCATTGAGGGACTTTACTACGATTTCAATGATTCGGAATATCTTATGAGAGATAAGGAATGGTATTATCAGTCCATAAACGAGCAGTGCGAGATAGAGGGACAGACGTATTTCCTTGCAACCACCTTCCTTATGGATAAGACTACCGCCGCCGAGGTGGTCTACTATAACGTAGACCTTGGGGAAGAGCACGGAATCGATGAAGATAAGATATACGATGACGTATTATCGGGAGCATGGACTATTGACAAGCTTCAGACCTATGCGGCAAATGCGGCAGGCGACGATAAGATCAAGGGAGTCGTAAGCTCGTCCCACGGTATCAGAGGTATGATGATAGGATGCAATACTCCTTTCGCTGAAAAGGATGATAACGGACAGTATCAGATAACTTATTACAATAACCATCTGGTAGACGTATTTGATAAGGTATTCTCGTTCTTCAATAAGAATGAATATATTGAGGCAAAGGAACTCGATGTAAATCTTGATATGTTTCCCGATGGTAAAGCTATATTTTCTATAACCTACGCACATTCCATGCTTGAAAGCAACAATATAGACAGCGCGGTTGACTTTACCATACTTCCTATGCCGAAATTTAACGAGCAACAGGAAAATTATATAACCGACGTTCAGCGTTGGGAGCTTGTATCCGTTCCAACTCCCGCTGACGCGGACAGAGCCTGTATCGTACTCGACGCACTGTCCTATTACAATAATGAGGAGCTTATTCCTGTATATTGGGAGTCTCTTCTTGGAGTTCGTTTTGCCAGAAACGATAAGGCAAGTCAAATAGTTGAGATAATCCGTAATTCTATATACTATGATTTTACCGCGGTATTCCAGCTTGAGACCAAGAAAATATATGCCGGCTCAGGAGGAATGCCTAACGCAGCAACGTTGATAATGAACGGTAAAGACGAGCTTGCTTCATGGTGGGGACAGTACGGCTCAATGTTCCCCGATCTCGTTGAGGCACTGAGATTGAAATACGCCGAGCTTGCAGAGGCGAAGGCTAATTAATACTTACTTAAAAGCGAGGAGCCGCTTAAGCGGCTCCTCATGGGTGGATGTGTCAGATTATTTGATTTGGGGGATGACTATACGCCTTGTCCCTAAGCTCTCTGAATTCCGTGGGGGTTATGTTCTCATGGGTTTTGAAGAATTTAAGGAAGTCATTTGTGCACTCAAATCCGGTTTTTATTCCAATCTCTTTAATGGATAGCTCAGTTGTGGAAAGCAATGCCTTTATATAATCGCATCTTGTAGATATTATAAGCTGCTTGATTCCGGGAAAGCCTTCCTTCTTCATAATACGGGTAAGATAGTCTCTGTTGTACCCGAATTTTATTGCAACGTCCTCAACGGTGATCTTTTTGTCCGCATTCTTACGAATATAGTCGTAAATACGAAGCGGAAGTGCCTGAGAGGTGGATAATTCGCGAGAGGCGTTAAGCGACGTATATTGCAGATTTATTTCTATCAGAATTAGCCTGAGAAGAAGATTCTGAGCCGCGTTTTGATGATTTGGAACTTTGGAGAAATAATGGAGCTGATTGAATAGCTCTCTTAGATTTTCTGCGTTTTCACAAAGCATATGCGTTGGAAGCAGAAGATCGTCGGGCATCTCGTCAAACTTCGCCCAAAAGAAGTCGGTATGCTTTTGATTTTGCAGAGATACGGATATATGCGCGTTATCTTCATTGGTGAGAAAGAACACTTCCTTGTTTCTCACTGTGATGGCAGAATGCTCAAGCTGAATTTCCAAAGCGCCGCAAAGCACGAAAATGATTGTATATTTATCGCTTCTCAAAAGAGATAAGCTCTCGTCGGTTGCTGACGAGTATAATCCCGATGTATAATAAACGATACTTTCAAGCTTCATCTGATACTTCCTTTCGGTAATATTTAATACTTATAATAAAACAGGAGTCTTATAATGAAAAGTAAATTCAAGGGAATATTTCCCGCACTGTTAACTCCCTTTGACAGCAAGGGAGCGGTAAATGTCGATGCTCTTACAGCTTTGATACAATGGAATATGGAAAAGGGCGTTGACGGATTTTACGTGGGCGGTAGTACGGCAGAGGCTTTTTTGCTTTCCGATGCGGAAAGAGAACTCGTGTACCGTACGGCTGCCAAGGCAGTCGACAGAAAGGTAACTCTTATAGCTCACGTTGGATGCATTTCCACGGAGCAGGCGATCCGCTTTGGGAAAATAGCAAAAGAGCTTGGATACGACGCTATATCCGCTATCGCGCCATTCTATTACAAATTTAGTTTTGAACAGATTAAGAAGCATTACTTCGATATAGTAAACGCTGTTGATATGCCCATGATAATCTATAATTTCCCTAATTTTTCGGGAGTAAATCTCAGTGTTGAGCAGGTTGCGGAATTTTTCTGTGACGATAGATTTATAGGAATAAAGCATACCTCCAACGATTTCTTTGCGCTTGAGCAATTCAAGAGCAGATTCCCCGATAAGCTCGTTTACAACGGTTTTGACGAAATGCTGCTTTCAGGTCTTTCGATGGGAGCTGACGGAGGTATTGGTAGTACTTATAACTTTATGGCTGACAAGTACATAAGTATATGTAAGCTCTTTAAGGAAGGAAAATTTGATGCCGCACTGGATATACAGCACGAGTGCAACAGAATAATAAAGGCACTTTGCAAGGTTGGAGTTATGGAAGGTGAAAAGGAAGTTCTTTGCCAGCTTGGCTTTGACTTCGGATATGCAAGAGCGCCATTTTCACAGTTGAACGACGAGCAGAAGCAATTTCTTAAGGAAAGCATCACGGATCGTCTTTAAAGGAGAATATGAATGTCTGAATTGAAAATTTTAGATATTTGGAGTCCTGACAAAAAATATGCTAACCACCGTATTCCCGGAATACTTATAACATCTTTGGGAACTATTATAATTTATAATGAAGCGCGCAGAGAGGCAAACGATTGGAGCCTTATGGATATTTTTGCTCAGCGCTCGGTTGATGGTGGCGAAAGCTTTGGCGCTCCGATAGTTCTCGCCGAGGGAACAGTGGAGCATAAGACGGTAAACAATCCCGTTATGATGCAGGACAAAAACGGAAGAATACATCTTTTGTTTTGCGAGGATTATACGATAAACGGCGGGAGGGCGCTTCACAGATACAGCGATGATGACGGAATAAGCTGGAGCGAGGCAGAGGATATTACGGCTTCTACCGACCCCGAATATCATAACGCTTTCGCCTTTGGTCCGGGTCACGGAATATGTACTCCTGCGGGTGACTTAGTCGTACCCGTATGGATGGTACCAAAATATTATGAATCGCCGCTTATGTCACATATGCCCTCGGTAATGGGAACGTTCTATAGCTCGGATTGCGGAAAAAGCTGGCGTTTGGGAGAGATACTTCCGTTGTCGGTTGATTTGTTTTCGCCTAACGAGACAGCGCTCACGCTGCTTGAGGACGGTACTGTTTATCTCAACTGCCGTCTTGGCGGAGGACTCAGATACCGTGGCAGAGCATATAGTAAGACGGGATATTCCAATTGGTACGGATACGAGCCCGATAAGAGCTTGCACGACCCAAGCTGCTTTGGCTCTGTTGCGTCCATACGCGCAGAAGGCAAGCCTTTCACAGTGCTGTTTGCAAACTGTGAAAACAAGGGTGTGAGAGCCAACGTTACGGTGAAGGGAAGCGTTGACAGTGGAAAAACGTGGACACTAAGACGAGAGATAGACGCTGAGAGGGGCGGATACGTAGAGATGAACGTAGACCCCGTAAGTAATAAAATATACGTGCTATATGAAAGTGCATGGGGAACTAACTGCCATCTCGCTATCCTTGACTACGACGCGCTTTTACCGATATGATGTATTTTTTCTGCTTTGGGATGGCGAACCATCCCAAAGCAGAAAAAGATTCATTCCATCATTGTTTCCAAAAGTGATACTGCAAAAAGGTAATGCATCTGAGGGATAGGATGATTTATGTCATTTGACAGCAGAGCTGTTATATCAACACCGTTTGCATAAAGGCGTTTCCATTTGGAGTAGGCATCGCAAACAGATACTCCGTATTTTTGTGCGGCTTGCTTGCCCGCCTCAAAATAGGCGTCAAGAGTTCCGTCCTTCTGGTGGAGCATAGTTTTTTCGGCAACACGGAGAATTGCGGGATCTTTTATTTTATGACTTATTGACGTGTTCATCATGTTAGCTGTCATAAATATGACCTCACTTCCACTTTCGATGAGCCTTTTAAATATGTTCTCCATATTTTTGCGGTAGTTTTCCAAGCCTGCTTGTCCGTGATTGCTGTCGTTAAGACCGAAGGACACGACCGTAAGGTCGGGACTATAGGAAATGACGTCTCTCTCAAGTCTCGCAACGCCCTTGCCTGATGAATCGCCGCTTATTCCCGCGTTTATTATATTTAAAGGAACGGAAGGATAAAGGATTGACAGTATTTCAGTGAGCCTTGTGTGATAACCTTTGGTCTTATCAAAGACAGTTTGTATGTTTCCTGCACTGTCAAGATATATTTCAAAGCACCCTTGTGTTACACTGTCACCGAGAAAGGCTATAGTAGGTATTTTTGTACCGTCGGGATTTGCCTGCTTTTCAGCTAAGAGCGATGTTATCTTCATTGCTTACTTATCCTCCGGCTTCTTTTCGAGCTTCAAGGGATAATCGCCGAGATGCTCCATCTTGAAGCCGTTCTTTTTATATTCCTCATAGTCGAAGGCTTCCAGCTCGTCAATTGCGAGCTTGTGGAACTCGTAGAAATTGTACCACCATTCGTAGCCGCTGCCAAGGTCTGCGCCAAGATACGCGTCGGCAATATCACAGCCCATTGCGGGAGCTACGTAGAACGCTCCCATGGCAAGAACGTTTACTCCGTTACCCGTTATTGCTCTGAGAGCCGCGGGAACGCTTTCAACGACGCCTGCGTGAACGTGGGGGCACTTTGATGCGGCAATGTGTATTCCCATACCCGTTCCGCAGAACAGAAGCGCGCGCTCAAAGTTTCCCTCGGATATCTGT
>JAFTXE010000046.1 GCA_017461745.1 Clostridia bacterium | reverse complement strand
GCTTTCCGCTTCTTTCCGTGAACATAGGTGTTTCCTCCATACTTCTTTTTACACCTATATTATACCATATTTCTCAAACCCTGTAAAGTACGACAAAGGGCTCAGAACCGTAGTCCTGAACCCTTTGTCAGTAATCTGACACAAGCCGAATGGAAATCCATTCGGCTTGTGTGTTTTGGGACACTTTGATATTCACTTTTTCTTAAGCTGCTTCAGCTCGGTCATAAAGGTCTCAATATCCTTAAATTCTCTATAGACGGACGCAAAGCGCACGTAAGCCACTTCGTCTTTTTTCTTTAGCTTATTCATTACCATCTCGCCGATTTCGATGGTCGTGATGTCGTGAGAAAGCGAATTTTGAAGCTCAGCCTCTATTTCGTTAACTATCTCCTCGGCATCAACGGGGCGCTTCTGGCAAGCCTTAAGAAGACCCGAAAGCAATTTCGTTCTGTCAAACAGCTCCTTAGAGCCGTCCTTTTTGGTTACGACGATCTGAACCGTTTCAACCACCTCAAACGTCGTAAATCTTTTCTGACAAACGGGACATTCTCTTCTTCTTCTGATACTGCTTCCGTCCTCTACGGGACGCGAATCGATAACCTTACTGTCAGGATGACCGCAGACAGGACACTTCATCTTTCTTCTTTCTGCAAAAAATGCAGCCTTTCGGTTTTAACCACTGATTTTTAGGCTTGCAACGCGCAAAATCCTCTTAATCTATATTTTACCACATTTTTTCAAAAAAGTAAAGACCTTTTCAACAATTTGCCATTATCGTCTCCCGCCGCATATCCTCAGCCACGTCCGCAAGCTGACACACGCTCAGTTCTCCCTCACAGATATTTTTGAAAAGCCTATCAGCCTCAATTGACGAAACACATATAAGCTCTATCCCCTCGTTTTTTCCGTCCGATATTCGAAAAATAAAGCTCTCGGAAAGTTCTGTCTTCAATAGATAAAGCTCATAGTCACAATCATTTTTTTGAACAAAGCAAATTTGCTCGATTTTAATTTTTCTGTTGTTATTCATAATGTACTCCTTCTTTATCGGCGTTTTTACATTATACACCCATTTTTTAATGAATAATATTCATCAAAAACGAATAAAAGTCGAAATAAGCTTTAAGTCGCCTTGTTTATTCATGATATGTGTATAAAAATGTCAAATAAAAAATATTTATGCAAAATTTCCCCGTTTTTTATTTAATAATTTCTTTTATTTTCCCCAAATGTATAACTTAAACTTATCTTCCAATATCCCTTTATTGACTTTTTTCTATGCATATAGTATAATTTTATTGCATAAACTATACTTTTTCGGTATTTAACAGTTCAAGTTATCGATTTTTATTCAATATACATTTTTTGCATACATATATTTCGGAAAGGAGCGTTACTTATGAATTTTTTAAAAATCAAAGGAAGTATAAGCATCCGCGCAGGAATATACGGTTGCTTTGCTCTTCTCTGCCACGTCACCGCAATACTTTTATTTTTCGTTACTAATAAGCCACATATTCCTCACGCTCTGCTTGAACGCCGATGCGCTCAAATGCTTGAATATTCCGCAATGAGCGCCGTAATATTACTCATAGGCTGCTTTTTGTTGCATTACGTTACCGCTATTGAGTCAAAAAAATAATCACTGTAAAATCAAGCCCGTCAAATGCTCAACTGCATTTGACGGGCTTGTAGCCTTATTTGAATTTTTATTTCCGAGTTCTTGAGTCCCTTACGCAAGCAAATCGTAATACATCCAAAGAACACTGTATCTATCCTTAAGGTCCTTAGCGTAGAGCTTTGCGTCAGCTATCTTGTTTTCGCCGTAGAAGCTCTTGAAGCTATCGTAAGAAAGTCCGATCTTCTCCGTGAGCTGCTGCATTTCGGCAGACGAGGGACAATCCGCAAGCAAAGCCTTTATCTCGCTCCATTTCTCACGGTAAACCTTAACTCTGTCAACGTCATACCAGCCGAGCTTATTCTGAAGCGCAAGCACCTCGTCTGCAAGCTTACCGTATACGCGGCGGATATTGCTCTCATACTTCTCTCTATCGAATTTATATTCAAAAGAGGAAATATCGTCAAGAGCCAACAGCTCCTCTCTTATCTTTGCCGTCTCAATTGCCGAGTAGCAAACGTCAATTCCGTGAGCGAGGTAATCCTCACCTCTGACTATTCCGACTATCTCAAAATAGTGCGAGAAGTGATGCTCACTGCCCGATGCGGGACGGGAGTTTCCGACGTAAGCCATAAGTATACCAACGGCAACCAGCGCCTGCATAAGAGCCGCAACCGCTTCCTCGTCGCGCTTTACAAGTCCGTCGGCAAGCTTTACAGTCTTTTCGACTTCCTCGTAAGTAGCGCCCAGAACGTCACGGCAAATATACTCACCGTTCACAAGATTTGCCAGCTTCCAATCGTTAAGGCAGGAATACTTACCGATAATATCACCATATCCCGCCTGAATCATTTCATAAGGAGCATCCTTCAGTATATCAACGTCACCGATAATCGCCTTGGGCACGTCTGCATTAGTGGTGACCTTCATACCGTCAAGAATAAGAGCCGCACCCTTGGAAGCATAGCCGTCCATTGAAGGGGCGGTAGCAACGATATAGTAACGGAGTCCCGCGCCAAAGCTTACGTGCTTACAAAGGTCATTGATAACACCAGAGCCAATACCGACGATGAGGTCTGTCTTATCCGTTATACCCTTTTCTATCTTCGCAAGAGCTTCCTCGTTGGGAACGAGCACCGACGTAGTATCAAATATTACTCTGTCAGTAATCTTATTACCTATAGCCGCCAGAACCTTTTCTCCACCGACGGCAAAGGTATTGTTATCTGCCACAAGCAAAATATTATTGTACTCTGCGCAAAGAGACTTCAAGCTGTCACAAGCGTTCTTACCGATAACGACGCTGTCAATAGGGCAAATATGAGCCTTTCCGCAACCGCAAGTCTTGCGCCCCTCAAGCAATTCATTTATAGTCATTGCCATGTCCTCCGATATTTTTAATAGTTGATATTATTATACTACATAAACGTTTGTTTGTCAAGGATTTATCAAAGATAAATCAATATTGTAAAAATTTAATTTGAAAATATAAGAATGTGATTTTATTTTTCGTACAGAGATTGCTAAAAGGCGATATAACGCATTCCCTGATAACTTCCACGGTGGTATAGCTCTTTATCTATATCGTTTATAACCGACACCTTTTTGCGACTCCATTCAGGTGCTATGAGCGTGTCCGCCATGCCGTCTCCCGTAAGCCTTGCAATTACCGTTTCGGGCGGCAACAGCTCAATGGCGTCTGCCACAAGCTCCACGTATTCCTGCCTTTCAAGCGGAGTGTACTCTCCACGCTCGTACATTCTCGCCATTTCCGTACCCTTTATAACGTGCAAAAGATGTATCTTTACCTGCTCAGGCGCAAGCTCTGCGACCCTTTTTACCGTCCCGAGCATCATTTCCCTTGTCTCCTCGGGAAGTCCGAATATCAGATGCACACAGATATTTATTTTATCCGATGCCGCTCTGAGCCGCTCATATCCTCTTACAAAGTCGGCAAAGGTATGACCTCTGTTTATAAGAGTTGCCGTGCTATCGTGCGCCGTCTGCAAGCCAAGCTCCACGGTCAGCGGAAGCTTGTCCGCAAGCTCCGCAAGATACTCACATATTTCGTCCTCAAGGCAATCTGCTCTCGTCGCAACGTTGAGCGCAACCACTCCGTCAAGTCCGAGCACTGCGTCTATCTTTTCCCTTACCTTCTCCACGGGTGCATAAGTGTTCGTGTGAGCCTGAAAATATGGAATACATCTGTCCGTGCTCCATTTTGACGAAAGCTTTGCCCTCGTTATCTCATACTGCTCTCTTACCGACAGCTCTGCGCTTTCCGCAAAATCTCCGCTACCTCTGCCCGAGCAGTAGATACACCCGCCAACGCCACATTTTCCGTCAATATTTGGACAGGTGAACCCCGCGTCTATCGGTATCTTTGCGCACTTGCCGCCAAACGTCTTGCGCAAATAATAATCATAAGTATAATATCTCTTGTTGCTGTCGGAATACTTATATGGATTTTCATTTTTCTGAGTGCTTTTCTTTGGCATGTTATTCTCCTTATGATTAGTTTATTATTTATTTTTCGGGGGCTTTCTTTCGGAGAAAGCCCCCATACCCCCAAAGAACTCGAAAAAAATTAATATTAAAGCTGTTGAAATTTAGTGCTATGCTTAAATTTAAGTACGGCATTTTTCTAAGGTGGAAACCACGTCAAATGCTGCTGCACATTTGACGGGTTTCTTTTTTATTGAAAAAGTTAGTGCGAG
>JAFTXE010000045.1 GCA_017461745.1 Clostridia bacterium | reverse complement strand
GGGGGACGCGTTGTCGCTTTTCGAGAAAAGCTCCGCAAAAGCTTTCTTGCCGAGTTGTAGCCCGACTAAACTATTCTTGGAATTATATATATCTAATCGGGCTACAACCCGGCAAGGAAGTTTTTTGCCAAGCTTTTTTTCAAAAAAGCGGGAATCGCGTCCCCCGCGTCCCTCGCGTCCCTTGCGTCCCCACGCGCCCCCTTCAAATTATAAAAATTCACTTTTCGACAATATACCATTTTATATTTTATCACTATAAGGTCTAATTGTCAATAAAATGTAAAAATCTTTACAAAAAATAATCATTTCCTTTGACATATCAATAAATTCATGATATAATTATAGTATAAATGCATTTGTTGAATAATGGGGGATAAAAATGACAAACGATTGCAAAAACATTTCAGTTAAAATCAGACAGCTTGTGAGCTATGCGCTTGCGGAAGGGCTTATCGAGGAGCAAGACGTTAATTACTCCGTGAACAGCCTTATGGGAATACTCGGTGTAACCGAATATGAAGAGCCGCAAGGCGACGTTCCCGAAGAGCCGCTTGAAAGTATTCTCGGTGCGCTTTGTGACTACGCCTACGAAAACGGTCTTATTGAGAACAACTCCGTTGTATACAGAGACCTCTTTGACACAAAGCTCATGGGCGCGCTTACTCCACGTCCGAGTGAAGTAATAAAGAACTTCTCTTCTCTCTACGATATTTCTCCCGAAGCGGCAACCGACTACTTCTATCACCTCTGTCGCTCCAGCGATTATATCAGAACATACCGCGTATCAAAGGACCTCAAGTGGACGTACGACGGAGCTTTTGGTGAGCTTGATATCACAGTAAACCTATCCAAGCCCGAAAGAGACCCCAAGGCGATAGCCGCGGCAAAGCTTTTGCCTCAAAGCGGATATCCCAAGTGTCTGCTCTGCCCCTCCAACGAGGGCTATTACGGTAATGCGGCAAAGCCCGCAAGACAGACGCTCCGTCTGATTCCCGTGACGCTGTCGGGTCGCAAGTGGTTCTTGCAGTACTCACCCTACGTTTACTACAACGAGCACTGCATAGTTCTCTCCGAAGAACACACGCCCATGAAGATACACCGCGATACCTTCTACCGTCTGCTTGATTTCGTTGAGCAGTTCCCGCACTATTTCGTTGGTTCAAACGCAGACCTTCCCATCGTTGGCGGCTCTATCCTCTCGCACGACCATATGCAAGGCGGACACTACACCTTCGCAATGGCTAAAGCGCCTATCGAGGCTCACGTAAGCTTCGAGGGATTTGAGGACATTGAAGCGGGACTCGTCGCTTGGCCTATGTCGGTAATAAGACTTCGCGGAACGGACAAGATACAGCTCGTTTCCTTGGCAGATAAAATTCTCGGTGCTTGGCGCGAGTATACCGACGAGCAAGCGTTTGTGTTCGCAGAGACCGACGGCGAGCCTCACAATACCGTAACGCCTATCGCGCGTATGGTTGAAGATAAGTTTGAGCTTGACCTCGTTCTCAGAAATAATATCACCACAGAGGAGCATCCTCTTGGCGTTTATCATCCTCACGCTGACGTTCACCATATCAAGAAGGAAAATATAGGTCTTATCGAGGTAATGGGACTTGCCGTGCTCCCCGCAAGACTGCGCGACGAGATAGCTCTTATGTGTCAGTATATAGCCGAGGGCAAGGATTTTGCGGAAAACGCCGATATTGAGAAGCACAAGGCTTGGTTTGAAAGCATCAAATCAAAGTACAGCTTCACTCCCGAAAATACCGAGGACATTCTTAAGAAGGAGATCGGTGCGGTATTCCAGAGAGTTCTTGAGGACGCAGGCGTTTATAAGCGCACCGACGAGGGCAAGGCAGCGTTCCTCAGATTTATTGACTTCGTAAATAATAAGTAATAATATAAAGGAGATAATATTATGTCAAAATGCGTTATCACCATTGCCCGCGGCTTTGGAAGCGGCGGAAGAACCATAGGAAAGCTTTTGGCACAGAGGCTTGATATTGATTACTACAACGACGACCTTATCAAGCTTGCATCCGAGGAAAGCGGAATAAATCTGGAGCTTTTCGGAAAGGCTGACGAGCACGTAAAGACCAATCTTTTTAAGCGTTACAAAAAGAGCTACGGCGAATGGACTATTCCTCCCGACAGCGACCTTTTCGTTTCCGACGACAACCTATTTAACTATCAGGCAAAGATAATACGAGACCTTGCGGATAAGTCCGATTGCGTTATTATAGGCAGATGCGCAGACTATATCCTTCGCGAGCGCAAGGATCTGACCCGAATTTTCGTCTACGCCGACAAGGAAGCCTGCATGAAGCGAGTAACGAGCCTTTACGGAATGCTTCCCGCCGAAGCGGAAAAGAAGATAGAAACGCTTGATAAAGCAAGAGCAAATTACTATAAGTATTATACGGGCAACGATTGGAACGACGTAAACAACTTTGACCTCTGCCTCAATACCTCTGCCATTTCCTTTGAAAAAGCAGTTGATATTATCTGCGATTACCTCGCTCAAACGGGTAAGCTACCCCAAAATTCATAATTTCAAGTCACCGCAAAAAACAGTGCCTAGTTTTTCAACTCGGCACTGTTTTTTATTATGTATTTAAATTTAATTAGCCTCTCGTCTTACCGCCTGCGACGTTAAGAGTTACGCCGTGAACGTAGCTTGACTTATTGCTTGCCATGAACGCAACGGTGGACGCAACCTCGGAAAGCTTACCAGAACGTCCAAGAGGAGTCGTTCCCGTCTTGCTGTAGCCCGCTCTGAGCTGGTCAACGGTAATTCCTCTCGTATATGCAAGGGCGGTCTCGTAAGAAATGGTACGGAGACCCGTAGCTTCAAGGATACCGGGAGCGATACCTACGACGCGAACGCCGAACTTACCAAGCTCCTTAGCCCAAGATCTCGTAAGTGCGTTAACTGCCGCCTTGGAAGCCGCGTAAACGCTCTGTCCCTCAGATCCTTCAAGTCCGCACTCAGAGGACATATTTATGATAACGCCCTCTCCCTTAGCCTTCATTATTCTCGCGGTTGCCTGAGAGCAGTAGAACAGCCCCTTGAGGTTAACGTTCATGACCTTGTCCCAAACGTTATCGTCAAGCTCATACTGTCCAGCCTCGTCTACGAGAAGTCTGGGAATATTGATACCCGCGTTGTTTACCATAACGTCAACGGTACCGAAGGTCTCAACTGCCTTAGCAACCATTGCGTCAACTTGACTCTTAGAGGTAACGTCAGTCTTTACGTACAGCATATTGTTAGCCGTTGCGCCCTTGAATTCGGGAACGTTGTCGCTTATATCGCAAACTACGACCTTAGCTCCGTCAGCGAGGAATTCCTCAACTACAGCGTAGCCAATTCCGCAAGCGCCACCCGTAACTATTACTACCTTACCTTCAAGCTCTAACCAATTGTTCATTTTTTATGCCTCCTCAAAATTAATTTTTACCTGTGCTGCCTGACCCGCCTTATGCTTGTCAACCAGATTGTGAATTCTCTTAACGGGGTTAAGAAGCTCACTTAAAGTATAGTCGTGATTAAGCGTATCTATGATATAAGATACGTATTTACACATATTTACCTCAACGTACCACTCTCTCGAGGAAAGCTCGGGACGGCGGTATACGAGGTTAGTTGTAAATATTCTTGTAAATATTCCGTCAGCGTAAGCCTTATCAAACTTAGCAAGTCCGTCAGTGAACAGACCGAAGGTAGCAAACGCGAAAATTCTCTTAGCTCCCTTTTCCTTAAGCTGAACGGCAACGTCGATAAGCGATTCACCCGAGGATATCATATCGTCAACGATAATAACGTCCTTGCCCGTAAGGTCCTTACCGAGATATTCGTGAGCCTCAATCGGATTGCGTCCGTTAACGACTACGGCGTAGTTACGGCGCTTATAGAACATACCTATATCCAATCCAAGCACCGAGGAGAAATACATACAACGGCTCATAGCGCCCTCATCGGGAGAAATGATAACCAGCTCGTCCTTATCGATAACGACGTCGGGAACAGAGCGAACGAGAGCCTTTATCATCTGATACGTGGGCATTACGTTATCAAAGCCCGAAAGAGGAATTGCGTTCTGCACTCTGGGGTCGTGTGCGTCAAACGTAATAATATTGGTAACACCCATATTAACAAGCTCCTGAAGCATAAGCGCGCAGTCAAGAGATTCTCTTCCGCTTCTCTTGTGCTGTCTACCCTCGTAGAGCATGGGCATGATTATTGAAACACGTCTTGCTTTTCCCGCGTTTGCGGCGATAATTCTCTTAAGGTCTGCGTAATGGTCGTCGGGGCTCATGGGCACTTCCTGACCGTACATCTTATAGGTTACGCCGTAGTTGAACACGTCGCAGATTATGTACAGATCGTGCCCTCTGAGTGATTCATGCAGAAGTCCCTTTGCTTCTCCCGAGCTGAATCTGGGACAGTCAACGTGAACAAGAAAGCTTTCGTCTCCGCCATGTCTGCGCCATTCTCTGAGATAATAGTCTACCTGCGAAGCGAACTGCTCGCATCCTTTCATGCCGATAACGCTGAGTTCAGCATACTGTGATTCTTTCATGTTTGTTTCCTCCGAGCTTAAATTTGCCATTCAGTATTTATATAATAAATTATAACATATTTTTTTATCTTTAACAAGTAAATTCAAAATTTTTTTACACAAAAATGACGAAACGTGACTTTGCATAATTTTAAAGCTAAAAATCATGTCGTATTGTAGATTTTGATATCAGATTTTGCGGCGTAAAATCAACTGTAACATTTTTTGACCGCCTGACATATTATATTAGCGTAGAGCAAAAACGCTCTTAAAACTTTTTCTCGGAGGATAATTATGAATAACTGCCTTTGCAATCTTTTTGATAACAACTGCATCTGGATAATTCTCATCGCCCTCATTCTCATATTCTGCTGCGGCTGATAATTGGACAATTGAGTAAAGCTAAATAAGCAAGCGGTCGCTCACTCTTTGCGGAGCTGAGCGACCGCTGTTTTTTAATGATTTTTATGGGAACTGTATTCGTCCGCAAGTATTGAGCAGTAACCGATGGTCCTGTATTTGCCCTTGACGAGCATGCTGTCGCGCTGATATCCCTCAAAGGTCATGCCAAGCTTTTCCATTACGTGCAAGGAGGCGGCGTTGCCTTGCATGAATTTCGCTTCGATGCGGTGAAGCTCAAGCTGCTCAAATCCAAAGTCAACGACTCTCCTTGCCGCCTCAAAGCCAAGTCCCTTTCCGTGATATTCGGGGCTGAGAACGTAACCTATCTCACCAACGTTGTGGTCGGTATTTATTTTTGTAAAGCCCGCCGTGCCTATCATCTTTCCGCTATCCGCAAGCGTTATAGCCCAATCGTAGAACTCGCAGGCGGCGTATCTGCTCTCGATATACGCAAGATAGTCGCGCGTGTAGGATACGGAAGGATGCGGCGACCACAGCAAAAATTCCGTCACGTCCTCTCGGTGCGCGTATTCGTACATATCCCATGCGTCCGACGTGCTCATTGGACGCAGTACCAACCGCTCCGTAGTTAGCGTCGGCATTCGCTTGAATACCTTGTGTAGCTTTCTGTTCTTCATATTGACCTCGATGAATAAGTAGTTTATGATACCAAAGCATATTATAAACAATTTCTCGGATTTTTTCAATACGTTTTCGGCAGAAATCAAGAAAATTATGTAAATTTTTTTAGCAAAGTGGCTTTTTTTGAAATGCCCCTTTGACAAATCCCTTGCGGTGTGCTATAATTATAGTGAATATTTATGCGCTGAGAGGGGTGAAAACATGGAAAGCAGTGGAAAGACGCTTGGAATACTTGGCGGACTCGGTCCGATGTCAAGCGTATATTTTTACGAAATGATCACCTCGCACACCCTTGCCGAACGCGATCAGGACCATATCAACGTACTGCTATCCTCAAGAGCCGACACGCCCGACAGAACCGATTTCATTCTCGGTCGTTCCTCGGACAATCCCCTCTACAGAATGCGCTCCGAGGCGCAAAAGCTTGTGGGAGCGGGCGCAGATATAATTGCTATTCCCTGCAATACGGCGCACTATTTTTTCGAGGGCCTTAGTGAGTCGGTGGACGTTCCCATTATAAATATCATTCGCCAGACCGCTATATTCTGCCGCCGCGCAAGCGTTGGGCGCGTAGGCTTGCTTGCAACTGAGGGTACGGTAAGCTCGGGCGCTTATACGGACATATTCTCCATGGCAGGAATGGATTGCGTCGTTCCCGAGGCAGACGGTCAGCGAATAATTTCCGATATAATTTACGGAAGAATAAAAAAAGGACTACCCGTCGATACGGATAGCTTTTCGTCGGTGGTAAAAGAGCTTACCGACAAGGGCTGTAAAAAAATAATTCTCGGCTGTACCGAGCTTTCGCTTCTCAAAAAAAGCGGAGCGCTTGACAACGGTCTTTTTATAGATTCACTTGAAATTCTCGCGTACTCCGCAATAAGAATGTGCGGAAAAACACCAATTGGCTTTGACGAAACGATAATGAGCTTCAGAGTGTAAGCCGCGGAAGTCTAAAACGTACGAACACGAAAGGGAGATTAAAATGATTTTAAAAGAACTTATGCAGGTTATTGATTACAAGGAAATAATCAACCGTTGCGGAAAGGAAGCAAGCGCGGTCAACGTTGACGATATTTGCTACGACTCCAGAAAAGCGGCGGCTAACTCCGTGTTCGTTTGCCTTACGGGCGCTTTGGTGGACGGTCACGACTACGTTTTAGGCGCTTACGAGCGCGGTTGCCGCGTTTTCGTTGCCGAGCATTATATAAACGTGCTTCCAGACGACGCTTTCGTTATAATAGCCCCCGACACGCGCGTTGCTCTCGCAGAGCTCTCCGCAAAGTTTTTCGACTATCCCTCAAAAGACTTGAAAATTATCGGAATAACGGGCACTAAGGGAAAGACAACGTCCTCTCTGCTCATATACAACATACTCAACGAGAGCGGTATTCCAACGGGATACATAGGCTCAAACGGAGTCAGCTACAAGGACGTATTTATGGAGACCGTCAACACCACGCCCGAGAGCCACGATATACATAGCATAATGCGCAAGATGGTGGATAACGGTATTACGACGCTTGTGATGGAGGTATCCTCGCAGGCGCTTAAGATGGCGAGAGTCCACGGCATAAAATTTGATATATGCGTGTTCACCAATCTCTCACCCGACCACATAGGAGAGTTTGAGCATCACGATTTTGAGGAATACAAAAACTGCAAGCGCACGCTGTTCACCGATTACGGCGCGGACTACGTTGTTTATAACGCCGACGACGAATACGCGTTATCGGTAGTGGGCGGAGGACGCTCCGAAAAGGTAGGAATATCCGTCAACAGCGACGCCGATTTTAAGGCGGACTCAATAACCTATTTCCGCTCGTCAGGAAATATCGGCGTCAGCTTCGAGTGCCGCAGCAGAGCTGACTCAAAGAGCTTCCCCGTTGCCCTATCCTTCCCAGGAGAGTTCAGCGTTTATAACGCATTGACCGCCATTGCGGTATGCATAAGGCTTGGGCTTTCGGCAGGAAAGATAACAAAAACCATGCGATACGTTCGTATAAAGGGGCGCTTTGAGACCCACGAGCTTCCTTGCGGAGCGACAGTAGTCATAGACTACGCGCACAACGGCGTAAGCCTTAAGGCAGCGTTGACGGCGCTGAGAATATACGATCCGTCAAGACTCGTATGTCTATTCGGCTCTATCGGCGGAAGAACCAAGATGCGCCGCATGGAGCTTGGTTTGGTAGCCTCGCGAGACGCAGACTTTTGCATACTCACCTCGGACAATCCCGACAACGAGTCACCGAGCGCGATAATCAGCGAAATAGCGTCCTATTTCACCGCGGGAACTTGCCCTTACGTCGCTATTCCCGACAGAAAAAAGGCTATAGAATACGCTTTGAAAAATGCCCGAAAGGGTGATATAATTTTACTCGCGGGAAAGGGTCACGAATCCTATCAGCTTATCTGCGGAATTCGTGAGCATTTCAGCGAGACAGAAATAGTGGAGGAATATTGCAGAATGAATGCACCTATAAACAAAGACAGATACCCCCTCAAGCTGAGCTACACCGCAAAAACTGCGCTTTGGGCGGGCAAAAGACTTAAGTCGGAATTCGGAAAGCAATCCGAGCACAACACCATATCCGAGACGTGGGAGCTGTCCGTCAGAGACGACGAGATGGCAAAGGTTCTCAACGGACGTGCGGCGGGAATGACGCTTGCCGAATACTTTGACGCCTTCGGCTACGATTGCGTTACGCCCTCGTTCAAAAAGGGCGATAGATTCCCTTTGCTCGTCAAGCTCATAGATGCGGCTGACGTCCTTTCGGTTCAGGTACACCCCGACAACGAATACGCTGCTGCCGTTGAAGGTGACAGCGGTAAAACGGAGATGTGGTACGTCATTGACGCAAAGCGTGACGCACAGCTCATCTACGGCTTAAAGGACGGTATCACGCGCGAGGAATTTGCCAAGGCTATAGACCAGAAGCGAATTAACGCCGTTATGAATCAGCGTCCCGTTAAGGCGGGTGAGACCTTCTTTATTCCCGCGGGAATGATACACGCCATAGGCGCGGGAATACTTATAGCAGAGATACAGCAGAACGCTGACCTTACTTACCGCGTATACGATTTCGACAGATTGGGACCCGACGGAAAGCTCCGCGACCTGCACGTCGATAAGGCGCTTGACGTAACGAGAACGTATACCGAGGACGAAATAAACGATATAAGATACGCCCGTGGCAACACCTGCGAGTCGGGTGAGCTTTTGGCAAACTCCGTGTATTTCTCCGCTCGCAAGCTGACCGTAGATGCCTCAAGCGACGGTGAATCGCTCACCGTAACGAGAGAGAGCTTTGTCTCTCTGCTCTGCATTGACGGCGAAGGAGAGATAATTTTCGGTGGCGAAAGCTACGCCGTACGTAAAGGCGACAGCTACTATCTCCCCGCAGGAATGGGCAACTGCAAGCTCGTCGGAGAGATTACCGTAATTCTGTCCGAGGTATAAGAGGACGCGGATTTTTGGGGCTTTCTTTCTGAGAAAGCCCCATACCCCAAAGAACTCATAAAAAATGAATATCAGGGTTGTTGGAATATAGTGCCGTGCTCAATTGGAAGTACGGCATTTTTCTAAAGTCTTACTTTCTCCCAGATAAATTATAATTAGACTCACCATGCTTGCACCGAGCTTGTCATTGCGAGCAACATTACAAAACTTATGTTGACAAATTTTAAAAATTGATGTATAATTGTCCTATAAAACACATGGAGGTGCAACGAAATGAAAAAATTATCCAAGCTGCTCTGGGGCATCGTGCTTATCGCCATCGGTGTGATAATCGCTTTGAATATCATCGGAATACTTCACATCAATTACGCCCTGTTTTTTAAGGGGTGGTGGACGCTGTTTATAATAGTTCCCTTTACCATCTCACTTATTTCAAAAGGACCAAAGACTTCAAATCTTATAGGACTTTTTGTGGGAGTGATACTTCTCCTCGGAACACGTAACATAATAGATTTCGACACTGCCATAGAGCTGATATTCCCGGGTATCATAATAATCATCGGTATCATGCTCATTGCCAAGTCTTTTACTCGCACGTCAAAGAACGACGATATTGACGCCAAGATAAACGACGCTCAGAAGGACGGTAAGCTTGATGACTATACCTCTACCTTTTCGGGTCAGACAGTAAATTTCAACGGAGAGGTTCTTAAAAGCTGTACCATGAACGCCATATTCGGTGGAATCAAGTGCGACCTCAACGGCGCGATAATCGAAGAGGACGTGGTTATAGAAGCCTGCGCTGTTTTCGGCGGAATTGATTTCATAGTTCCCGATGGAATGAATTTAAAAATCAAATCAACGTCCATTTTTGGCGGAACATCGGGTAACAAGCCAAGCACTGAAACGCCCGATACGCCTACGGTCTACGTTAAGGGCACTTGCATTTTCGGAGGTATTTCTATCAAATGACTACTTTTCAGAAGATCATAAAATTCGCGGCTATCGCACTCGCAATTTTAATTATTGCCTCGATAATATCGACGATCATCAGCATTGCGGCAGGTATTTTTGATATATTTGACGACGATGAACCGTCATACGCGGTCGGCTCTGACGCGTATGAATACGAATTTGACGCGTCCAAAATATTAAGCCTTGATATCGAGCTTGAAGCCGCATCGCTTACTATCAAGCGCGGAGATGCGCTCACGGTATTTACAAATAAGAGCAGAGTCAACGTAACTCAAAACAGCGACGTACTGCAAATAGAAGAAAGCAGTAGCTTCAATAAAGATGAGTGCGTAGTAACACTGACTATCCCCGAGCTTGTGCTTGAAGAGGCTGACATCGATACAGGCGCGGGAATACTCAACGTTCGTGATCTTTGCGTAAATATACTTGAAATTGACCTTGGCGCAGGTGAATCGTACTTTGATAACGTTACCGTTTCCGAGAGTGCTGACATAAACGGCGGCGCGGGTAATATCGAAATAAGCAACTGCTCGTTTGCTTCGCTTGATTTTGATATCGGAATGGGTAACGTTGAGATATCAGCTTACCTTCTCGGAAATAGCGACATTGATTGCGGAGTCGGTGCGCTTGACATGACGCTCTTGGGGAAGCCTGAGGACTATTCTATCGACGTAAACAAGGGCATTGGAGACTTTCGTATTGGCGAAAGCTCTGTTCCCGACGGAAGTATCGTTGGAAACGGAGATAACCGTATCAAAATCGACAGCGGAATCGGCGACGTCAACGTGGAATTTGAAGAACAATAATTCACAATATTTTTAGGGGCTGAGTCAAATTAATAACTCAGCCCCTGTTCTTTATAGATAATTAAATTATAAGTTATTTGGGGATGCGGGGGACGCGATTTCCGCTTTTTTGAAAAAAAGCTTGGCAAAAAACTTCCTTGCATGGCAGTAGCCCAGCAAAGCTATTCTTTGATTTATATGCAAAATGGTTGGGCTACTGCCATGCAAGAAAGCTTTTGCGGAGCTTTTCTCGAAAAGCGACAACGCGTCCCCCCGCGTCCCTCAATAACTCACAATTTAATATATCGGCTTTACGCTGACAGTTTCGGGAATTGAGGCGTCTATTTCCGCGCCCTTGTAATTATCAAATTCACCCGATGCAAGTATTTTTTCCACGGCTTCGAGCTTTTCCTTAATATCCGAGACGTCCCCCATATAGACGTAATACTTTCCGTCCACGACGATATTAACGTCGAAGCGGCTTTCCATATCCACCAATGTCATTCTTGATTTAAGCGTGGTGCTCTGCACCGCGCTCACAAGCTCAAGCGCCTTTCTTATCTCGGTTTCGTCAGCTCCGAAATCGGGAAGCTCACCACTGATAAGACTTCTCAGATTGGGCAGTACAAGCTGAGGCACGCCCATCTGAACGAATTTTTCCCTGTTCTTTGTCTCCTCGATAACGAAGAAATTGGAGTCAAGCGCATAATAGTCGCCCGAAACCTCTAAGTACCAATACGGGTCCTTCTCCACTACTCTGAAGATTATTTTATTGGGGAACTTCCTTTCCACCTCGACCTCTTCAAGATACGGGCACGCCGCAAGCAGCCTTTCCTCCGCCTCGTCAAGCTCTATGGAATAAAGCTTATCGCCCGAGGATATACCCGAATGACCTATTATCTCCGCTCGCTCGTACTGCGTCAAGCCCGAAAGCTCAAATCGGGTCACGGGCAGAAACGAACGGATATAAATAAACAAGCTGAAAAGAGCGGCGGCGCACATAAAAACGGTTACGACAATAAGCGTCAATCTTTTCTTATCAGATGCCGCTCCGACAGCCTTGTTTTTATGCGTACTCATGTGCCTCTTCCTTTCAGCTCAATTTTACTTCTGTTTTATTTTAGCCTTGTTTTTTATCAATCTAAGAATCTCAGCGTATATCTGCTCGTTGACATCGGGATTTGCGAAATTCGCAATTGCCGCGCTCATTCCGTCTCTGAGAACGTCGTCGTAATAGAGCTTTTCAACTGCGCTGTTTATCGTATCGCTATCAAGTCTATTCTCCTCTATAAGCATTGCCGCTCCGCCGTCCAAAAGCGCGCGGGCGTTTTTATACTGATGATTGTCGGTAACGTTTGGCGAGGGGATAAGTATAGCGGGCTTTTTCATCATAGCAAGCTCCGTCAGCGTCATCGCTCCCGCGCGGCATATAATAACGTCCGCCGCCGTCATATACAGGTGCATATCGTAAATATATTCCTTAACGTCAAGTCGGGAATTTTTTTCAAGACTATAGCCCGCGAACATCTGCATTGCGTTCTTATAATAGTTTTTGCCACCCGAATGGAAATGCATAACGTCCTCGTGCTCCATACCGAACTTTCTCATAACGTCGATAGCCGCTTGATTTATCTTAGGCGCGCCGAGACTGCCGCCGAAGGACAGTATTACGAATTTTATATTATCGGGAATACCGAGCTTGCGTCTTGCCTCTGCCTTATCAGTTCCCGAAAACGAGGTTCTTATCGGATTTCCGACGTTGATTATTTTATTCTTTTCGCTAAGTCCCTTCTCCGTCTCCTTGAAATTAGTCAGAATTATATCCACCTTGCTTTCAAGCTTGCGTACGGCAAGACCCGCTACGGAGTTAGACTCATGTATCATCGTTGGAATACCCATCTGCGCCGCCACCTTGATAGGCGCCCAGCACACGTATCCACCCGTTCCGATAACTATATCGGGATTGAACTTTTCTATTATCTTTTTTGCCTTTGCGGGAGCAGTCATGATATAATACGCCGTTTTTATGTTTTCGGGCGAAAGAGAGCGGCTGATTCCCTGAATTTTTATGGAGTGAAACTCATAGCCTTCCTTTTCAACGAGGCGCTTTTCTATTCCCTTTTCAGTACCGACGTAGGCTATCTCGGCAGAGCTGTCTTCTTTTTTTATTATATCGGCAATAGCAAGAGCGGGATTTACGTGACCGCTCGTTCCGCCGCCTGTAAGCAGAACTCTCATTGTTTCCTCCTATTATATATCTATTTTTTTACAGTTGAAAATCTTGATATGGAAAGTATTATTCCTATCTCGAATATCTGTATCATAAGTGAAGTACCGCCCGAGCTGAAGAACGGCAAGGAAATACCCGTATTGGGCATTGAGTTGGTAACCACGGCTATATTCATGGCAACCTGTAGAGCTATTTTAAAGGTAAGCCCCCAAACCGTAAGAGCGCAGAATTTATCGGGCGCGCGCTGTCCTATTTTTATTCCTCTCCATATGAGAAGTCCAAAAAGCAAAATCAGCACGAAAGCTCCTATAAAGCCGAGCTCCTCGCAAATTATAGTAAAGATAAAGTCGTTCTGTGGCTGGGAAACGTAACCGAACTTCTGACGGCTACTGCCAAGACCCAATCCGAAAAATCCCCCCGAGCCTATTGCGTACAGTCCCTGAAGTGTTTGCCATGCCGCTCCCAAGGGGTCAGCCTCCTCAATATGTAACCATATATCAACTCTTTCCTGCGCGTAGCTTGAAACGAGTATAAGTCCTACTCCCGCAACACCGATTATACCAAGAAACATGGCAAGCCATTTTATTCTCGTACCGCCCATGAACATGACAGCCACGCCAAGCATACCTATTATCATAAGTCCCGAAATGTGTCTTTCAAGAGCGACGAGTCCGCAGATAAGCCCGATTATCGCCATGGGCATCATAACTCCCTTGCGGAAGCTTCCGCCAAAGGCGTGCGTTGAGGTTATCTCCTTTTCGTATTTAGACATATAGAGCGCCAGCACCATGACCACCGCAACCTTTGCTATCTCAGAGGGCTGAATGGTTATAAAGCCGAGGTCTATCCATCTTTGCGCTTCGCCCTCGGCAACTCCGAAGACAAGCACCGCAAGTAAGAGCAATATTGAAGCGCCGTAAGCCGCAACTCCGAATATTCTCCAGAACCACGGGCGCGCGATTGCCACGAACGGTACGGTTATCACTATAGCCAGCACGGCGAAAAGCACGTATCTAAGCAGAAAATACGTAGAGCTATCGAATTTCTGCTCCGCGTACACTGCGCTTGCGCTATAAGACATGATAGCGCCGAAGCAGACGAGTATCATCGCCCAAAGCAAGAACCACATATCAACGTTGCCCTTCTCCAAGGGCTTTGGCGGCTCTTCGGCAGGCGGAGTGAGAGGCTCGCTAAATATAACGTCGTTATAAGCGAGCTTCTGCTCACGCGCTACGAGCGCTTTTTTTACCTTTTTCTTTATACTCGACGGCGCTAAAGCAAAAGCTTTTCGGGGGCGCTCGGGTAAATTGGATTGCTCTTTTTCTCGATTATCCGATTCTTTCATACCGCACCTCCGATTAAGTTCATTATTATTTTTGTTGGAATTTCATTTTGTGAAAGCTTCCAACGACGTGATAAAACTTGAAAATATGCATCAGCAAATAAAGTGCGATACATTTTCAAATTGTGATTTATCGGGGGATGCGGGGGACGCGGGGGACGCGATTTCCGCTTTTTTGAAAAAAAGCTTGGCAAAAAACTTCCTTGCCGGGTTGTAGCCCGATTAAACATATTTAATTCCAAGAATGGCTTAGGCGGGCTACAACTCGGCAAGAAAGCTTTTGCGGAGCTTTTCT
>JAFTXE010000044.1 GCA_017461745.1 Clostridia bacterium | reverse complement strand
TGCGACGTAAGGAGCAACTACTAACCGCATATATTGGGAGAACCCTTAAAGAATAAAGGGTTACCCATCGAAGTTGGTTGTTGCCGCAAGCGGCAAAGATCCTTCGAATTGTACTTTTGGTTCTCCCAATAAAGTGCTTACGCTCAGGATGACACCGAGAGTGTGCGTACATAGCAAACAGTTCGATAAATCATAATTTGAATATCTTCTTAACGTTGTGACATAGCAATACAAAGAAAGGAGGGTAAACGGTTAAAAACGCGCCCCTTATTCAATATAAAATAAAAAAATTTAAAATGAAAGGAAAAAACAATGAAAAAAGTAATTAGTATTTTACTTCTCTTGTCCATGCTGGTATGCATGATTCCCGCGGTTTCATTGACGTCATATGCTGAGTATAATCCTAAGATTGAGCCGGATACGTCTTGGTATATTGGACATGAAAGTGAGACAGAGTACAAACTTTATGATGCAGCGGATCTGCTAGGATTGGCGCAGCTGTTAGCTACGGCTGGTGGTACCTATAACAATGTCTTTAAGGGTAAAACCATTTATATAGAGAATGATATTGACCTCAATCCAGGCTGGGACGCATCTACGGGTAGTAAGCCTACTAACATTTGGCCTGTAATGCCTAATTCTCGTGACTTTGCGGGAACTATCAACGGAAACAGTCATACAATAAGCGGTGTGTATCAGGAAAACACAGCTAGTTATGCGGGTATGTTTGGACCTGTTAATGGGGATTCGGTAACAGTAACGGATTTGGCAATTGTAAACTCATATTCTAAATGTAATAACGCGGATGGACACGGTATGTTATTTGGAACTATAGCAGGAAATGCTACGGCTACATTAAGCAACATATATGTAGATGCTATTGTTGTAAACACTGATACAAATGGCGGTGATTACGGTGTCGGCGGAATTATCGGCGGTGTTATAAGTGCGACAGAAACCACAGATTCTTTTTCGATGACCAACTGTGTGTTTGACGGTACTATTAGAGTTAACCCCTCTGCTAGCGGAGGAACTACATATGTAGGCGGCCTTATCGGAAGATACAATGAGCTTGGCACATTCAGTATTAACAATTGTGCGTCATATGGAACATTTGAGGCGACCGCAAGCAACGGTGCTATCGTAATGATAGGCGGTATTATGGGGTATAATTCAGCTACAAGCCATAGTATTACTATTGAAAATTGTATATCGCGTCCGACACTCAGTAAAAATATTACTGCGGGTGATACTACCAGCCAAATTATTTGCGGATCGATTGTAGGTGCATCGAGATATAACAGCAATACCGCATTTGCAAAAACAAAATATGAGAATAATATATGTGTAACGGCAAACATTGCATATAGTGGAAAACAGAGAGTTTTAGGTTGCGGATATACACAAACTCATACCAAAGCGGGCATTTACTGTGATTCAGCAGATTATTACGCAAACTCTATTGTTAATAACTCTCATGGTGTTGATGCGTCAGCAATCACCGGAGAGGCTGCAACTACATATCTAGAGGAAAAGGAATACACTGGTTGGAGTGTCACTGAGAGCTATCCCATGCCCACGGAAGTTCTTAATATGCTCACAACTCCCGTAGCTGAAATAGTTGGCTATCAGGCAACTGACAAGGAAGATGGTAAGTTTAATTTCCGTATAGTTGGTGTTCTCAACGTTGAGGAAGGGGATTTGGAGAATACTGTTCTCAGTATCAGCGCAACGGCAACGTATACGCTTGAAGGTGAAAAAACGCTTACTCTTGAAAATTATCCTATAAACACCGTTTACACGAGAATTGATGGAAATAGCGGTACGGGACTCGTAACGTATACTGCGAAGGAGCTTGGCGGTAATTACATTTTCGTACTGCCCTGTAAGAACGTTCCCGCAAATGCAACCGATATAAAGGTAGAAATTACCGTTAGGTATGCGGTGAACGACGATAACGGTACCGCAACCCGCACTCTGTACGTAGAAGCGCCCAAGGATGCGGTAAACTAAGATAGGGAGGTAAAGCGTAATGAAAAAATATATCAATCCTAAAGTTGAAATACATTATATGTCCAACGAAGAGATTATGTCTATAACCTTATCCAACGAATCCTACAGCGGTTTTGGCAAGGAAAACGAAGGCTGGGATTGGTCTAAACAATAATTTTGATAAGCTTTCGGCGGCATTGGACGAGCCGATGCCGTCGGCTTAAATAAATCGTGCAACAAAGTTGCAGAAAGGAAAAAAATATGAAAAAAATTATCAGCTTACTCGTTGTGTTGACGATGCTATTGGGTGTTCTCTCGGGAATTTCCGTTTCCGCGGATACCACTCCTACGGCTATCACTCCCGATACCTCTTGGTATGACGGAGATACGGCTCACGCAACAAACTCCACGTTCGTACTTGAGGACGCGGCAGATCTTCTCGGCTTTGCAAAAATCATGGCTGAGAACAGCAGCCGTCCCTTCGCAGGCGATACCATAGAGCTTGCGGCGAACATCGACCTCAATCCTGGTTGGGATGCGTCCACGGGCGAGGCTCCCACAAACGTATGGCCCGATATTCAGTACAACTTTGCGGGTACTTTTGACGGTAAGGGTCATATGATCAGCGGTATCTATCAGAACAGCACCACTAAGGGTGGATACGCAGGTATCTTCGGCGGTACTTGGGGATACAACGTTGAGGTAAAGAATCTCATTATTTCAAACTCTTGGTCTCAGAGTAATCAGATGCAGGGACACGGATTTTTGTTTGGATTTGTTTCCAATGCAACCAATCTTACCATTGATAACGTATTGGTCAGCGCGTACGTAGTAAACACTTCGGCTAACGGAGGCGACTACGGTATCGGCGGTCTTATAGGTGGTTATCAGTCGAATGTCGCAGACGTCGGTATTACGCTCAAAAACAGCGTATTCGCAGGCGGTATCGTATTCAACGGCACTGCAACGGGACAGAGATATTACGCAGGCGGACTCGTAGGTCGTTACAATGCAAAGAGCAGTAACGTTATCGAGGATTGCGCATTCTACGGTACTATCGTTGCAAATATTGTCGATGGCTCTACGCTCATGGCGGGCAAAATGGTTGGTTATCAGTCTTGCGCGGGCAGCAATCTTACGATTAAAAATTCCGTGGCTTCGGGTAGCGTAGCACTGTACGAAGGTGCGTACACACCTGCAACCAACGGAAGCGCTACGGGTATTATCTTCGGTGAGATAGTAGCTGCCGCAAGATATAACAACGGCTTCTCGACCGTTGCTTTTGAAAACGTGCTTTACACGGGCAATAACGCGCTTCTCGGATGCGGATATCAGCAGGGAACTGCCATCTGGACCTCAGATGCAACTGACGCTGAAATCAAGTATTACGCTGATTCCATCGTAAAAGACCCCGCTCCCGTAACCGTTGCGGTTACCGACGCTAATATTACGGGTACTGCTGCAAGCACCGTTATCACTGCTAACGGACTTACCAACTGGGTTGCCGTAGACGATGGTCCCATTCTTCCCAAGACTATCGTTGACGGTATAGTTGAGGAAGAGCCCGAGCAGGATATTCCGCTTGACATCACCGTTCCCGATAACGCAGATATAAGCTGGTACAAGAGCACTCAGAGCGAGTTCGTTCTTGAAGACGAGGCAGACCTTCTCGGTTATGCTTACATTATTACAAAGTTTGAGAAGATATTCGAGGGCAAGACCGTAAAGCTTGCTAAGGATATGGACCTCAATCCAGGTTGGGACGCAAACGCTGAGACGGTTGAAGTTCCCGCTGTTATCTGGCCTGTATCGGGCGGCGAGGCAAAGACCAAGATTGCAGGTACGTTTGACGGTCAGGGACATACGATAAAGGGTCTCTACGTAAGCGCTACCATTGAGCGCGCGGGTCTGATGGGCTTTGTTCCCGAAGGCGTTTACGCAGCTATCAAGAACGTAAATATCGTAAACTCTTACATAACGAGCACTCAGGACGGCGTTGGCGGTCTTCTTGGCGCTACTTACAGCGCTAACACCACTGTTATATCTAACGTATACTGCGACGCTAAGGTCGTTTGTACCGCTACCAAGGGCAATCTTCTCGGTGTCGGCGGTATTATAGGCGGCGCAACGTGGTCAAAGAGCAGCACCTACAATCTTACGATTGAGAACACCGTTTATGCGGGCGATATCGTTTCAAGCTTCACCGAGTCTGCATACGCAAGCGACGGAACTCCGGGCGCGAACGTAGGTGGAATTATGGGATTCAGCAATACGCTGACCACCGATGCGGAAACTTCTAAGCACACCATGACCATCAAGAATACAGCTTTCTACGGAACCATCACGGGCGTTATGCCTAAGGACGGTAACGTCGGCGGCATCTTCGGCATGATGAAGGCAAACGGTATTAATCTCTACAACTGTATCTCCGCAGGTACTATCGACGTTGAGGGCATCAGCCTTGGCTTCGTTGGCTCCGTTTACGGAGACGTTGGTCCTTCTGCAACGGCTGTTGTTGAAAACTGTCTGTACACTGGCGAGATTGGCGCGGGCGGATTCTTCGAGCTTCCCGAGGGTGCTATCGCTCAGATAAGCGACGTAGCTACTATCAAGGGCGCTGCTGCTTCTGCCGTTCTCACTGCAAACAATATGACCGATTGGAGCGCAACCGACGACGCATATCCTCTGCCCACGACTCTTAAGGCTCAGGTAGCAGGCATCGACGTTCCTACCAATGCTCCTGTAGATGCTCCTTCTACTCCCACCACTCCTGGTGGAAGCAACAACTCAGAGAAGGACGATAAGGACGACGAGGAAGAGACCGAGGCTCCAAGCGAGACTACGGAAGACTCCACCGAAAATGTCATTGACGAGAAAAAGGGCTGTGGTGGCACCGTTCTCGGCGGTATGGCTATAGTTTTAGTAGCGGCAGGCGCTGCCGTTACGGTAGGCAAGAAAAAGAGAGATTGATTTCTTAGCTTGAATTTAAAGACTACGCTTACGCTTTATGCGTAAGCGTAGTCGGGAAATATTTTATCTTCAAGTTATGATTTATTGTGGAGACGCTTCCTCCGCATCTCTACAATAAATCATGATTTGACGACTTGATATCTGAGAAAGGAGTATGGCGATGTTTGATAAAAGTTATCACAGAGAGCTTAAATATCTGCACGTTGGCTGTGAAAAGCCGCACGCGTATTTTATTCCGTTTCATTCGGCAGATGCGGCAAGAACGGGTGACCGCGCTATCTCGGAGTTTTTCGTCAGCCTTTGCGGCGAATGGGATTTCAAATATTACAGATCTGTTTCAGATATAGATGATATTGACGGCGTTGAGTTTTCCGAGCGGCTTTCTGTGCCGTTCAATTGGCAGATGGCGCTCGACAGAGACTACGACAAGCCTCACTATACAAATCACAACTATCCCTTTCCCGTAGACCCGCCCCACCTTCCCGACGATATCCCTTGCGGACTTTACCGACGCACGTTTGAGGTGAGCGAAAAGACGCTGAGGGAAAAGAGCGTAAGGCTTATTTTTGAGGGCGTGGATTCCTGCTTCTATCTGTATATCAACGGCAAATTCGTTGGCTACAGTCAGGTAAGTCACAGTACGTCTGAGTTTATAATCAATCAATATCTCTGCGACGGTGTCAACGAGGTGCGTGTGCTGGTACTGAAATGGTGTCACGGCTCGTATCTTGAGGATCAGGATAAATACAGGCTTTCGGGAATTTTCAGAGAGGTATATCTGCTTTACAGAGACCCTGTCTGTATCACCGATATGTACATAAAAACTAAAGTTGCCGACGACTTTAAATCCGCGGTTATCACCGCAGAATTTGAGACGGTCGATAAGATGGATATTGTCTATTCGCTCTATTCACCAACGGGAGAGCGCATAGCTGAGGGGGTATCCGACGGCACGGGGATTTCCTTAGATATCCCCGCGCCTATGCTATGGAGCGACGAGACACCGCATCTTTACGAGTTGTATATCAATATGGGATGCGAGCATATACGGCAGAGGATCGGTATTCGCCGATTTGAAATAAAGGGCAAGGTTATCTATATAAACGGTAAGAAGGTTAAGGGCAAGGGAGTAAATCGCCACGACAGCCACCCAGAGCTTGGGTATGCCGTCCCTCTTGACCACATGATAAGAGACTTGCATATTCTTAAGGCTAATAATATCAATATGATACGCACGAGCCATTATCCGCCCGACCCAAGATTTCTTGGTCTTTGCGACGCTCTCGGCTTTTACGTCTGCGATGAAACAGACCTTGAGACCCACGGTATGAACGATTACGGTGATTGGAGCAAGCTGACGGATAGCACAGAATGGTCTGCCGCTTATCTTGATAGAGTGCAGAGAATGTTCGAGCAGGATAAGAACCACCCCTGCGTGCTGATGTGGTCGCTTGGAAACGAGAGCGGTGACGGAATAAACCATAAGCTCATGGCGGACTATCTGCACGAGCGTATGCCGAACGCTATAGTTCACTCTGACGGAGTTACGCGGACGAGATTTTTTAAGTACATGGAGGCAAAGCGTGCCGCTGACCGACGGCTCGTCGATTGCGAATTCGTTGACGTAGAGACGCGCATGTATCTTAGCCCCAATGAATGTATACGCTACTATCTCCGTAACAGAAACATTAAAAAGCCTTTTATGCTTTGCGAGTATGCTCACTCGATGGGGAACTCACAGGGAGACCTTGAGAGCTATTGGCAGACGATATACAAATACGATAATTTCTTCGGCGCTTGCGTTTGGGAGATGGCGGATCATTCCGTAAATATAGGAACGCGGGAAAAACCGATGTATACTTACGGCGGAGACTTTGGAGATACGCCGAACGATTTCAACTTCTGCGTTGACGGACTTCTTTATCCCGACCGCCGACCTCATACGGCAATGCTTGAATATAAGCAGGTTCTAAGACCCGTAAGGCTTATTGATTTCAATATTGCTGAAAAGACGGTCACCTTGCGCAATTACAGATATTTCACCGACCTTTCCGACATGGATATGCTTTGGAGCATTGAGCGCAACGGGAAGGTGATAGACGGTGGACGGATAAAGAGCTTGAGAGTCAGACCTCAGCAAAGACGGACGTATTATTTGCCGTTTGACGACGAAGCGGAGTTTGACGGGCTTTGCTATCTCAATTTGTCCTTCGTATTGAACCGTCCGCGCCAATGGGCTGACGAGGGATATGAGATATGCTTTGAGCAGCTTGAATTGAATTTCGCGAGACTTGCGCCTAAGATAGAGACGAGTGGGGGGCTTGTTTTTAAGCAAGATAGCGCAAGTATTACGGTGGCGGACGGTGATACCGAATACGTTATCGACCGTATTGGCGGCTTACTTACCTCTGTCGTAAAATCGGGAAAGCCTATGATCTCAAAGGCTATAGAGCCAACTATATGGCGAGCGCCAACTGACAACGACAGATACGTAAGAGTGAATTGGGAGAAAAACGGATACGACCGAATGACTGTCAAATGCTATTCCTGCGAGGTTATTGAGAATAGCGAAAAGCATATAAGCGTTGAGACAAGGTTGTCTCTTGGAGCCGTTGCTAAGCGCACGCTTATGCATATAACTCTGCGGTATGATTTCAGGCTTGGAGAGGGAGTGACGCTCAATAGTGGTGTAACCGTTCTTGAGGATGCATACTTTCTACCGCGGTTTGGCTTCAGATTCCATATGCCAAAGGACTTCGAGAGTATGAAATATTTCGGAAGAGGACCTTTTGAGTCGTATATCGATAAGAGACACGCCTCGAAAATGGGGCTTTACGCAAGCACCGTGAGCGAGCATTTTGAGCATTATATCAAGCCGCAGGAGAACATGGCGCATGCCGACACCGCCTATCTTGCTATATCAAATGAGAACGGAGAGGGGCTTCTTCTGACGGGAGCGGACAAATCTCCAGCATTCAGCTTCAACTGTTCTCATTTTACGACCGAGCAATTGACGAATACCATGCACGACTATGAGCTGATACCTCTTGAAGACACAGTGGTTCATATCGATTACCGCCATAGCGGCATAGGCTCTAACTCATGCGGCCCAAGACTTGATGACTCACTGAGGCTCTTGGATAAACAATTTGAATTTTCCTTCCGTATATTGCCGTGCATGACGGAAGGAGGAAGGAGGATAGAATGAAGAAAACAATAAGCATTTTGCTCTTGCTTTGTATGTTTATTAGCGTATTTTCCTGCCTTTCCGTAGGTGCGGAGGAGGGAAATACACTTATTAAGCCTACGGAAAATTGGTACGACGGAGACGCCGACGTGCTGTACATTGACAGCAAAGAGGATCTTATGGCGTTTGCTGAGATACTTGCATCCTCGTGGATAGTGCGTCCGTTCAAGGATAAGACGGTAAAGCTTACCAAGGATATCGACCTTAATCCAAATTGGACGGCAAGCGCAACCGCTCCACCTAACGTATGGCCTGCGGCAAAGATAGGATTTAACGACGGTACTTTTGATGGCTGCGGATATACTATAAGGGGTATATATCAGAAGCCCGATACTTACTCATACTATGGATTGCTTGGTGGCGTGAGTGAAGCGGCTACTACCGTGAAAAATCTGAGAATAGAAAACTCTGCTTCAATTTGTGCTTCGGCAGATGGACATGGATTTTTATTCGGTTATATAACGAATAATTCAGACGTTACCATTGAAAACGTATATCTTGACGAAACTGTCCGTGTGATAAATACTGCCACGGGTACAGGCGCGGGATATTATGGAATCGGCGGAATAGTAGGTGCATTTTCTTTTAAAAGTAGTGAAAAAGTTAAAAGCCTTACCATGAAAAATTGCGTTTTTGCGGGAAGTATTGAAATAGCGCAAAACGCAGTAAGCTATGTAGGCGGTCTTATCGGAAGATATAATAGTGCTAACACGGAATGTCCGAGTGCGCTTTTTGAGAATTGCGCATCGTATTGTAGCTTCAAGGGAGATGCCGCAACTAAGCATACTATAGTTGGCGGATTGATGGCTTATCAATCTTCGGGAAGAAGCACGGTGATTTTTAAAAATTGTATATCGGATATCAAAAGTGAGCTTGGTACAGGAAATTCTTTTGCATATGGCGCTATTTGCGGAGCAACGCGAAATAATGGTGCAAAGGTAGCTTTTGAAAATATTTATTTTACGGGATATAACGCATTGGGAGCTGTTTATTCTCAAAGTGATTCTGCCCCTGATACTTCAAAGGTTGGAGAAGCTAACGGTAATTATGATAATAGTGGTAAAACCCAAGTCATAGAAAACGCGCCTACGGGCTTTGCCAAGTACGGCGATACGATTTTACCTCAAACACTTGTAGACCTGATGTCTGAGAAAACGAGTGTTTACGGTGTACAACCGGGAGAGATGTCGGCGAAGAATACCAAGTTCAACCTTCGTGTGCTCGGAGTTATTAAAGCTGACTTCGATGAGCTTGACGGCATTGACAAGGTTGGATTTACGGTTCGCGTAAATTACAGGGAAAACGGCAAGATAGCTAAAAAGGTTCTCGAAAACTACGACATTACAACAGTATATACCTCGGTGCTTGAAGCTACCGACGACGAAAAAATAGCTCATACGAGCGCAGAGCTTGGCGGATATATATTCGTATTGCCCTGCAAAAATCTTCCTCTTTATTCGGGAGCTATGGATATAGAGGTCACGAGCTATTATACCGTTGACGGCAATACGGTTTACGGTAAGACTAAGCTTTTTACCCACGAGACCGATATTGTTCCCGAGGTGACGTCGGACGCAACGGCTCTTAGAAGTAATTTCTCTTGCAATACGAACGGTGATAAGCAGACCGCTTACGAGGGGGGAACGTTTGCCGATTACATAGCGTATTCGCAGAAGCTCGCTGAATACGGGTATACAAAATATGCGGAGAACACTGATAACGGCGATAATCTGTTCGCAACCTACAGACGAGGTAATTCCGTCGTTCGTCTGTCGTGGTTTAATGAAACAAAGAGATTTCAGGTAATAGTCAGTGATTACGAATATTTACCTGATACTGAAAAGCCTGATCTATCCTCTGCCAAAATACCTACGGTTACTCAACTCGCACGCACAGGTATTGCGGATACACTCGGCATGCTGTATATTATACAGGCGACGGACGGAAGCTTTATTATAGTTGATGGCGGATATTACGATAATGATGAAAATATTGCTGCGTTGAAGCAATTTTTGATTGATAACAAGCCGGATACGCATGAAAAGCCCCGTGTCACTTGGATGTTTACGCACCCACACAGCGACCATATCGGCTTGGCGTTAACCTTCCTTGAGATAGAGCATGAAGCTATTGAGCTTGAGAAGGTATGCTATAATTTCCCCAATGCCAATGCTCTTGTATGGACGGACTACGACAAGGAAAACCGTGATTACGCGCGAAAGGCGTATACAAGATTGGATATTGTTCTGAACAACTATTATCCCGATGCGGTTGAATACGTATTTCAAACGGGGGATAGGATGTATTTTTCGGGAGGAGAAATAGAATTTCTGTTCACACCGTCGGAGCTGCTCGAAAAGGATCTCATTGACAGAAGCACAAATGATAAGGATAAATACAATACGTACAACGAGCTGAACTGTATTTGGAGATTTACGTTTAATACAGATGATGATAACGTTTCAAACGATTACAGCTTTCTTGTAACGGGAGACTCTGATCTCAGCAGCAGCGCCCTTATAGCTAAGATGTATGGAGACTATCTGCAAAGTGAAGTATTTCAGGTTAATCATCACGGTCAAAAGGGCGGAACGGCAGAGCTGTTTGAATTAATAGAACCAACTTACGTATTCTGGCCTAATACTGAGGAAAATTGTACTAAAGTTCCTACTCCCGCTGATGAAGAACAAGCGGAAACAGAGGGCGGAGTAGATGGACCTGCTAAAAAATATCCGATACATTGGAGCGGAAGAAATAATAAGATATTATTTGACGACACCAATATTAAAGGACATTTCCATGCAGAGCAGACAGCCATCATAAATATGAGTACGCTTACAGTACAGAACGGAATATCATTTTGGCCATTATTAACATAATAATTTTAGAAAGGAAATTAATATGAAAAGAATTATAAGTCTTTTACTTGCGTTGTTGATGCTCGCCGCTTGTTTTGTAGGCTGCGCGTCAAAGGATGATGATACCGAGAGCGACAAAAGCGTTGGTACTTTAGGAGATGATGAGAGCGTGCCTTACGATCCCGCTATAGACGGATTGTATTACGACGGCATGGACATAAATATCTATTACGCTGAAATAGGCGGTATGCCCCGTCTTGAATATGAGGCTATCGAATACACGGGTGACGCCGTCAGTGACGTTATCTTTGAACGTAATCTTACCGTCAAGGAGAAATTTGGCGTTGAGCTGAGCTACAATCATAAGGGCGGGCAGGAAATGGTAACCGACCTTAAGACGTTACATAGCGCAGGCGATCCTACGGTGGATATTATCGCACCTTACGCTTACTACGGAGTTGCTCTCGCAATAGAGGGTGTATACGCCGACCTTAACAGTCTTAATTATCTGAACGTTAACAGCTCATGGTGGAATCAGAGCTACGTTGATGCTATTACATACAATGACCAGCTTTATAGCATCATAGGCGACCTTACGTCATCCGCTACGAGTAATGCGGTTGCGACGTTTGTCAATATGCAGATGATGCGCGAATTCGGACTTGGAGATATCGATCTCTTTGAAGTAGTTGAAAGCGGTAAGTGGACGCTTGACTACATGATGCTTATGTGTAAGGACGTTTACGCCGAAGCTGATGGAATAAACGACAGAAGCGAAGGGGACAGATTCGGATTTATTCTCGGTCAGATATCTCAGCCCGCCGAAGCTCTGCTCGTTTCCTTCGGATTTAATTGGACTCAGAAAAACGACGACGGAACTATGGATTTCACGCTGAACAGCGAAAAGAACATAAATATACTTTCGTCACTTGAAAGCCTCTATGCAAGCAGATTTACGGGAATATATAAGGTAGCCGCTCCCGCGGGAAGTGAATTTGCGACCAAGGGTGTTGGACAATATATTGAGCTGTTCACCGAAAAGAAGACTATGGTTACGATATCCTTCCTAATGACAGCCGAGGAGCTTGTAAAGAAGCCTGATATCGAGTATCTTATACTTCCCGTGCCAAAGTACAACGAGGATCAGACGGAATACAGAACCATGACGCACGATTCTCACTGTAACGTATCCATAAGCTCCATGTCCGATTCTCTTGATGCGGCTGCGGCAATACTTGAATATATGGGATATTACTCCGAGAAGGAGCTGACACCTCAATATTTTGAGATATCCTATAAGTCCAAATATGCTTCAAACGAGAACACGATGAAGCTGTTCGATATGATAGTTGACAGTATACATTTTGATTTTGCAAGAACCTACTCTCGCTCTCTTGATGACGTATCTCAAAAGATGAGAGGACTCGTTAAGGATTCCTTGAATATCTCCTCGACTATTGCTACCTACCAGAGTAAGTGCCAAAGATATCTCGACCAGTTTATTCATCGCTTCAAAGGGTTGGAAAGCTGACGAATCTAACGAAAAATTAATTCATATAAACAAAGTGGGGGTATCTCACTTTCATGTGTGATGTCCCCACTGCTTTAACGGTAGTTTTGTTATTAAAAAAGTACTAATATCAGTTCATATTGTGCATTGGCTCGATTGCGATATCGTGATATAATTTTGGGGGAGCGTAATTGGTCTATATGCGCATAAAATTTGAGAAAAAGGAGTCAGAATGATGATGAATAACAGACCTTGGCGGGTTGCAGTGATAGGTTGCGGAATGTTTGCAAATGCACAGTATCTGCCTAATATAAAAAAAGAAGCCAACGCTGAATGTGTTGCGGTTTGCGATATTGTTCCCGAGAGAGCACAGCAAGCATGTCGAAAATACGGAATACCCGAATGGTACGCGAGTGTTGAAGAATTGATAGAAAAATGTGATTTTGATATAGCTATAGACGTTGCCTCAATACAAGCTCACCATGAGATAAATATGGCTATTCTCGGTGCGGGGAAGCATCTTATCAGCCAAAAGCCCGCGGCTTCAACCGTTGAAGAACTTACTGAGCAGATAGAGCTCGCAAAGTCAAAGAGTGTTAAATTTGTTTGCGTACCGATACATCCCATGCGATATGATATAAACGTGGCAAAGCAGATGATACACGACGGAGTTATCGGCGAGCCTACTTATATAAAATGCAATATGGAGCATGGAGGTCCTGAATATTTCCAATATAGAGATGCGGATCCTTCGTGGTTCTTTGAGAAGGGCGCGGGAGCTCTCGTAGATATGGGCGTTCACGGATTGCAGATAGTAACCACACTTTTTGGTCCTGTCAAGAGTATATCATGCCTCGCGGCAGTGACCGACGGTGAGCGTACCGTGCGCTCGGGCGCGTATAACGGTCTTAAGATGAAGACTGATATTATCCCTGACGAGTATATGATATGCCTTACTTTTAAAAACGGAAAAATAGGATTTGTTGATACGGGATTTTCACAGAAGGCGACCAAAACTCCTCAGCTTGAAATATACGGCAGAGAGGGAACGATATCCTTTACAAAGCCCTATATGGAGAACAAGCGTCCTGACGTTTACATGGACTGCCCTCAAAGAGGTATTCGCGGTTGGATAAGCACGGAGTCGTGGGAGAGCATTCCCAAAAAGCTGATAAGCCAGTGTTGCTGCCTGCGTGATATTATCGACGCTATAGAAGGTGATTGCGAGCCTGTATTGACGCCTGAGCACGCAAGACATATCCTTGAGATAATGTGCAAAATTCCCGATGCTATAGAGAGTGGTTGCACCGTACAGATGAAAACGGAGTTTTAAAGGAGAAATAAGATATGAAAAAATTGAGAGTAGCGGTTATCGGAACGGGAATGATAGCCAATAGCGCGCATTTTCCCGCGCTTAACGTATTGAGAGAAGAGGGACTCGTTGAGGTCGTCGGAGTAGCGGACATTCGCGAGGAGGTTGCGGCAGAGACGGCTAAGAGACACGCAGTGCCCAACTATTATAAAGACCCCCAGAAGATGCTTGACGAGCTTAAGCCCGATTTCGTGGCAGTATGTACGCCTAATATGTACCACAAGGAATGGACAATAAAGGCGCTTAAGGCAGGCGCGCACGTTGCGTGTGAGAAGCCCTTGGCGCTTACGGTTGCCGATGCCGAGGAAATGTGGCAGACAGCAAAGGATTGCGGAAAGATGCTGTTCCCATGTCAGTGCATGCGTTGGAGAAACTATATGCAGCAGTCAAAGGAGCTTGTTGATAAGGGCGAGCTTGGAGACGTATACTTCTCTGATATCGAATTCATAAGAAGAATAGGTATTCCCACGTGGGGATATTTTCACATGAAGGAGCATAACTTCGGAGGACCCTTCTGCGACCTCGGAGTTCATCTTATCGACTCGCTTTTGTGGATAGTCGGAGATAAGAAGGTCGAGGCGGTCTCGGGAAGCGCTTATACCAAAATCGCCAATCAGGGCGAGGATATTCTTCTGAGTATTGCCGAGAGCGGAGCTTATTCGGGAGCGTTCACTCCACGTCCTTACGATTACAGAGAGTTCAACGTTGAGGACTTTTCAACGGGCTTTATGAGACTTGAGGGCGGAATGAGCGTAAACTTCAAGTTTTCATGGGCGCTCAATCTTCCTACCACCAATCTTGATATGGTGATCTGCGGAGATAAGGGTGGACTTTCGGTAAATAAAGAGCGTCTTTACAAGAATATCGGAAGATATCAGACCGAATGTGATATGAAGTGGTTTGATAACGGCGCTTATAAGGGAGTTGCTTTTGAACAGCACAGATATATGTATCGCAACATTATAAACACGCTTGCGGGCAAGGAGGAATACCTCATAAAGAAGCATCAGAATATTGAAGTAACCAAGGCAATTGAGTGCTTCTATAAGTCTGCGGAGCTTGGACGCGAGGTAAGAGCAGAGGAGCTTAAATGAAAACTAAAGCAGTAATAATAGGATTTTCGCACATGCACGTCAACGAGGTAGCGTTGTATATCAGCGAGAGAGAGGACATGGAGCTTTGCGCAATAGCGGGAGTTCCGTCCAAGGCAGAGAGCATACCCGCCCTCAGATATACGCCCGAATGGAATCTCTGTAACGTAAGAGATAACTATTGCTCAAACGTCTACGAGGATTATAAAGTTATGCTCGACGAGATAAAGCCGGACTTTGCCTTTATCCTTACCGAGAACGGTCAGAAGCCCGACGTGGTAGAGGAGTGCGCAAAGAGAGGCGTCAACGTATGTATAGAAAAGCCTATTGCCGTGAGCCTTGCCGAAGCG
>JAFTXE010000043.1 GCA_017461745.1 Clostridia bacterium | reverse complement strand
TTTTAAATTCTTTGAAGTCTTGAAACTTTCTTCTAAGAAAGTTTCAAGTGGGGTTCGGGGCAAGCCCCGAGAAAAACAAAAGAGTGCCGAGATGAAAATTTTTCTCGACACTCATATATGAGTTGTGTTTATTAAATTTATAAATGGGCATAACTATAGCTTGTGCTGTGTTTATGTGCTTTGCGAAGTATATGAAACAAAGGTTATTTCACCTCATCAATAGAGTGTTTCTCCTTCGCAACAGCTTAATAATTGTTTGTGGTAATGCTTTATACCTCTTACAGACTGACAGTTACGAGCTGTCATCATAGGAATCTCACCTCCGCCGGGTTGCCCGCCGGCCGCGCGTTTTGCACGGAAGTATCATTATCACCGCTATCTGTCATCGCTCCCCGCAAGTAGTAAGCTTGCAGCCGTTCACAGGAATAGTCCCGATTATTATTCCGCGTTTCTGTGGCTTGTAGGTCTCCCTACGATAACGGCAAGGTATCTGTTCAAGGTTATTTTATTGTGATGCTATTATAACATAACTTTTTGTCTTTGTCAATAAAAATCGCTTTTATTTGATTACACCGACGCAATTTTTGATCGACAAAATTTGATGCGGTCAGCTCTGCTGAACGATGTGGGGAAGACAATTTTCTCCCGCTTGACATTCGAAGCTGTAAAATAGTACTTACGACCAATGATTTTGTTATTTTTCACTGTCACATATATTAACTATAGTTCCGTCTCGTCAGTAATATTTCTCCGCAAATTCCACAAGCAGTGTCAGGTCGTCAAGTCCGTGAGGATGATGGTCGCAATTCTCTTTTAAAATCTCAACGAATGGAATATCGCAGACTCTGTATCTTTCAGCAAGCAGTCTTCCATTCTCAACGTAAGGAACAACACTGTCACTATCTCCGCAGATAAGTATAATGGGAATTTTCTCAGCTATAATTTTATCCAACTTATCTATAGGATGTCCGCGAAATCCAATAAGCTCGGAAACGGTCTTTCCCATAACCTTAAAATACTCTTCGTAAAGATCTGATCTTCCTATACCCAAACCGCAAGGACAGCTAAGCAGATTTAAGACAGGCGCATCAAGATACATTGCCGCCACGTATTGAGGATATTTTGATGCAAGGTAAACAGCCTGCATTCCGCCGCAGCTCATTCCAACAGTCATGCATTTTTTATATAGTCCAAATTTCTCTGAAAGAAATTCACAAAGTCCTGCCTGAGCATCGGTATCCTCAGGTCTGCACCATCTGGTGCTGTTTTTTATATGCGCCACGTAATATCCGCGGCGCAGCATCTCCAACTCAAAATTTGGGAATGCCCCGAAATACTCTGTTTTCAACAACCATTTTTTATCGTCCTTAGGTACGTCAGGAATTATAAGAATCGTATCCCTGCCGTTATGCTGAAAATCCAAGCGCTCAAAGCCGTGCCATTTGCTTTTGGTATACTCCATAGCTCTCCCTCGTAATATATCATTTAAATTCATATCTTATTTTTCTATTTCCGCTATCCGAGAAAATATTTTTGCGTATTTGGAAGGCTCAAATTTGAAGCGTCTGTCATACGTCAACAATCCGTTCTGCTCTTGCTCCACGTCGGTAAGCTGGGTATAGCAATATCCAAATATGTGAGGATTGTCCAAAAGAGTATCTGTGAGGCCCTTAAGTCTTTGAAAAAATTCTTCCTCTGACGCAACTGAGCTTCCGTATCCCCACGCCGTATCGTCTGCGTCTATCACCCACTTTACACCCCCGTATTCGCTGACAAACACAGGAAGCAAGGTATTGTATCTCTGACGTTTAGGTGATTTTCTGTACAACTGATCGCGTATGATTCCATCATCCATTTCCGCAAAACAGGAACGAAAAGTTTCAGGCTCTTGCGTATAATCGTGTACGTCGTGAACGTCTGTGCGCGTAGTTGGATATGAGCCGCTGTTTGCAATAACAGGACGAGTTCCATCAATTGCCTTGGTTATATCATATATCGAATCTATAAGCGCATTACACTGTCTCTTGCCGTCCTTATCCCACGTTTCGTTGAAGGGACACCACCCAATGACAGACGGATGTGAGAAATCTCTTTCCACTTCCTCAAGCCACTCAGATAAAAAATACTCAAGGCTTGCGAACTCGGTATGGTCAAAGCCCCAGTTTCCCGCCTCTGCCCAAACCATATATCCATGAGTATCGGCATGATACAGAAACCGCGGTTCAAATACCTTCTGATGCAATCTTGCACCGTTGAATCCGCAGGACAGTGATGCTTCTATATCAAATTTCAGTGCATCGTCAGAAGGCGCGGTAATTATTCCATCAGGATAAAAGCCTTGATCAAGAACGAATCTTCCAAAAACAGTTTTTCCGTTTATTTGCAAACCGCTTTCCTTTGTCAGCTTTACCTCGCGAAGACCGAAATATCCGTGCATAATATCCGTTTTGTCTTCACACATCAGCTCAAAATCAAGGTCGTAAAGTCTTCCACTCCCACACTCCCAAAGGTGTTCTTCTGCAAGCTTTATCTTGACAAATTCGGTAGAGGAATTTATCTGTGTAACAGTCTCACCCATAGGTCTTCCCTTATATGTGGCACGCACCTTCAGCGTACTGCCGCATTTAGCGCCTTGTGTTTTGACCTCAAGAGTCACCGAGCTATCCGAAATATTTGGATAAGCCCTATACGATACGGTGTGCGCAGGCTCAACCGCTTCAAGCCACACCGTCTGCCAGATTCCCGTTGTACGAGTATAATAGCAACCGTAAGAACCAAGTCGCGTGGATTGCTTTCCGGCAAACTGCTTTCCCGAACGCACGTCGTCCTCAGCGTAAACCGTTACGTAATTTTCATCTTCATTCAAAGCGTCGGTAATATCATATAAAAATGAGGTATATCCGCCCTTGTGCGCTGTTCCTACTTTCTTTCCATTTACAAACACCATTGTAGTATGGTCGCAAGCATCAATATGAAGGAGAACTCTCTTTCCAGTCCATTTCTTAGGAATATCAATATCTCTTCTGTACCACACGGCATTCATGAAATCCGTGTGCCCTATACCTGACAGTACACTTTCGGGTGAAAAAGGTACTATTATTTTTTCATTTAGTGAATCTCTTTTAAAAAACTCCTTTTGCATACCGACCTTCGCGTTATCTATTTCAAAATCCCACTCTCCGTTGAGATTTATCCACTCGTCTCTGTATCGGTCAGGTCGTGGATGCTCGCATCTTGGAATAATCTTCATGATTTTAATTCTCTTTCTCTATTTTTACTGTTTCGAAACAAGATAAGAAACCAATAAGTCAGGGAAATTGACCGTCATACCGTCAACGCCGCAATCGTAAGCGTTTTTCATAAGCCTTACGTTAGTAACTCCCCAAGCGCGAACGTTATATCCCATATCATGCCATAGCTTTACCTTTTCCACCGTAACGTTCTTAGCCTGCGGACAAAGCTGTTCCGCTCCTATTGCCTTGACTCTGTTGAGCTTCTCGTCATCAAAATCCGATACAAGATATCCCACCGTATACGATGCATCCAGCTCCTTTACGGTCTTTATACAATCAAACTCAAAAGAGGTAATTACTGTCTTTTGGCGCATACCGTATTTTTCAAGTAAAGCAAGTATGTCCTTCTCTATTCCCTTTTCCTTTATCTCTATTGCAAACATAATATCACGAAATCCGAAATACTTCAGAAAGTCTTCAAACGACACTATAATATCTTCTGTACCCGTTTTATCATTCTTCACTCTCATTTGCATAAGCTGGTCGTAAGTATAGTCTCCTACTCCCCCCTCCTTGCCTACGACGCGTTCAAGCGTATCGTCGTGAAACAGCACCAACACCCCGTCCTTGGTTTTGCGAACGTCTGTCTCAATACCGTTTGCGCCCATTTTCAATCCCCCAAAAAATGAACTCATAGTGTTCTCAGGCGCATATTCACTCGCGCCTCTGTGAGCATATACCGTAAACATATTATCCTCCGTAATTACTTTTTTGCAGTTCCGACAGTCTGAGCCTTCGCCTTATCCTCGAGCTTCACTTCAACGACCGTGTCAATGTCGTCGGGGCATTCCTCGGGCAAGAATACATAAAGTCTGTTTTCATCTCTTGCAATCTCATAGGATTGAGATATTTTGAGAGGCTTTTTACTGCCAAGAATATTTACCGCTATTGCCTTTGTTTTCAAACCTGTAAGCAGTATTCTGTATGGGAAGTTAGGGTAGTTCTTAACGTGCAAATATAGCGTGTGTGTCTCGTCATTGTATGTAAGATCTCCCCATGGGAGCATATAGGGGAAGTTGGGAATACCCGTCGTTCCGTAAATACTTTTTCCGTTAACCTCAAGCCACTTACCTACCTCAGAAAGTATTTCTTCTGAGCGCTCTGGAATTTTTCCAAACTCATCAGGTCCGACATTAAGAACGAGATTTCCTCCCTTTCCAACCACACGTACTAAATTTTCTATGACAGTCTTAGGATCTTTGAAGTTATCATCCGTATGACTGTAGCCCCATGTATGGTTTAGCGTCATCGGTGACTCCCAGCATTCCTCCTGAGACAATACGGGAATAGCGTTATCTGCCGCTTCCCTGAAGTCCCCAAGACAATATCCTATTCTTCCGTTTATCAGACATTCAGGCTGACATTCATGAACTACGTCTGCAAGCTCACGGCACAACTCAATAGGCATATCGTAGGGCGTATCAAACCACACCATTCCTATTTTTCCGTAATTGGTAAGCAACTCCTTGACCTGCGGCACTACTTTACCGTAAAAATATCTCTTAAAGTCCTGATTTTTGAGGTTAAAATCCCACGTATTTCCGTTTCCATCGGGATGCTCCCAATCTTGCATCTGAGAATAGTACAAGCAAAGCGTCATGTTCTCGTCTCTGCAAGCATCCGCAAGCTGTCTGACTATATCCTTACCGTAAGGAGTGTTTATTATGGAATAGTCCGAAACCTTGGTATCATACATTGCAAAACCGTCGTGATGCTTTGCGGTAAATACAATATACTTCATTCCCCATTTTTTAGCCTGCCGAACGTAATAATAAGGGTCAAAGTCCACGGGGTTAAACTGCTTTGCCAATTCTTTATACTCAGCAAGCGGAATTTTCATATTCTTCATTATCCATTCCGTTCCGTGCGGAGAAGGTTGTCCCTTCCACGTTCCTCCGGGAATAGCATAAAGACCCCAATGTATAAATAATCCGTATTTAGCCTCTCTGAACCACTGTAATTTATCTGACATTTTCGTTCTCCACTTTATTTAAAAAATTTCTGTAAGGTCTCCAAAGGTGTTCAAACTAATTTTTGCCAAAGGAGAATTTTTAGCCTCACCTATAGCTATAGGTAACATACCTCCGCTCATAGCCGCAGAAAGTCCCGCCTCCGCGTCCTCAATTACTGCGCACTGAAAGGGTTCTGCCTTTAGAGCAATGGCAGCCTTGAGAAACACCTCAGGATCTGGCTTGGAACGACTTATATCGTTTCCGTCAACTATCGAGTCAAAGCAATCGGTCAGATGAGTTTTTTTCAATATAAACTTTGAATTTTTGCTTGACGAGCCAACGGCTAAGCGATATCCCCTCATTCTAAGTTTCTCAAGCGTTTTTCTTACCTCAGGCTCAACAAATTCGGGGGTTATTTCTTCAAGCAAGCTGCGATATCTCGCGTTCTTTTTCTCGGCGTATGCTATTTTTTCCTTGTTCGTCAGCACGACAGTCGCGCTTTTGGAAACAAGCATCTCCATACAATCCATTCTGCTTACTCCGCGAAACATCTCGTTATTCTTTTCACAAAAAGGAATACCCAGCTCGTCTGCAAGCTCCTTCCACGCGATATAGTGATATTTGTCAGTAGAAAGAAGCACACCGTCCAAATCGAAAATAATTGCCTTTATATCACCGATATCTGCCATCACTTCTCTCCTCTTTTACCGTATTTTGAAAAATCTATCTTTGGTCCGAAGCTCATGGCAGCATCCCACTTTCCGCAAAAGGCATCAACGGGAGATACACCCGTAAATTCACTTTTACCCATAAGCTTTTCCATCAATGCATCGATCACCGCCTGCGTGCCGTTATAACAGTTTATGTACGTCCTCACCTGCGGTACGTCCACAAGATGATACGGATTTTCAAGCGAAACGAAGACCGTGGGAATAGTATGACACAGCGTCGGAATATTTGCTCCCTGCGGTGACGACCAATCTATTCGCGCGACGGGCTGATACCTCGCTCTGACCATTGCTGAGTAAATTATCATATCGTAACGCTTCGTCAGCTCATTAACTGATGTCATATTTCCTTCGGTAACGTTTTGCGACTCAAACAGTGTTACCTTAAATCCCGCATTCTCCAATGCTCTCTTAAATTTACCGTTCGCCGTTTTTTCATCGGCGTTGTTTCCGTTTTTATCAAGAGGACAAAATAATATTTTTTCAAATCTATCGGGAGTTATAGGAAATACTCCCTTTTCTTCCTTAACTAAGGTGATCGCTCTATCGGCGCATTCCTTCTCCCACTGCTTATAGATTGGTTGTTTAATAGCTTCATTCAAATTCTGTACGTCGGGACATAGCTCATTATTCCGCTGCTTCTGATGAAGTCCCAACGCCGCCTTCATTGCAAGTATTCTCGTAACAGCCTCATCAAGCCGCTCCCTTGTAAACACACCGTTTTCGTAACCCTTCTCCATGAAGTAAATATCTTCCTCCAGATTTTTGGTAAACAAAAACATATCGCAACCTGAGGCTATGGTCATAGGTATCATGCTCTCTCTTGGCATAACGAGCGATATGCCAGCCATTGCGCTTGAATCGGTAACTATTACTCCGTTAAATCCAAGCCTTTCTCTGAGCAACCCCGTAACCAGAGCTCTGTTCACCGAGGCGGGAAGCATATCCGCGTCAGGCGTATCGGGCTCAAGCATTCCTGTATACGCAGGCTGCATAATATGTCCTACCATAACGCTCATAGCTCCTGCCTCAATACAGCGTGAATACACCTTACCGAATGTTTTATCCCATTCATCGCACGACAGTGAATTTACCGATACGCTGACGTGCTGGTCCCTTTCGTCACAGCCGTCGCCAGGAAAATGCTTTATACACGCGGCAACGCCGTGCCGCTGAATTTCTTTGACGTAAGCTTCTCCCATCTTCGCTACCGTCTCAACGTCAGAACCAAAGGTACGGAAATTGGTTATCGGATTTCTCCAGTTATAGTCAATATCAATAATAGGCGCAAAAGACCAATTGACTCCTGCGGCGCTACCTTGCGCACCGCAAACCTCTCCAAGACGTCTGGCAAATTCAGCGTCTCCCGTAGCCGCCGCCTGCATAGGTCGGCAGACCGCCGTTCCACCGCTTACTACACCGTTTCCTCCCGCCTCAAGATTGGCTGCTATAAGTAAAGGTATCCTTGAATGATTTTGCAACGTAGAAACCGCGTTTACACACTTATCGGGAGTCATGACGCGCCCCATTACGCCCCCGGGACGTACGGTTTCACTCAGATATCTGCAATACTCCTCGTCGTCACTGTAAGTAACCAAGCAAAAAAGCTGATGTATTTTTTCCTTTTCCGTCATACTCGCAAGCGTGTCCTTTACCCACGTTATCTGAGCATCGTTTAAAAAGAACGGATTATCCTTTAATCGTACTCCCATATTCGTCACCATTCCTTTGGCTGAAAAATAAATTTTTACTTACTCCAACAATAATTTTTTTATTTCTTCAAGCTGTCCGTCACTCAATCCGCAAGCCCTCATAAATCCTACGCAAGCCTTTTGCAGAGTATCCCCATATTTATAAAGACCACTAAGAAATTCAAAAAATTGCTCCGAGGTACGACAGCGCCGTCCCCAACGTGAAAACGACGACATCTCGTAATCAAGCCCCAAATCATCCTCTCCAACGCCAAGCATTCCACCAAGGATATACAGCCACGTTCCCGTGCGGTCTATCCCTCCCCAGCAATGAATTATAAGGGGATAACTCTCCTGCTCAGTCAACAGCTCATAGCTCTCTCCGTACAGCTTCATCTGTTCCCCGGTAAAACAATCTACGTATGCCGCAAGCGGAAAATTGACCCATTTTACTTTTTCCTGATTTAATATAGGTCCGCGAGGCTCGTTTTTTATTCCGCGAATATCAACGTCCAGCTTGATACCAAGCTCGTCTTCAAGCGTGCGCTTTCCCTTTTCCGTTATATTTACGTGCGTGTCCATTTCCGACGTGCGATATATAAGCCCCTGCTTGACCTTCTTACCGTCAACCGTAGCAAATCCTCCGAAATCTCTTACGTTGGATATTCCGTCTACGTAAAGCATACGCGGAGCTTGAGCGTCCGTATGAAATCCGTACGTATCGGAAATCTCATTTCCAACGCGAGCGAACCACGTATAATTTTCATCGATGAACAGATTGCTGATATACGCTTGCCCTTGCGAAGCAGGATATACGGCTTGCTCGCCATTCTCACGGATAAGAACTATATCTCCATCCAAAGCGGGCTCAAAAACGAAATGTAACGGTTCGGGAAAGGATTTATCCTCTTGCGTTTCCATAAGATTGACCCAATCTATTTTAGTCGTCGGAAATCCTTGCGGATTTTGAATATAATCAAGGTGCTTTTGCTTAAGAAGACGAACGCTTGAATTATTTTCGGGTTTAATAAGATAAATCATCTTTTAGTTCCTTTAAAGGTGTTTATTTTAAATCAATATCTGCATAAATAGGTGAATGGTCGCTCAGCACGTTGCACTTATTTGCTCTTATAGTATCGTGACGCATTATGTCGCAAGAGCCTCCCGAGCAAATTATATGGTCGATAAACGAATTATCAACGTCGCGCAAAATATTATCACTCATTTTATCAGCTGCGCCGCGACAACCGCCCGGAGTTATCAGAACACCCTTTTGTCTTGCTACGTCAGACGCTATACTTCCATTGATATCGTTAACCAGCTTATTCAGGTACGTGTCTTTCCATTCTCTTGTCTCTAAATTATTGTAGTCTCCCGTACAGAATACCGAGACCCCCTCATATTTAGCCTTGAGGGTATTGACGAGCTCCGCCTGCTCGACCGCGCAAGCGTTGACGGTAGCGTGGTCCTCGTGCGCCCAATGCGTATTTACCAATACGAATTTCTTTTCAGCGTCCGTCTTGCTTGTCAGCTTTATGTATGTGGCAACTCTCTGGAAATACGACGGAGTGATATCCCAGATCGAGAACACCTTATAACCCGACTCATCGACGTTATACATATCTGAACGATAGACTATTGATGAAAAGTTTATCATCGTCTTTTCTTCGTGTGTAAGCTTGTCGAACATATAAGTATACTCAATTCCGTCCTTTTGCTTCATACGCTCAAGATACCACGGCAGTGCTTGCTGCCACGGTTGGTCCGTTTCCTGAACGCCAACGGCATCGGGAAGGTAGTTTAACAGCACTCCCGCAAATATCTCTGCGCGCTGCGCGACAGGCAGAATATTATTGTTCTTTGCCTCGCCCCAACGGTAAGCTAATACGTTTGCTGACATTATACGAACGTCAGAGCCGACGGTCAGCCCCTGAGTCTCTTGGGCAAAATCTGTCTTATAATAATTTCCCGACTGTATATATTCGTCTTTATTTCTGAGGAAACGGTACGAAAAATCGTCTATACATTTTTGCCCCGAATAGCAACCGCCAATAGCCAACTGGAGCTTACAGCTCTCAATTACGTACTCGTACTCCATAATTCTGCTGGAATTTTCATAGCAGCGCTTTGACAAAGAGCGGTCCGTCTCTCCAATCAGTATTTCAAACGTTCTCTCTTTAGCTTCCGTGTCCTTGTAAACGTCAGGGGAAAATCCCGTGTTTCTTTCTATTATCTGCTGAAGATTGTTTGCAATCGCCTTCATATTTAAGGCATCCGCATCGTACACTATAGAATACTCGCAAATATTGCCTGCGGAAAATCCCGTTGGAAACGCAATTTCTCCGTCAAAGCAAAAGCCCTCAAACAACAGCGTCTGCGTTTGCGCATCGTAATTTTTTTCAATCAGATTTTCCGCAAAGTAATTTGCGGCGTTTATAAGTGCGGTTTCGGATGCGCCGACTACGTATATATCACTATCCGCTCTGTCAATAACATACGCGTCAAAATGCTCTTCGGATATCCTTTCCTTTGCCGCGACGGCAGGCTCAAATGTGGTGTTGCCGATATAAATGCGGGATAGGTCAGTTCCCTCATCATCTGCAAATTCTTCACTTACCGATTTAATTCTTACGTCTGTGACTTGCTTGATTTTTTCCTTAACGATACTTACCGCCTCAGTCTCCGCCGCCGTCGGCTCGGAAGAATAAACTATTATATAATTGCTCTGACCGTTTTCTATTATAGGTATCATAGGCTCTTGTTCTTCTTCATTGTCACGTTGACAGCCCGAAAATAAACCCAAAACTCCAAGCAAGGTTATCAACGACGTCAAAACGCAAAAAATCCTTCTCATAAAATTCTCCTGATTGTTAATTCATTGTGGCATTGGATATGGCCAATCGTGCTTTTGAACACGCGTAGACGGCTCGGTATGATTGGGCGCGGATATCCACTTGACACCCTTTTCCCCGTCCACCGTAACCAAGGGCAAGCAAGACATTCTCAATCGAGCGCACCCGAGAGGCACGAGCTCTATTTCTTCCATCTCACACTCGGTATACACTGGAGAGGGCTGAAGCTCTGCTGCCATATCGTCCTCAATTACCCATTCAGATATTCTTCTTGCTCTTGCATAAAGAACGATAGGCGCATTTTCAAGCGTCCAAGGCTGATCTGCAATGCCTTTTTTTATTTCCTTTATTCGCACGCAGCTATTAATATCTCCGCTATCCATGCATAATCCATAATTCCACGGCGTAGTTGGCATTACCTCGTAGTTTTCAAATAAATGAGGCTCGGGGTGGGTATAAGTTCCCGCGTCGTCGCTCACGATCTGCCATTTCTCTCCTATCTTCACCGAATAAGATAATGCTCCTCTGTCAACCGTCACACTTCCGTTTTTCCATTTGGTGTACGTCAGCTCAGCGCCAAAGGTTACCGACAGGGTATCGCCCTTCTTCCAATCTGAGCAGAGGACGATATATCCCTCGGTGTTGCTCGTATAATATTCCTTTTTACCGTTCACGGTAACCGTTGCGCCCTTGCTCCACGCAGGAATACGCAAATATATAGAAAATTCAACTTGCTTACTGTTTTCGACAACGTCGATATTTACAGCTTCGTCAAAAGGATATTCGGTAGTCATTTTTAGTTTTACTTTACTGCCCTTCAGCGTCGTATCAACGCTGCTGTCGGCATAAAGCCATGCGACAAGTCCGTCATCTCCTACCATTTGCCACAAATTCATAGCGTACCACGGCCAGCCCATTCCCGTATTATGTCCGCAGCAACGGTTGTTGGGCGTGAATATAAAATGAGAGCGTCTGAAAAAATACGACTCGTTGCAAATAGCGTGTTCTTTATAGTTAGTAAGCATGGGAAGATTTGCGCAGGTCACGTAATGAAGCTGCTTATAATCGGGACTGAAGGACGCGGAAAAATGATTGAGCATAACGTCCTCAGCCATGTCAGCGTACTTGGTTTGTCCGCTTATTCTTCCAAGCTCGTAAAAATTCTTAGCCAATTCGACCATACCGCAAGGCTCGTAGCCTTGTCTTGGGTCAAAGCAATTTTCTCTTACCTGCTCGTCAGCAGCGAAAATACCTCTCGGGAGCTGTCCCCAGACGTTCTTAAAATCCTCGTACTGACGCTCTGAACGTTCAAAATCTGCGTAGTCGCCCGATTGCTGTGAATATACCGCACTATACGCAAAGCGTTGCGCAAAATCCACCGCATGATAAGCCACGTATGGCTCTGAGCTTTCCCAGATTCCGTCGTAAAAGCGCTTTGCAAGCACCAAAAGCCATTCCTTGCCCGTCTTTCGATAATACCAATAGATAGGCGTGAGCATATCTCCCGCTCTTATTTTCTGCCACATAAGGCGTGAACGGGTGCAGGGCAACCATTTTTCATCGGGTATGCTTCTGCAAAATGCAAAGAAACCCTCCATCAAAGACAATACTCTTGTGTCGTTAGTTTGTTCGTAATAAAGTATAAGAGCATCCAGCAGCATCATATGTGGAAATATGTCCGCTACCATAACGCCGTTAATTTCCTTGTATTCCTTAAGATAGGAAGGTCCAAACCATCCGTCTTTCTGAACAGACGCAAATAAAGCCTCAAAATACGTCTGTGCCGTTCTCAGATGCTCTTGGTTATCAGTAAGCACTGCCAACGGGTAAAAGCCTCTTAGCCAATACGGCACTTCTTCCCAACCCGATGCGGTATCGGGATATATAAATCCATTTCTTTCCTTCGTAAAATAAGGACCGAATTCAGGCAGTCTTCCCGTAACGCCCTCGCACATAAGGTTAAGCTGACCTCTGAGCCAGCCACCGTTTACGGTAATCTCACCCAAAGCGAGCTTTTGCATTGGATTACGGCTAAGCGCGTTTTTCCTTTCTCCATCAATTTTGATATTTTGCAGATACTTAATGTTCATAAAAACTTCTCCAAAGGTAAAAGGATTGTTCGCCATAGCTTAAGACTCCGAGCAAACAATCCTTTTACAATTAAAAATTGAACTATCGGTTTATAGTACCGTCTATTACCTTCTGAGCTGCGATTCTGTAAGACGCCCAGTTATGCGCAATAGTACTTATCTCAGTTCCGTTAAGCTTAGCGCGAAGCATTTTGGGGATCGTGTACACGAGAATACCCAAGGGCATATTTGCTTTTTCACTGTAATTGTAGGCGGGATTAAGAGTTATAGTGCCAAAAATGTATTTTTCCAGCATTTCAGCGTCGTCGGGAGCTTCGGCAACTCTCGTACCAAGCAATCTCTCATAGTACGCAAGATTAACCGTTTCCGCGCTGTAAAACGCCAAGCACTCAAGCGTCTTTCCTACCATTTCCTTGTCCTTGACAGTGGTGGGAACGCATATCATACCGCCTGCGTCAAGAGTGTGATATTCCTCTTGGTCAACGTCAAATTTAGGATACGGAAGCATACCAAACTTCACGCCTGACGAAACATACGTATGGGCATATTTGACAGGCTCCATGGTAAACAAAAATCTATTGTCCGCAATCGTGATCTTGTTTTCGTCATCACCCCAGTTGTACATATACGACCACTCTGCATCTGCCATTTCTTCAACCTTTTCATAGAGAGTCTGATATCTCTCGTTGTTAGGTCCCATATTAAGCGTCTTGTATCCGCTTCCCGTGAGCCATTGTACCTCACACGCATCTACAAGCGGGATAAATTCCCAGTCTGCTCTTACTCCCAAGCCATAGGTATCTTCCTTATCCCACCTGGGATCGCCCGAATTCACGGCAACGTTGGAGCAAAGCTGCATAAACTTTTCAAGCGTCCATTCGCCACTTCTTACAAGCTCGTATGGATCGTCCTTTATCTGCTGTTCTGCGTACATTGTCTTGTTGAAAAATACACACTGCACGTCAGCTACCATAAAGTCAGACGTTCCAAAATACGCTTTTCCGCCTATTTCCAACGCCTCAATAGCGTCAACGCTCCAATATTCTTCGTTAAAGGAAATATCTTCAAGCTCGTAAAGGTCGACAACGTAATTCTGTGTAACCAGATTTCCAAGTCCTATGTATCCGTGCGTCAAGGCTATCTGATATTGGTCTATACCTGCCAAGGTATCTCTGGAGATTACCTCAACGATACTTGCTTCCTTCTCACCTTCTGCCTTTCCTATCACGTTAACTCCAAGGTAGTCCTGGATCATAGCACGACGCTCAACGAGTGCGGATTTTATAACGTCACCCGCCTCGGTCACATCGTCAAAATAGAAGTTTTTGTATATTGAGCCTCCGCTATAATACAAGATCGTTACGTCCTTACCGTAATTTTCTTTATCGAAGGGCAATTCGAGTCCGCTTTCCTTAGTTCCTACTACCGTCTCCGTATTCTGCGGTTCTTCTGCTTTTGCACAAGCAACAGAGCATACCAATATACTGAGCAAGAGTAGCATACAAATTATGCGAGTTAAAATTTTTGCTGTTTTCAAAAAAATCAACCTCCTTTTCAATTTTTTTAGCCTACAAAGACGGCATAATTCCAATTTACTTAAAATTATGCCGTCTTTTTCTTACTTAATCATTCGAGCTATTACTTAATCAGTCTTCTTTTTTTCTCAGGCAAAGTGCGCCTACGCCAAGAGTTGCTATCATTACAGCGCTCATTCCGAGAACCGCTCCGCCACAGCCCGATTCATTTACGGTTTCGGTCACCTCATCCGTAGCTTCGGTAGCGGGAGCGACCTTGTCGATCTTTTCCGTAACTTCAAGTCCGCAAACGGTACAGGTCTTGGTCTTCTCTCCCTCTCTCTTTTCGGTAGCTTCCTTGGTTACTTCCCAGTCTCCAAAGGTATGAGCAGCGACATCAGACTTTTCCTCAAGACAGCCTGAGCAAATATGCCAGTGATTATCTTCATCGTTCGTCCACTTGTCAGAAGGAGTATGTGCCAAGGGATCACCTGACGTGAACGTAGCGTTAACGTCAAATCCACCGCAAGCACAAGACTTGTAGTAAATTGCGGCAGCAGTGCAAGTAGCCGCAGATTTCAAATACTTTGCGTCAACAACCTCGTTGGTATATGCATGCTCATGACCGATAATTTCATTTATCATATCAGATGTAACAACAGTATTACCCGCAAATATAGCAGAAACCTTTGATTCAAACGCATCCTTTGTGCTTATTACGGGAAGCTTTGCCGTACCCCAAGTGCTATCCGCACCGTTGAACTTGACAGGCGATGTATCCTTGCTGTTAAGATTGTCGGCAACGGGACTCTCAGTAGCGGTCTCGCCAACCTTATAAATAGATATGTCGCTCATCGTAGTAGTACCGACCGAAACGTCGTTGACCTTTCCAAAAGGAGAAGCTGTGAATACGCACTTTTCAGCTGTCAAAGTCAATTTGTTGCTCTGGAACGATATTGCGCCAGCCAAGTCATTGTCAGACGCAAGGGTTGCGATTGAAACGCAGTTAGTAAGCGTAAGCGGAACCGTGCTATGATATCCAAAGAAAACTGATGCTCCACCACTCTTAAGAGTATTACTTCCCGTGGAGACCTTAGCGTTGGTAATATTACCGCCAACTATACAGTTGCTTATGGTAATACCGCACGCCGCAACAGAGGAGCCAATAGACTCGCCTCCGACAAGACCTGCCGTACGGCACTCGGAAGTAATATTGGCAACTACGGTACAGTTTTTAACTTCATTGTAGTTAGCGCCTGCTTTTCCTATGATAGCGCCCGTATATTCGTTTACGTTAACAGAAGTAGGAGTACTTCCCCAACCGTTCGAGCCTTTGATAATACTGTCACGAACGTGTACGTTTTCAACCAAAACCTTCTTGGTTGTAACATTCGCGTCCTTCTGAGCAGTCTCACCTATAACGAGCGAGTTAAGCTCAACGCCCATTACGTTTGCGCCCGTAAACTTAAGATTCTTTACGGTGCAGCCGTCGTTTGCCTTACCGATAAGCGAGCAGTAGCCTGCCTTACCAACGGTTTGATAGTCAACGATAAGAGAGAAATTCTTAATAGTAAAGTTTGCTCCGTCAAAAGTTCCCTCGTAAGCTGCTTTTCCCTTTGCTCCGATAGGAGTCCAATTCTTACCCTGCATATCAATGTCAGCAGCAAGGGTAATGTTGTACGCTGCCTTATTGGCGTCACCGTTTATCGCCGCAGCGACTGCGATGAGTCCGTCCGCGGTGGTAACCGTATAGGTCGTTCCGCTGAGCGTATAACCCGAGTCTGCTGCCGCAAACACGCCAATAGTTGCAATAGGCGCCATCGCAAACACCAGACAAAGTACAAGTGCTAAAATTTTCTTTTTCATAACAAAAATTCCTTTCTTTATTTTTGTTTATTTTCGTCTTATGAGATACCGTTGCAACAAATTCGGTTCTCGCTCGACTTTCGCTACATTAATTATAGCAAAATTGAATGCTTTCGTCCACCGTCAATCACGGCGTAATGCTACAAAAAAGTAACTTTTTACAGTTGTGCATTATCACCAAACAATTTGTATATTTTAGTTATTTAATACTCAAGAAACACCAACCAACCTCTGCGTTCATGCGTTATTTAATGCTTTTCAAGCACGCACGATAATATTTGCAAAAGTAATACACGCGTTAGTGTCAGAACGCTATAACGTGATCTCCGTCTTTAGTAACGTAATGCTCTGTAACGCCTATCTCTCTCATCCACCTGCGAGTCATAGCCACACCGTACATATCGGGCGATATTTCTCTGTCGCTCTCGTTATACAGCCACGATTGACAGCACCATATACAAGCTACGGGGTCTATTGCCTCGTAAACGTCCTTCTCTACGCACATATGTCCGTGATGCGCCATTTGCACGATATCCGACTCAAGATAGCTTCCGTGCATTCTGAGCAGCTCGCGTCCCGCAATAGGTCCAAGGTCGCCAAGGAATAAAATATTCCTCTTTCTTCCGTGAACTCTGAAAACCAAGGAGCTGTCGTTTGGCATATTTTGCGTGAATTTTTCATCCTTAGTGAATAAAAATTCTATTTTCAATCCGTCAATCTCAAGCTCGTCACCCTTGATTGGATGCCACGCGCGGTCCTCGTATGGCTTTATCAGCTCAATAAAATCCAGATAAGGTTTTCTTTCCCCTTCCTTGCTATACTTAACGTAAAAATCGTAATCGTGAAAATTATATATGAATTTTTCAGTTTTTTCTATCAATGGGTGACCGTTCTTAAGCGCATGATTTATACAAGTTATATGGTCGCTGTGAGGATGCGTCAGTATCCATGCCGCAACGGGTCGCTCTCCGACGTGCGCTTCTACGTTTGAAAGCTCTTGAGGACGCCCACCGTCTATAATTATAGCTCTGTCGTCGGGAGTGATTATTACGAATCCCATCGAATATTGACTGTATTCCGTCAGCACGTGAAGCTGTGCTCTTTTGTTTTTCATGTGCTTTTCTCCTTTTGGTTTTTATTTAAAAAACGCCGTCGGCGAGCAACCCATTACTCGTTTAAATGCTATTCTGAAAGCGTTTTCATTCTGATATCCGCAAAGTAGCGCCGTCTCCGTTACGGTTTTATCACATCTCAATTCATCAACGGCTCGCTCTATACGGTACTGAGTGAGATATTGATTAGGTGACATTCCAACGTATTTTTTGAATAATCTGATGAAATATCTCGTATCTATGTGCAGCGCAGAGGCGATATCGCCATTCGATATATGCTCGGCATAATTCTCTTCCATATATTTTATCGCGCTTTCTACTTTTGGGTTTTCTATAGTCTGAAGCCCGTATTTGCTTCCTAAACGCAGAATTATAACTTGTAACAAGCGCTGTGCCTGATTAAAAAGCTCCTCGTCTCTATCCTCTTTAATGTTGCTTCTGTTATTGAGGTTTTTATTTTCCTGTACAAGACTCTGAAGAGCTTTTATAAGATAGGTTAAATAATAATCGTTTTCAAGCTCTATCTGCAAAGCTTCACAATTTAATAAAGGCGGAACGGTTCTGAAGTCAACGTACATATGATAATACTGCTCGTCCTCAAGAAGCTCAAAATTTGCTGCCGAGCTATTGACCATAAGATATATCTTTCCTACCTCAAGCATTTTATCACCGTTTACATCGTGGTATATAGCCGCACCACTGATAGGAAAATGCATCCTATTATATCTGTAATTGGCTTTTTGCCAACGCTCTCGGCTTGCCTTAGCCAGCCCCACACTATATAACAACGCTTTAGTCTTCATCGTTACTCACCTCTTTCCATTCTATAACAGCCATCGCGTGAATTGATATTTCAGGAACGATGAAGCTCAAAATTCCCTTTTCATCTACATCGTACGCTATATCCTCACACTGCGGCGCTATATATACTCTATTTACCCTTCGCTCTCCGAGCTTCAACGACACCCGCGCGTCGTAAAGCTCAATTACGTCCTCTATTACCTCTATCTTATTCGTTCCCTTACTTATTCGCGGAGCATACAGAAGATGAAGCACGCTACGTGATTTTTCATTTTGCTCCATAAGAGTAACCACGCCCTGCGCGGGCAATTTAACACGCAACGTTTTATCCTCGCCGAGAAGCTTGTCTATCGCCGCAGTCACTACCCGCTTGCATATCAGCGAGCCTACGCTTGCGTACTCTCTGAAAATAGCGTTCGCTATATATATTCCGTGCTTCCCTTCGCTCACTCCCACTCCCTCGTACCGCTTTCTCTCAGGCGCGTGAAAATGAGAGCAGAAATGCTCTACCGTACGCTCAAAATACGGCTCGTGTATCTCCGCAAGCGCTATTCCATCATCGGTAAGCTCTACCTTTTGCGTCTGTGAATAAACCACGTAGCCCGCGCTTCTTATACCTTCAAGCTTGTCCGATACCGAAAGATAAGCAGGCTTTATCTCTCGGCTTCCCTCGTATTTTACGCCAAGGTCGTACGCAAAATCTGCGCCGTCCTTTTCCAAAAGCGCCGACCGACCGTTAGCCAAAAGCTTTCCGCCGTGCGCCACGTATCTATCAAGCTTTCCTCTCAGTATATCGTCTATCCTTATGTTGTCGGGAAGAATTAAAAGCTTATATTTATCAAAATCCGACTCACAGTCCAGCACGTCGAACAGATAATGTCCTTCAAGCAGTATTCTGAGCGCGCCCACGTCGCTGAGCTTTCTTTCAGCATCCTTCGCGTATTCTTCGGGGCGTGAAGTAAGCCAAGCGGAATACGACAGCAAACCAATATCGGCAACGCCGCTGACTCCGTCAAGCCATTCCTGCTTTTTCTCTATACGCGAATACGCCTCTCCTATCAATCTGTAGGTCTCAGGGTCCATCTTTCCGTCGGGGTGTAATTGGTCACCTATCGAGCATTTTCCGCCGTTTGCCACTGCCAAAGACGTTTCATATATCAAAGCATTCTCGTGCTTATATCCTCCAAATTCGCCCCAGGACAAATGAAATTTTCCCGTCATTCCCAGATAATCCATGCCCAAAGACTGTACGTATCTTGACGTCAGAGGAAGATTGTCATATCCCCAGCCTCCCGTCGGCAAAGACTCTATCTCTATATGTGAATTCATTTTAATTATATCCCTGCGGCCTCTCGGAGTTGCACCACCGTTATGGAATACCGTCAGCTCAGGGTTGACCGAATCCACCGCCGCTCTCATGGCTTTGGTGTATTTTTCATACGTTCTATACGCCATAAGCGTTACGTGCTCGTCGTTATCGGGGTCAAGTCCGTCTGCCTCCATAATCTCGATACAATTACGGCAATAGCATTTCGTCGGCTTGACGATATCGAGAAATACGCCGCTGACGGAATATTTCTCACACATTTCCTTGACCTGACTTGCCAGAATATCAAGATAAGGCGAGTTAAAGCATATCAGATGGTATCCCGCCTGAGTGAAATCGCTCGTTCTTAGTATCTCACCGCTTTTACTTCTCGCGAGGCTTTCGTGATGGCGTACGGCATATTTTTCGTCCAGACCTGCGGAAATATATCCAACGACGTTTACTCCAAGCTCACGAGCCGCTTTTATCTGCTCACCAAATAAGTCAAAGCTCAGATTAGGATGCATCTCGTTCGTCTCGGTAGGATGATATGACCATCCGTGATGACACTTTGAAAAAAGAGTTACCGAATCTACATGACCGTCAATAAGAGCTTTTTGGAATTCCTCTTTTTTAAACTCGCATCCTATATCTCCGATTTTTTCACTGGTGTGAAAATCCAGATGAACCTGTCTGAAATTCATAGCAGTCTCCTTTGCAAAATCTCACGGATTTTTCATCATACAAATATTATATCATAAAAAAAGCGTCATTTCCACCAAATATAACAACCAAAAACATAAATAAAGTAACTTTCGGATATTTGCGCTTGATCTGTTTTTTGTTCAGTCACGTGTTACCGTCGGAGCTCAAATCCCTCTGAAGCAATTGAGCTTGCAAACTCGCCCTACCGCCACAAATGTGGCTACTGTCCCAGCCTCCCTTGTGTAAGGAGAATCTATCACTGCGCTTAGCTGGTGGTTTTCAAAAACAATAAATGGTGCTGTCGCATTTAGCGCAGAACAAAAATACACGAATAAATAATAAACCAAAGCACCGCACTTGCCCCCCAAAATGCGAGAGGGGGAGCGGTTATTACGTAGTGGTTATTATTTTTTTGAAAAAAGTCATTTTTGCGTATAGCCAAATACATTATTATATGATATAATTACGAAGGATAATTATATATTCAGGAGGGACTGACAGTGAAAAAATATTTGTGTATTCTGTTGATATTGTCTGTATTATCAGGAACTTTATTATTTTTCTTTTCGTGTAGTTCAAATGCCACAGCGCGCGATGACGCAAGTGAAAAATCCGAAGCACACACATTTATCTCGGGTCTTTCTATAGTAAAAGAAGGAAAAACAGACTATACGCTGGTGATCCCCAACAACTCCTCAAATGAAGTGAAGCTTGCCGCGGATAAGCTTCGCGAAGAAATATATACGCTTACTCAAATATATATGCCAATATTGACCGATAATCAAGTGAAAAATTATAAAGGACACTCACTAAAGCTGATCCTTTTGGGTAACACCTGCTTTGAAGAATCCGCGGCGCTTATCGCTGAGCTTTCTTCTACAACCGAAGCGTATGCCATAGATCATATCGGCGAAAGCATCGTTATCGTAAGCAATTTCGACAGCGCATTAATACAAGCAATTCATTACTATACAGAGGAGCTTATTATGAAAAATTACGACGCAAGCAGTAACACTCTTTATTTCGAAGGCTGCTATCACGACGGAGATACTACCTTTTCGTCTGCCTTTTCTCTGAAAGGAATAAATAATTATTCGATTGTTTATTCCTCTAAGGTAGAAGGCTTTGGCGCAATTGCCGAGATGTACTGCCGATCCTTACAAGAGCTTACAGGAGTATGCTTGCCGATCTACAAGGACGTTGAGAAAAAGCCCGCGCCGTACGAAATACTATTGGGATATACCGACAGACCCATATCGGAAAAATATTTTTCCAGCTCATCCAGAATAATGACTTACGAGGTAATCGTTGAAAAAGGAAATCTTCAGATTGCGGCAGGCGGTCCTTATTCGGCAAAAAAGTGTCTTTGGGCAATGGAAAAGGAGCTATTTCCCTTCATAGGTCACACGCTTAAGAGCGGAAGCTATTTGTCAACCGACTTAGCGCCCGTAAGTCCTGCGCTTACCGACGGCGCTAAATTGAGAATAATGTCTTCCAATATCCTTGGGGATAGCGTTTCAAGCGAATGTGTTCTTCCCGTTTCACAACGCTTGGAAATATATTGCGGCGTCCTGCTCAGATATCTCCCCGACGCAGTTGGAGTTCAGGAGGCAGACACGCCGTGGACCTTACAGATACCCACCTATCTTGACCTTATTTCAAGGCTTGACGGAATCGAATACTCTTGCATTCTTAAAACGCATAACGAGTGCGAGCAATGGGAGCCTATAATATACCGCTCCGACAAATACCACTGTAATTATTCAGAGTACACACCCGCGCCATATTGGACGACCACAACGCATTATCTCAGAGGCGTTTCAAGAGCAAATTTCGTAAGCATAGCGAACGAAAGCCTGCAATTTGCCATAGTTAACGCTCATTGGAATCATACCTCGGCAGAAAAAATGTATTCGGATGCTACCGAAATGGCTAAATACGTAAAGGAAATACAACAAAAATACCCTGCCTCCACGGTATTCTGCACGGGAGATTTCAACAGCCATTATTATGAAACCAAACCGCTATATCAGCTTCTTGACGACGTATCGGGCTTTGTTTGCAGTGAGCTTGCAAAAAATAACGGAACGCTTCAAGTTCCCTGCGGCTGCCGCGTACACGGAGGACACGAAAACATGCAAGAAGGAGTAACCCGCCCGTACGACAGTGATTTTATAGACCACGTCATAGGCATAGGTGTATTTGAGGTGTTGCGCCACGATACGATAATAAATAACTGCACAAATCTCATGTCCGATCATTCAGCAATATACGCGGACGTAAACGTTCCATTATAAAAGTCAACAATATTTCTGAGACTTATAAAAATATTCGAGGAGAAAAGTAAAGTGAGTAAAAACTCTGCCAAAGAACAAATATTGGCATCGGCTCTTGAAGCCCAAAGGAAAAACTACGACGCTGTTTCTCGATTGACCGATTCAGTCGTTTTAACAGAGTATCGAAAACTTACTATCGAGGGGATACACGGTACGATTTGGACCAAAGCGCTTCAAACGGCGCTTGACGAGCATGAAATAGTTATCATACCCGCTTCTCAGCACATATATTGGCTGGACGGAACGATAATCGTTCCGTCCAACAGACGTATCGAAGCAAGTGGCGCAACGATTAGACTTGTTCCCGAATTTCCCTATATAATGATGTGTAACAAGCATATACACGATGGAACAAGAGCACCAATAGATACCTCTGATCGCGATATGAATATCTCAATTCACGGTGGAAATTGGGAGGAAAGCTGCACCGTTCGCGGCAAGCGCAGACTTAACGCAGAACACGGAAAAAATTTTAAGGGCGTGCAAACTTGTATGCTTTTTAACAATCTCGATCATCTGACTATTACTGACGTTACGTTTGCTCACGCTACGTCGTTTTGTGTTCAAATAGGTGACCTTACAGACGGAGTTTTTGAAAACTTCAACTTTATTTCCTGCTATGCGGACGGACTGCACGTCAACGGAAATTGCGAAAATCTATACGTTAAAAATTTCCGCGGTCACGTTGGAGACGATCTTGTCGCTCTTAATATGTACGATTGGATAGGATCATCTATAAATTACGGTCCTGCAAATAATATCTATTGCGAGAATATAATTTCCGCACCCGACAGCAAGGCAAAGATGATGCGTCTGCAGCCTGGTATTTTCAAATTTGAGAATGGAACACTGATAGATTGCTCTCTTACAAATGTTTACGTAAAACACGCACGAGGAATTTTTGAATACAAGCTGTATTTCCAATCCCCTCGTTACCGCTTGGGCGAAAAGCCCGAAGGAGAGGGTGCAGGCTCTGCTGACAATATTTTCTTTGAGGATATCGAAATTATCGCGCAACGCCCTTGGTATCCCGATGAGAGTGATGAAAAAAGAGGGCATTTCGGTATGTTTTTCTCAAATTCCAACGTAGGATATCTTTCGCTGAAAAATATTCAATATACCACTACTCCAAGCATCAGCTCCAAAACACACCTCATTGCGATAGGTCCTATGTCCTGCCACAGAGATGACAAGGAGGTTTTCGACCCTTACGTAAGCGCTACGCTGGATATTCTTGAGCTTGAGGATATTTTTGTCAACGGAAAACGCGCAACGGAAATAACAGATCTTATTAAGATAATCGAATTTGACAACGTAAACGAGGACGGTTTTTCCTCGGGAAAGGGCAAGGTCAATCACATTATCCTTGACGGAAAAACGATTTTATAATATTCTCAACAATTCCTTAACACAATATCGTCTGAAAGAAGCGGTTCGCTGTCTGTGTGAAGGAGAATGGTACAGACTGTATCAGAAAAATGTTGCTTCGACGATCCCCGCAGTTTTATACGAGCATTCCGCGCCGGTATGATACCACACATATGCAGTATATCAAAAACCAGCAAAGGAATCGTAACGAGAAAATTTAAATTAATACGAGCACCTATAAAAATATGCCGTTTGCGATGCGCATTCTTTAACCCATGATAATGTGCTGTGTTTTTTATCTGCAACGACGCAAATTCTGATATCATTTTGCCTAAAATGTAAGCGAGAATTTTTCATAGCATCAATAAAGCATCAAATAAAAAAACGACAGTTTCAAACTACCGAAAAGGTGAGCAAAAGCGGTGAAAAATCGAGAAAAATCAAGAAGTTCAAATCCTTCAGAGCCACTCCAAAACCGTGGGTCGCGGGTTCGAATCCTCCTGCCCCTGCCAAAAATCCTGCACGAAAGTGCGGGATTTTTACTTTTTACCTCTTAACTCTTCACTTTTCACTCATTTTACAGGATTTTTGGCAAGTAAAAGGTA
>JAFTXE010000042.1 GCA_017461745.1 Clostridia bacterium | reverse complement strand
CTTTTCGAGAAAAGCTCCGCAAAAGCTTTCTTGCAGGGTTGTAGCCCTTTATAACAATTATAAATCTAAGAATAGCTTTAAGGGCTACAACCCTGCAAGGAAGTTTTTTGCCAAGCTTTTTTTCAAAAAAGCGGAAATCGCGTCCCCTGCGTCCCTCGCGTCCCCGCGTCCCCGTGTCCCCGTGTCCATTACTAAAGCATAATTTACTTCACTGAATATTATCTCACAACTTGTATATAATTAATTTTGAGCCTTTTACGCAAGATTATTCCAAAAAATTTTAATTATTTTTTCGCTCAAGGTATTGTAATTCATTTTATTATGTGGTATAATAATCAAGAAGATGTAGTATTCGATACTACATTTAGAGGTTAAGATTAATTTTGAATTATCATGGAGGTATGTCATGGACGTTTTATTGGGTGCTGACAAATATATAAAAACAGAAAAAACGAAGAAAAAAAGGATAAAGCTTTGCGACAGAATATTGCCGCCATATACGAAGGGTGAGGAAATATTCAACATGGTATCGCACATTGTCGGCGGAGCGATTGGCGTTGTATCTCTTGTGCTCTGCGTTGTCGTGGCGGCGTTCAACTCCAACGTTCTCGGAATAGTCTGCGGCTCTGTTTTTGGGGTTTCCATGATAATGCTCTATACCATGTCAAGCATTTATCACGGATTGCGCGTAGGTACTGCAAAAAAAGTATTTCAGATAATAGACCACTGTACGATATATTTTCTCATTGCGGGAACGTACACTCCCATGCTTCTTTGCGCGCTTGCCAAGGAGCACCCCGTATCCGCATGGATAACCTTTGCGGTGGTATGGGGACTAACGGCGCTTTCGGTAACGCTTACCGCCATAGACATAGAAAAATACAAGGTATTCAGCATGATATCGTATATCGGCATGGGTTGGGCAATAATCTTTTCGATAAAGCATATGTTTGACGCCATCGGACCCGTCGGATTTTCCCTTCTGCTTGCGGGCGGACTTCTTTATACGGGCGGCGTGCTGTTCTTTAAGGCAGGCGGCAAAAAGAAATATTTCCATTCTATTTTCCACCTTTTTGTGCTTCTTGGAAGCATAACTCACTCGCTTTGCATACTGTTTTTCGCAATGTAAAAATCAAAGGAATAGACATAATGAAGCTAAAAATCGCAAAATTTTTCAGAATATTAACGGTAGCGCCAATCATGGCGCTTGCAGCGCTTTGCTCGCTGTACGCCGCAAATTCTCAATTTTTTGGAGAAAGCGCACTGAACCTTGCGCTTGCCATAATTTTTCTCACCGTCCTGCCACTGCTCGCCTATCCCCTACAGCCAATAATACCGCACTTTCGAGGCAAAGGCCGTGAAGGACAAAGAAATCTCGCCATGCTCTTCGCGGTAGGCGGATATATTTTCGGATGCGTCACAAATCTGTTTTTGAACGCGCCGATACAGCTTTGGGTAATTTATCTTGAATATCTGCTCTCAGGCTTGCTGATTCTTATAATAAATAAAGCCTTCCGACTTCGCACCAGCGCTCACGCCTGCGGTGTGGCAGGTCCTGCCGTGATGCTTGCTTACTTTGGTATTCCCGCGGCTCTGATTATCGGAACGGTGTTGTACGTAGCGGCTTTTTGGTCAAGCCTCTGCATGAAGCGCCACACGTGGCAACAATTTGTCGGCGGCACCGTGATACCCATATTAGTCCTCGCCGCGCTTCATCTGACGCTTATGCTTTAAAAAATCTTTAAAGAAAAACAAAAATCTTTTTAGAGCAATACTTGACAAAATCAAGATTGTGTGATATAATAGTCGTTGTTGAATACGGAGGGATATCGAAGTGGTCATAACGAGGCGGTCTTGAAAATTTGCGAGCATATTAGTCGCAAAAACGCAGAAAAGCCTTGTAAACACTGACTTTTCGGGCACTCCGAAAGCAACCAGAAATCGCATTTCTAAAAATATTTCTAAAAAAATTGAATATCCGATGAAATCTGCCGAACGGCAGTTCATATACGGAGGGATATCGAAGTGGTCATAACGAGGCGGTCTTGAAAACCGTTTGGGCTCACGCCCACGTGGGTTCGAATCCCACTCCCTCCGCCATTCAAAAAGCCTTGAAAATCAAGCGTTTTCAAGGCTTTTCTCTTTTTCTTGAAGTTCGAACCCTCGCGACCTTTTTACCGACTTTTCGCTCTTTTTGCGTGATTTTTTTTAGAAAAATGCGAGAAATCGCACACCCCGAATACTTTTCGACAAATTGTTCATCAGATTGATCTATTACCGCTTCGGTTTCTGGGTGAAGTTCAATAATTTCTTGCAAATGCTTCTTCAGTTCGCTTCTTTCTTCATCGTAAAAATATCTTTTCGCCGCATAGTTTCTTGGGTGTTGACGGTTCGTATCTCGTCATCATCAAGATCCCAAACAGTCAATCTTATATTACTTGTAAAGCGCTATAGATACATTTGTGGTATACAGTGTTGATTTTTAACTTTTCCGCTCAATATGGCACCTCATCTCATTTTTTTAACACAAACAGATACTCATGTGCTATAAGCAAAAAGTTATATTTAACGCTATTTGTTTTCCAATATCCCGTTGCCTTACAGTTATGCTGCTCTTTGATTATTAGTTCCTTTAATTTAAAACCTGCATCCTCAAATATACGCATTACTTCGAACGACATAGGCACCATATGTCCGTTCTTTCGGGTATCGCCCATAAGCACAGCGCAGAACTTGTCCTTTTTCAAAACACGATAACTTTCAGCCGCGACCTGCTTCATCTCTTCAAGGAAATCTTTCACCTTAAGAAGAGACAGATCCTCGGGAATATCTTCGCTATACTTAATAATATCTGCATACGGAGGATGAGTGCATATCAAATCTATACTTTCGGAAGGAATAAAAAATAAATTTCTTGCATCACCCTTTTTAATATAGACCTTACCGTTAGCACCATCGAGCTCAAATGAGGTTTTCTCGTGGCATCTATCCAGTGCGATATCATTTACATCGACACCTATTATATCTCTGTTAAGAAGCTTCGCTTCTACAAGAGTTGTCCCTCCACCTGCAAATTGGTCAAGGACGAGATCCCCCTCTTGCGAATATCTTAACATTATGTTGCGCGGTATATACGGAGACCAATTTCCTCTCCATTTTGCATCATGCGTTGCCCAATCTCCGCGATTAGGGAATGTCCAGTGTGTGGTCATCTCCAATTCAAAGTTTTCAGGCTGCCATCTTTTTATTTTTTTGTTACTCATACCAATCCTAATTCTTGAAACTTTGAAAACAGCATATTTCTGCCTGACCAGTTCCAATATGTAATATCTTGTTCTATAAACAACCACTTAATTGCCAATAAAATGATTTCGATTGGACGTGGTGTATTAGTGTAATCTAAAAATGTAATCCGCCATCACGAGAACGCTGTGTTACCTCAACTTCGTCCAAGCCCATCTTAGAGAGGTATTCTTTTAAGAACTCTTCAAAAGCATATCCTGTTTCAAAATACGAATAGAGATCCTGCTGACATCCTTTTATTTCTTCTGCCGTTAACATTGAACTGATTTGCATAGCACCTCTCCCTCAAAGCTCGCTCATTTTTCTTATATCATAAACAAACTGTTTCTGAAAATAAAAAGCGTGATTTTTGTTGGAAACATTTCTTCCGTATATTTCCGAATATATTGGATGATACGGTTTTGAATCCTTACTTCTTACTTGAATATGAGAACCGTTGGAAGTGTGAATATATCTGTCACGGGATGTTTCAATATGATCTTTAAGTTGTCTGCAAATGCTGTAATAGTCATTCTCCCAAATTTTCAGCAAAGAAGAAAAACGGGGATTACTAAGATCGATATGTATTGCATCCAAGAACATCCAATCGCAAGGTTTTCCAATTTTACAAACGGGAACATAAAGAATATTGCTTATTTTCTCATATAAGTGCGTTTCTTCGAATGGCTTTTCTTCAAGCAGCTCATCTATAACGCTTGCTATTTGTGTTATGAACACGGTCTCAAGCGGTTTGCCTGATGCATCACATTTATTGCTCTTCAACTCACCATCTTCAAAATCAAGGTTGCAGTTATCGAGCTTCTTGCCAAGAGCCATCTCGAGCAGTTGTCCGGTCTTTCCTTTGTTTTTTATAATCATGGGGAAATCAGATTCCTCAAACAATTCTGAAAAAGGTATATTGCATATTGTAAGAATTTTTTCTTGAGCTTCTTTTAATTTCATCTTTACCTCCAAAGAGCATACACTGTGACCGTTTAGCCACAGCGTGTTGCGTATTCTGTTTTTTCTATGTCTATTAGGAATTGGTTATCAGCAGTTCTTTTATTTTTCCTCTTGCCGAACTGTTACTGTTTATCATTCTTGATGCTTCAACTCTTCTTATCGTATGAGAAGCGTATATTTCATCGAAAAATTCATCTTCTTCGTTTGCGTTCTTGGGATCAGAATTGCTGACTACTATCTTTGCGCCTTTCTTATCCATTGCATCTACGAATCTTGCAAGCTCAATCTGTTCTTCATCATTGAAGAGGTTTTCTGTATACGCGGTGAAGCTTGATGTTGCAGTCAACGGTCTGTAAGGAGGATCGAAGTACACGAATGTATGTTCATCAATAAAGTCTGCCGAATCTCTGTAATCTCCGCATACTATGGTTACATTTTGCAGTTTTTCCGAGACTGCACGGAGATTAGCTTCGTCGCATATCATGGGATTCTTGTAAGCTCCCATTGGTACATTGAATGCACCTTTTTTGTTTACTCGGAAGAGTCCGTTGAAGCATGTCTTGTTTAGGAATATCATCAACGCTGCTTTTGCAATATTGATTCCTTCATCATCGCAAACCCTTAGAGTGTTAAAGTAATCTCTCTTTGCAATGTAATATTTTCTTCTTTCATCATCATTGAGAGGAAGAAATTCGTCTTGCATAGCTTGCATCATATCTACAATCTCGTCAATTTCATCCCTGATTACTCTATAGGCATTGATGAGATCTTCGTTAATATCGCTGATGTAGACCGCTTCAAGGTCATATTTGCTTAGTATATCAAAGAGTACCGCACCACCACCAACAAACGGCTCGGCATATTTTGTTATGTTACCGTCGCCAAAAGGATAGTATTTTTCTATTTCGCTTAGTAATTGTCCTTTACCGCCAGCCCACTTCACGAACGGTTTTACATTCTTTCCGTCGCTTCTTGTGTAGCGAGTGCTTCTCGCATCCTCCGGCTTTTCTGCTTCGGTAGGTATAATCCACATATTACCGATCATCATAGCATTTTCAATTCGCTGCTCCGAGCAGAGGAGAGCAACTCGTCTTTGGGAAATCCCCCACTTGTTCGCAGCTTCTCTTGCAGACATAAAATCCATTTTTATTACCTCCAAGTTTGGTATGATTATATTATATACCAAATCGCGAATAATAGCAATACCAAAACTACAAATAATTGTGTACTATTTGATAATTTTTTCAACGGCAGAAAGAATTACTCACTCTCCTTGAACTCTCGGCTGCTTTGTGGTATAATGATGCTAATAACTTAATCCGTTGCGGCGGATTTGGCGGATATGATGTGGATTACCACGGGGCATGTGGGTGCGGATTTATCTAAAACTTTTTCTAAAAAATCTTTAGAAATTGTTTTAGAAGCGGAAAATCTTGCACTGCCTGAGGTTTCGGATTTTAGGAAAGGCAAAACGCCGAAAGCCCTTGATTTTACTGGGTTTTCAGCGTTTTCTATCTATCGTCTGATATTTTCGATTATTTTTCGTTAATATCGGATTTCGGGGGAAGTCTTGAAAACCGTTTGGGGTTTGCTCCCCACGCGAGTTCGAATCTCACACCCTCCGCCACTTGCCTTGGAATTCGTTTGAATTCCAAGGCTTTTTCTTTGCTTGCGTATCGGTTTTTGATATGTAGGGATAGTAAAAGCGGTGGGCTTTTCTGCTCACCGCTTTTGTTAGTTAATGTCTTGAATTAAAAAACCTCTCAATCATCGCTGGCAGGATCTAAAGGAAGATCTACTCCACCGCTGGAGGTAATGATATCCTGTGACTGAAAAGCGATAATTTCTATTTTTGGTGCTTGATATTCTATTCTATTCATAATATTTTCCCTTTTCTCAATAAATCAAGAATTATAATTTTTAGCGGAATTTCCGTATTTCATCATTACCTTGACAAGAGCCGCCAAATTCGCATCTGTGTCATTACTCTTTGCGTATGCGTAGGACTCAATGCTGTAGCGGTAGGTATTGCTTATAGCGTTTCCTTCCGAATCGCAACCCGTTACGTAAACTACGTCGCTCATTTGATCTGCGTTGAAGCCGTCAAAGTTGGCGATATACTCGCCCTCGGCATACGGTTCGAACTCCGTGATCGTCCACGTATTACCAACCGACGCGGAATCAGCAGGGTCTGCCGTTGTGACCTTTACGGTCAATCCTTCGGTGGTGTCTGCTTTGAATACAAATTTCATTTCAACAGCATCTGTGAGCGTGAGATACGCACCTGCCCAAGTTACCGTTGCATTCTCTACCGTTTGATAATTGGACTTAGCAACCGTTTCAAGAGTTGCGTCCTCCTGAGTGCCAAACGCTTTCTGCCCCTCGGTAAGATCGGCGTTTACCAGCGGATCGGTGCTTCCCACATAGGTCTGAGTTGCCGCGCCGTAATTGAGAAGATCGACTATAAGCGTCTTCAGCTCGTCGGAAGCGCCTTCATCATTCAGCTTATTGTAGCAATAGGTTTTGATGCTATACTCTGCTGCCTCGGTCGTAACGGTAGTTTCGCCGTCGGCAGCCAAAAGAATTGCGCTTACCCTCAAACCCATTTGGTGAGGAGCGATGTCGGTCAAGGGAAAGATATAATATCCCGCGTATTTCGTGGTATTATATTCCGTTACGGTAACCGTGCGCTCTCCGATGGTGAACGTGACCGAAGGGTTCGTATAGCAACCGTCCGCAAAGAATTTTGCGTCAACGGCGTAATTCAGAGTGATATTGTCCTGAAGCGTCAGCGACCAGCCGTAAAATTTCAGGGGCGCAAGCTCACCGCACTCGGAGCAGCGCATAGACACGCTGTGGTCGCAGGTATGCTCAACCTCGGGGGGAAGCTCGGTCTCGCCCACAAATTCGATGGGAAGTCGAGTCGAAAGCTCTCCCGCCGTTACGGTAAATACGCCTTTCTTACTCTCCGTAGAGCTTTGGGCGGTCAGAACACCGTTCTGCATCGTAACACCGTCAACCGTGCTATCCGACCAAGTAACCGTCTGCCCTGTTATTTCATAGCCGTACTGGTCAAGCACCTTTGCCGTATAGGTCGCGGTCGCGCCCTCGGTAATATCAAAGCGGTCGCTTGTGATCTCGTTGCCGTCCTTATAGATAGCGATACGGGTGGCGGTTGGTTCTTCCCAGTTTATTGTAATATCTTTCGTTACCGTTTTGGAAAACTCTCCATTGGTATAAGTAACGGAAATGCTGACCGCTTTTCCAAACGCTGTTGCAGAATCGGATGCGTTTTGTGTAAATTCGGGAGTAACAACAAGGCTGTTGCCCTCTACGTAAATGCCCTTCAAGCCCGCTGTAATAATAGAGATTTCAAAATCGCTACCAAGGCATTTATCTGCGTTATTGACTTTTACATCAATAGACACTGCCTCTTTTCTGAGCAATTTCTCGTAAGGAACATAGATACTATTAACCGCCACATCAAATTCCGGGCTTGCCTCAATCTCCCCTACGGTTGCCTGAGTTGCCGTTTTCATGCGGTATGTAAAGTTATAGCATTCGGTAATATCTATACCGTTACAGTCCACGACCTTCGCATCGCTCGTATAAAGCGTTCCGTTTTCCTCGGTTACAGTTGCCGTAATAATAGAGTTTTGAGCTACAAAAAATTCTGGTGAATAACTGAACAGATTATCTGCCACCGATCCGTCAACTCCGTAAATCTGGCTTTTGGGCATGATCATTAGAGCGCATTTGCCAACTACCGTTCTCCAAGACAGTTCACCTTGATAATTAAAGCCGTCGTTCTCTCTGTCGATTACGGTAATAACCGTTTCGTAAGTACCTGGTGCCCATCTGACCGATTGAGTTATAGGAGTTCTTGAAATTACTTCTCCGTCACCGTCCAATTCGAGTAAGAAATAGTTTACCTCGTAATCCAACGAAACAAATCTCGTACCAAAGTCGTCCGTAACATATCCCATAGGTGTACCCGAATAGGTTTGTGCTCCGGGTTTGTCAAAAAAGCTCAAGCTTGTTACAGTATCAACTCCTTGTATTTCCACCTCAATAGTAGAAGCCCCCTCCGCAAAATTGGGATAAAGCGTAGTATCCTGCTCGACGGGTGTATCAAAGGAGTCGAAAGGCAGCGTAAGTCCCTCGTCCGTATACCAGCCCTTAAAAGAATGATCTGCTTTCGTTGACAAAACCGATCCTTCGCCCGTAAGAGTAGAGCCCTTTTTCAAAGTGAGCGTACCGTTATTAACAATTGCGCCTTTTACCGTAAGAATTGCGCCATTTGCAACCGTAAGACCTTCACCGTTATCAATTTCTAATGTATAGTCGGCTGGAATCGTGAAATTCTCGGTAAACACATATTCGCTGGGAGAATATGCAAGTGTGTCACCGTACTTTATACAAATAATTCCCGTATAATTAGCAATAGCCGACTCAGACATATCGGGAATACTTGTTGCAAAGATAATAGCGCCCGAAGATTGAATTTGGGAATCTTCGGGATCAGCGCCGATATCGGGAGTTGTCGTTCCCGTTGAGCCGCTCGAGGACCCCCCTGTTGAACCGTCCGACGAGTCTCCGACGCTTCCCGTAAATTCTACCTGCACGAATTGAGTATTTACATCTCTTCCTGCGCCACCGCCAATACCGTCAGCGTCAGGACCGCCTTCGGCGATAATGCAACCGCCGCTGATTGAGATGATACCGTGGTTCATTCTACCGCCGCCGATACCTGCACCACCTGTATTTGCATAAGCGCCACTGCTATATGCCTCAACATATCCTCCCGTTATCGTTACGTAGCCGATACCACCGTCTTTGTTTGAGCTTGTAGAACCTCCACCGCCAATACCTGCGGCTGAAAATTGAGAGCCTGTAGTGCAAGTACCCGCTCTTGCGATTACCGTACCTCCGCTAATCGTGATTTGTCCGCTGTTTGCGTTCTGTCCACCACCGATTCCCGCAGAAGCAGTACCGCCTACTGCTTCTACGTAACCACCGGTAATAGTCACATCAACCGTACCTGTTTTGTTATTACCGATAGCAGGAGCACTACCTCCTGTAACTGTTGCGGTTACCTTTCCTCCGTTGATAGCAATAGTGCCGTTATCAGTTCCTGTGTAGTTTGCTGTACCGATAGCTGGGGCAGTAGATCCGCTTGCGGTAACGATACCTCCGTTGATCGTGACACTATCTAATTTTCCAGCTTTGCCTGCACCGATACCGCAACTATAACTACCTGAATTTGTCATAGCTGTTACTGTACCGCCGTTAATGGTGATATTTCCACTGGAACCGTGAAGGCTTCCGCCGATAGCAGCCGACTCGCCACCTGCATTCGCCACAACTTGACCGCCGTTTATAGTGATATTGCCACCGCTGCCACCGCCGCTGCCGCCGATTCCCGCGCCGTAATACGTGCCTCCTGTTGCCGTAACAGTACCGCCGTTGATGGTAATTTCACCGCCGTTACCACCGTTACCGCCGCCGATACCCGCGCCTGAATTGGTTGCTCCTCTTGCTGATACCATACCGCCGTTAACGGTAATTTTTCCTGCGTTGGGCGAGCTAACGTTACCTCCGATGCCTGCACCCGTTGAACTGTTGGAATTATTCGTATTCGCCTTTAATGTTCCCGTTCCGTTTTCTTGTCCGTAAATCGTCAATTCGTTGCCCTCGGAAACGGTAAGTGTGTCAAAACTCATATCAAGAGCGCCGCCGTCACAAAGGATAAGATGTACCTTTCCTGTAACCGTAATACCGGTAATTGTAGTGGGCATAGTAACGTTCTCATTTACCACGTACCAATATTCACCGTTTGCGTCGGCTACTGCCGCGGTGTCTGTCGTACCCATCACGGTCGTACCCGTCGTTACGATATTGTATGTGCCGTCCTTAAGCGTCTGCTCTGCCATGACTACGTTGCCGTCATTGTCAAATGTCACGTTACCGTCAGTATCATAGACGGGGGCAAGGTAGGGAATATCGCCATCTGCCGCCAGAACCGAAATCGTGGTGAGCAGAGACGTGGAAAGCATTACCATAACAAAGGCAAGTATGCTCGCCAGCGCCCTTCGAAATTTATAATTGGTTTTTTTCATTCTTATTCTCCTAAAAATATTATTAGCCAAATTCACTATCGTCACTATCGGGCGCCCAGCCCTCAAGCGTTGAACCCTTCATACAAACGTCACATTCAAAATTCGTCTGTGGACGAAGAATCGTATGATCACTTACTTCAACCGTTCTTACGGTTTTTTCGCAGCTCTCGCATTGTGTCGAACATATACCCCTGAAAATATGCTCGCCTGCCGAGAAGGCTTCGGTCTTGGTTTGCGTTTCAAAAGTGCTATCAGCAAACGTCGCCGTACGTGTAAGCGTACCGCCCGTTGAGCAATCTCCCGTCACGGTTATTACAACGGCTTCACGCATAGCAATTTCTTCTTTCGTCGTGTCCCCACAGTGATAACAGCTATGTTTTGCGTGGCAAACAGCTCCGCCATACTCCCAATGGTAAGTAATTTGATAATCGTGCCCTGCTTCAAAGCTTTCGGTCTTGACTTGTGTATCAAACTCTGTTTCCGAGAAGGTTGCCGTGTAGGTGTATGTACCGCCGGTATCGCAATTGCCCTCCGTTGATCTGCTTACCGTTGCATTTTCTGTCTTTTTGTGATTCTCATCTAACGTGCAAGTTATCGTTGCTGTACAAGCCGTGTTATCTGCGCTCCACTCATAGGTTGCCGCACTCCAGATATGCTCATGGGGCGGGGGAATAACCTCAACTACGTATTCACAGTCAACACACTTGCCGTCCGCGCCCACGGTATGCTCGGTTTTGGCAGGCGTTGTTACCTCTCCGCAGACTGTGCATTTCACTTCTGTTGTGCAATCTCCGTCGTCCTCTGACGGTTTATGTCCGAGCGCTTCGCCGTCGGTCGCTCCGCAGACCTTACAGGTCTTGGGAGCAGTACAGTCCGCCTCTTTCCAACTATGCGTTATCTCTCTTTCCTCGCCGCACTCGTTACATATCGCGTCACACGCGTTATCGTATGTATGCTCGCATTCGCCGCTATTGATCACCACGATAGGTATTACTATCGCCGCTACGATTATTATAGCAAGCGCTATAGCAAGCGCAATCAGCTTTTTCTTTCCTATTTTTTCAACTAACTTATTGAATAATTGCATATTGTTCCTCCTTTGGTTAGTTTTACGTGGATTTCCACACTCTTATTTTGTGTGATTCAGCACCTCGTCAAGCGCGCGCTCGTTGGTTTCGGTCACGTACCTCTTGAAATCCTCGTAGACCTTTCTTCCGATTGCGCGGTAGTCCATGGCAAGCACCTTTGCGACCTTCATCCTACGGGTTTCTTCCGGAACGTCGAACAAAATCATGATCGTATTCAGCGCACCCTCTATTCTATGCTCCACGGAGGCGGAATGCTCGGTTTTCATAATGGTTGCATACTCAATGCCTGATGTGATGGCTTCGTTCTCGGTGTATTTTTCGTCATCCCAACCCTGCGTGTACTCGGAGAATACCTGCTTTACCTTTTCCACGTCATTGGCTCTGATAAGCTCAAGGGTCATCGGGTGAGAATACGCCGCCGCAAAAAAGTCGTTCATTTCGGGAAATTCATCGGCGATGGAGACCAAAGTGGAAAGTTCAAGACAGTATGCAAGCAGAGAGCTTTTGCCCTCGTCTGCCGCTTTCTCCATCTCCTTCCATTGATAATCGATCATCATCTGTACGAGCACCGCTAAAATATGCTCCTTAGTCGGAAAATAGAAGGTCAGGTTACCCGTTCCCATTCCAACCTTCGCACAAAGCTCGGACGAGGTTGTCTTTGAAAATCCGTTCTCAAAAAATAATTCCGATGCTGCTTTTACGATTTTCGCCCTCAAAAGAGACGGTTGTTTCGTTCTTGCCAAAGCGTTGTCCTCCTGTATGTCTCGTTAATATTATTTTGGATTTATCCAATTATAACATATTTTTCTAAAAAACACAATAGGTTTTGAAAAATTTATTGGAGATTTCCAAATAATTTTTTCAACAAGAAAAGCATCGGATATTTCACCGATGCCTTTAGGGGTGTTTTTATTATTTGATTTTAAACTCTGAACATCATATCTCCGTAAGTGGGGAGAGGCCAATATTCAGATGCGGTGAGCGGTTCCATTGCGTCAACGTGGGCGCGGAGCGCTTGCATTGCGGGAATAACCTTCTTGCAGTATGCGTCCGCTCTCTCAACGGCGTCTGATATTGCCGCCGCGTCCGCTTCTGCCTGCTTAAGCGCCTGCACGTCGCGGTATGCGTTTGCGTTAAGCTCGGAGAGCTTGGATATGATATCCCTCTCCATAGAGCAATCGATATCGGGCATGACCGCGAGCTTTGCCGCCGCCGTGTCCGCAACCTCGGTAATATAAGCGTTGACTGCGGGAATTATGTCTCTCTGCGCCATCTCTATCATGGTCAGCGCCTCGATATTTACTATCTTCGAGTAATTCTCAAAGTAAATCTCCTCGCGGGACTTTATCTCGGTTGCGCTCATAACACCATGGTCGGTAAAGAGCTTGACGTTCTTTTCAAGGCTGAAATGCTTGTAAGCGTCAACGGACGTCTTAAGATTGAGCAAGCCGCGTTTTTCCGCTTCCTTTTCCCAATCCTCAGAATAACCGTTTCCGTCAAAGAGAATTCTCTGGTGCTTTGCGAAGGTCTCCTTAAGTAGCTTTGCGACCGCCGCGTCAAAGTCCTCTGCCGCCTCAAGAACGTCCGCAAACTGTCTGAAGCTCTCCGCAACAGCCGTATTGAGAACGATATTGGGCATTGCTATATTCTGCGACGAGCCGAGCATTCTGAACTCAAACTTATTACCCGTAAACGCCAAGGGTGACGTTCTGTTTCTGTCCGTAGTATCCTTACGGAAGGTGGGGACGGTGGGAATACCCAAGTCCATGATGCCCGCCTTCGTGCTCTTGTACGCTTTGCCGTCAACGATGGACTGAATTATCTGTTCAAGCTCCTCGCCAACGAAGATAGATACGATTGCGGGGGGCGCTTCGTGAGCGCCGAGACGGTGGTCGTTGCCCGCGTGAGCAACGGAAATGCGAAGCAGATCCTGATAATCGTCAACTGCCTTGACTATTGCGGCGAGTATAAGCAGGAACTTTACGTTCTCCGCAGGCGTCTTACCGGGGTCAAGCAGATTTTTGCCCGTGTCGGTGGATATCGACCAGTTATCGTGCTTACCCGAGCCGTTTACTCCCTCATAGGGCTTTTCGTGAAGCAGACAGACAAGTCCGTGCTTCTCCGCGATCTTCTTCATGTACTCCATGATAAGAAGATTGTGGTCAACCGCCATATTGGTGGTCTCGTATATGGGCGCAAGCTCGTGCTGAGCGGGCGCTGCCTCGTTATGCTTTGTCTTTGAGTTGATGCCAAGCTTCCAAAGAGCTTCGTCAAGGTCTGCCATGTAAGCGCTGATACGGGTCTTGAGAGGTCCGAAGTAATGGTCCTCAAGCTCCTGACCCTTGGGAGCGGGAGCGCCGAACAGCGTCCTTCCCGTGTATATGAGGTCCTTGCGCTTATCGTACATCTCCTTGTCGATTATGAAATACTCCTGCTCAGCGCCAACCGTGTTATTAAGGCGCTTACAGGTGGTATCGCCAAAGAGTCTGAGTATTCTGAGTCCCTGAGCGTTTATCGCGTCCATGGAACGAAGCAGAGGGGTCTTTGTGTCAAGAGCCTCGCCCGTGTAGGAGCAGAACGCCGTGGGAATGTACAGAGTACCGTCCTTTACAAACGCATAGGACGCAGGGTCCCAAGCGGTATATCCTCTTGCCTCAAAGGTAGCGCGAAGTCCACCCGAGGGGAAGGACGATGCGTCGGACTCACCCTTTATAAGCTCTTTTCCCGAAAACTCCATGACGACCTTGCAGCTGCCAACGGGAGATATAAAGGAATCGTGCTTCTCGGCGGTAACACCCGTCAAGGGCTGGAACCAATGGGTATAGTGGGTCGCGCCCTTCTCTATCGCCCAATCCTTCATAGCGTTTGCAACCACGTCGGCAATGGACGCGTCTATTGTTCTTCCTGTGGCTATGGTCTTGGTAAGAGATTTGTAGACCTCCTTGGGAAGCCTCTCTCTCATTACCTCATCGTTGAAAACCATACAGCCGAATATTTCGGGAACGTTCTTGGTCATATGACACCTCTTGTTTTATTTAGGATTTTTTGCTTGAGGGAAACTTTCTTGAAAGAAAGCTTTCCCTCAAACTCCCTTCAAAGAACTTTAAATAAATTTGGTTTTATTTCAGTTTTGCTTTCTTTTTGCTTACTTTTTCTTTCGCGGATATGATAGAACAAAGTAAGTTGAGCTTGCTATGTTGGCACTGACTTTACAGTTTTGCTTTCTTTTTGCTTACTTTTTCTTTCGCGGATATGACAGCATTAAGTAAGTTAAGCTTGCTGTGTTAGCACTGACTTTACAGTTTTGCTTTCTTTTTGCTTACTTTTTCTTTCGCGAAAGAAAAAGTAAGGGCGTCCTTATCTCTGTACTCTACCCGAGCCGTCGCCGCCTGCGAGCTTTTCTACCTCGGATACGGATACTCTGTTGTAGTCACCCTCGACGGAGTGCTTAAGAGCGGATGCCGCAACTGCGAACTCGATAGCCGCCTGAGTGTTCTTTCCGTTAAGGAGAGCGTAAATAAGTCCGCCGCCGAAGCTGTCGCCGCCGCCTACGCGGTCAACGATATGAAGGTGATAGGACTTGGAGAAGCAGTAGTTCTCGCCGTCGTAGAGCATTCCTGCCCAGTCGTTATCGTTTGCGGAGATGGAAGTACGAAGGGTGATAGCAACCTTTTCAAAGCCGAATTTATCAGCAAGCTGCTTTGCAACGGACTTGTAGCCCTCGTGATTAAGCTTACCGCCGTAAATATCACTGCCCTCAGCCTCAATTCCGAATACGTCCTTTGCGTCCTCCTCGTTGGAGATGCAAACGTCAACGTACTGACAAAGCTCGGTCATAGCCGCTCTTGCCTCGTCTCTCGTCCAAAGCTTGCCGCGGTAGTTGAGGTCGCAGGAAATCTTTACGCCCTTAGCCTTTGCAGCCTTACAAGCCTCCTTACAAATCTCGACCATATTGCCGCCGAGAGCGGGAGTAATTCCCGTGAAGTGGAACCAATCAGCGCCCTCGAAGATGGACTCCCAATCGAAGTCTGCGGGCTTTGCCTCAGCTATTGCGGAGTGAGCGCGGTCGTAGATACAAACGCTACCTCTCTGTGATGCGCCCTTCTCAAGAAAATATATACCAACTCTGTCGCCGCCTCTTACTATCTTAGAGGTGTCAACGCCGAAATAACGGAGAGAATCAACTGCCGCCTGACCGATAGCGTGCTTAGGAAGCTTGGTTACGTACGTACTGTCAACGCCGTAGTTAGCAAGAGAAACGGCAACGTTAGCCTCGCCGCCTCCGAAGGTAGCCTGCATCTGATCGTTCTGGAAGAAACGGTAATAACCGTTGGGTGCAAGTCTGAGCATAAGCTCGCCAAATGTTACAACTTTCATTTTTTATTTTTTCCTGAGGAAAACTTTCTTGAAAGAAAGCTTTTCCTCAGACTCCTTTCAAAGAACTTTAATTAAAATTATGTATAGTATTGCTTTCTTTTTGCCCGAGTTTTCTTTCGCGAAAGAAAAAGTAAGACGCGTCCCTTTTACTGAACCTTAGCAACGGCGCTTGCTGTTTTTGCCTTTATTTCGTCGGGAGTTCCCTTCATCATCCAGCTACCGCCGCAAGCGACGATTTTGTCAAACGCGAGATATTCAAGAACGTTATCCTCGGAAATACCGCCCGTGGGCATAAACTTCATAGTGGGGAAAGCGGCGCTGAGAGCCTTAAGCGTAGCAAGTCCTCCGAAGTTGGAACAAGGGAAGAATTTAACTATCTCAAGACCGTAGGAAATAGCGGTAATTATCTCGGTAGGAGTTACACAGCCGGGAAGATAGAGAACGTCTCTTTCACGGCAAACCTCAGCAACCTCTGCGGCAAAGCCCGGTCCTACGATAAACTTAGCTCCGCAGTCAATCGCCTTGTTGCACTGCTCCGCATTAATGACAGTTCCCGCGCCTATGAGCATTTCGGGGAACTTTTCGCAACCAAGCTTAATAGCGTCAGCCGCGCAAGCGGTACGGAAGGTTATCTCAGCTACGGGGAGTCCACCCTCGCAAAGCGCACGAAGAGTAGGCTCGGCGTCCGCAATGTCCTTAATAACCACCACGGGAACGACTTTAAGCTTGCTTATCTGTTCTGTGATTTTCATATCACACCTCCAATTAAAATAATATATTTTTGATAGTTAAATTATACTCCGTTTCCCTTTGCAATGCAATTGCTAAATTAAACAAAATATATTGTATTTTTGAGCATCTTTTAAGACTTTTTTATTATTCTTCCATCATAGGAATTTTCATGATAGACTTAAGCTCTTCTCTGTCAAGGAAGGGAGCGAGGTCCTCAAGAGGCGGACTTACGAGAGTTCCGTCGGGAAGTCTCTTGGTAGAGCTCTTGGGCTCGAAGAACTGCGTCGGGTCAACGAACGCCTCAACGATGAACGCGCCCTCGGTGGAAAACGCCTTGTCAAGAGCCGCGTCTATCTCGTCGTTGGATTTGCAGGACGCATAAGGATAGCCGTATGCCCACGCAAGCTTTTCAAGCGACGGGAAGGAAAGGTCGTTGCTCTCAGGTCCTATACCTACCTTGGTATGATTGCCGAACAGATTGGTCTGCGTCTGGCGGATAGAATGGTAGCCGTCGTTGTTTATAACGCATATCTTTATCGGAAGCTTATTCGTAAGTATGGTCTGAAGCTCCTGAAGGTTCATCTGTATACTTCCGTCACCCGTAAGACAGACTATCTCCTGCTTGTCAAGAGACACGCAAACGCCAACGGCGGCGGGAAGGTCGTAGCCCATGGAAGCAACGGCGGAGTTGATTATAAATCTCTGACCCTTCTTTATGGTATATCCGTGACTTCCCACAACGCAGGCAGTTCCGTTTCCTACGACGGTGGTATAGCCCTCGGGAAGTCTGTCGGACAGCTTCTTGACGAATGCGTAAGGATTGGCAAGTCCCTTCCACTCGTAGTGCTTGGGAAGAACGACGGGATAATTCTTTTTCCAGCCGCGGCAATCCTCCTGCCAGCCGTTCTCCGCGAACAGCACGCCGTCACCGAGTCTTTGCTCAAGAACGGTAAGGAAGTCCTTTGCGTCAGCATGGATAGGCATTTCCACGTGAAGCGTGGGCTTTTTCAGTTCCTCAGCGTCAACGTCAACCATTATAACGAACGCCTCTCTTGCCCACGTCTGCCAATTGTAGCCGACCTGACGAATAGAAAGTCTGTTGCCAACGGCAAGAACGAGGTCGGAGTTCTGAACGGCAAAGTTGCCCGCTCTGTCTCCCATGATGCCGCCGCGTCCAACGTAAAGCGCGTCGTCGTCAGCCATCATGTCTATGTTATCCCAACCCGTAACCACGGGGATATTGAGCTTGCGAACCACTCTTTCAAATACCTCAAAGCCGCCCGCAAGGCGCACTCCGTTACCCGCATAAAGCACGGGGCGCTCAGCGTTCTTTATCTTCTCGATTACCGCGTCAACGGTTGCCACGTCAACCTTGGGAGCTTGGTCGTTTTCCTCTGCCGCAGGGTCAAAGGAAATAAGCTCGTCCGTCTCAATGAGACAGCCCTGGAAGTTTACGGGAATGTCTATCCAGCAAGGACCGGGTCTGCCCGTGGTGGCAAGATAGAGAGCCTTTTCAAGAGCGTATCTTATTCTCTTGGGGTCTTCGATCATTTCGCAGTACTTGGTCATGCAAGCTACCGCCTCGGTTATATCAAACTCCTGGTCGCCGCCCGCGCGGATTCCAAGTCCCATTCCTCGCTTCGAGGTGTCGTATCTTACCTGTCCCGAAATAATGAGCATAGGTACGGAATCAAGCCAACCGCCGATAACGCCCGTTATGGCGTTAGTTCCGCCAGGGCCCGTCGTTACGCAAACGGCAGCTATTTTGTTGTTAATGCGCGCATAAGCCTCCGCCGCAATAGAGCAAGCCTGCTCGTGATGATTGTAAATGCTTCTGAGTCCGTTCTTGTGTCCAAGCGCGTCGTTGAGGTGCATAGCTCCTCCGCCGGTCACGGTAAAGCAATCGGTGATGCCGTTTTCTACAAGAAAATCAGCAACGTAGTCCGCAAGACGAATTTTCATAATAATTTTCCTTTATTTATTTTTATTCCTTACTTTTTCTTTCGCGAAAGAAAAAGTAAGCAAAAAGAAAGCAAATTGCACTTTGTCGGAGACCGCAAGGATGCGGGGACGCGATTTCCGCTTTTTTGAAAAAAAGCTTGGCAAAAAACTTCCTTGCATGGCAGAAGCCCGACAAAGCTATTATTTGTATTATGTGAAATGGTCGGGCTTCTGCCATGCAAGAAAGCTTTTGCGGAGCTTTTCTCGAAAAGCGACCGCGCATCCCCGCATCCTTGCGGTTTTCGACAAATCACAATTTAATTTCTCAAAAAAGAATTCCCGCCGATTATGGCAGGAATTCTGTTGGTTTTAAGAATTTACCGCCTCGATTATGGTCTTAGCCATGTAATCAATCATTTCATCGGTCATTCCGGGATATACGCCTACCCAGAAGGTATCGCTCATTACTCTATCGGTATTATCAAGAGTGCCGACTATTCTGTATCCCTCGCCCGTAGCGCGCATCTCGTCAAAGCAGGGGTGCTTGGTGAGGTTGCCCGCAAACAGCATTCTCGTCTGAACGCCGTGGGACTCGATGTAAGAAACGACTTTTTCACGGTCAACTCCCTTTTCGCAGGTGATAAGGAAGCCGAACCACGAGGGGTTGGAGTTTGCGCAAGCCTCGGGCAAAATGAGCTTGTCCGCAACGGGAGCAAGAGCCGCCTTAAGTCTCGCGAAGTTATGACGGCGACGCTCTACGAAGGACGGGAATTTCTTAAGCTGAGCGCAGCCAACCGCCGCCTGCATATCCGTTGCCTTCAGATTGTAGCCGAAATGTGAGTATACATATTTATGGTCGTAACCAAGAGGAAGCTCGCCGTACTGACGGTCGAAGCGATGCTTACAGAAGTTATCCACTCCCGAGGGGCATACGCAGTCTCTTCCCCAGTCACGCATAGAGCGCGCTATCTTGGAAAGCAGGGGGTTATCGGTATATACCGCTCCGCCCTCGCCCATGGTCATGTGG
>JAFTXE010000041.1 GCA_017461745.1 Clostridia bacterium | reverse complement strand
GCTTGGCAAAAAACTTCCTTGCAGGGTTGTAGCCCGATTAAACATATATAATTCCAAGAATAGCTTCGTCGGGCTACAACCCTGCAAGAAAGCTTTTGCGGAGCTTTTCTCGAAAAGCGACAACGCGTCTCCTCGCGTCCCTCGCGTCCCCCGCGTCCTCGTACTCCCTAACAAATCATAATTTGAACATTGAAAGCGGAGATAGATGGATACGGTTAAGAATAGAGAAAAGCTGAGATACGTTGCTCGGCTTTTGCTTATAGGCGAGCTTATTTCTTTTGCGGGGTGGTGCTTTGAAAAGGTAGGGCGGTTTGTGGTATATGGGGCGGTGGGCGACCGAGGCTTTCTTTGGTTACCGCTCTGTCCAATTTACGGAATTTCTGTGGTGAGTATATATCTATTGTTGGGAACGCCGCTGAGCTTCAGAGGCGTGTTGGGCAAAAGAATATGCAGGACACGGCTTTGGAGAAAAAGCTTGGCGAGGTCAAAAGCTTTAAGGCTTTCGTTATATTTTGTCGTCGTGTTTTTCGTAGCTACGGCAATAGAGCTTGTGACGGGGCTTTCGATGAAAGCGCTTGGAGTGACGCTCTGGGACTACTCGGAAAGATTTCTCAATATTTTTGGGGTAGTGTGCCTCGGATACAGCGTACTGTGGGGTGCGCTCATTACGCTTTTTATGGGCGTTTTATGGGAAAGGATATATGCGGCAATATGCAGAATACCAATTAAAATAACAGTTTATACCGCATTTGCGGCGTTGGGGTTTATTTGCGTGGATTTTTTTGTAAGATGCTTTGATGCTATAGATAAATTATGATTTGTCGGGGAGTACGGGGGACGCGAGGGACGCGAGGGGACGCGGGGGACGCGATTTCCGCTTTTTTGAAAAAAAGCTTGGCAAAAAACTTCCTTGCTGGGCTGTAGCCCGATTAGATATATATAATTTCAAGAATAGCTTAATCGGGCTACAGCCCAGCAAGAAAGCTTTTGCGGAGCTTTTCTCGAAAAGCGACAACGCGTCCCCTCGCGTCACACGCGTCCCCTCGCGTCACACGCGTCCCCGTACTCCCCGACAAATCATAATTTACTTTTATAATTGTAAATTTTTTAAAAGAAATTTTGAAAAAGCTATTTACAAATATTAAAAAACGTGGTATAATAATCACACTATGTCGTTATCTCGGCTTTCGGATACGAGGTCGCTTTACGCGATATTTTCACCCGCCGATTTCTGTGTTAACGATAAATAAAATAGAAAGGTGAAAAATACCATGATGCTTAAGGACGAAAAGCAGGCAATTATTGAGCAGTACGCTACTCACGAAGGAGACACAGGTTCTCCCGAGGTTCAGATCGCGCTTCTTACTTACAGAATCAAGAATCTGACTGAGCACCTCAAGAGCAATCACAAGGACCACCACAGCCGCCGTGGTCTTCAGAAGATGGTTGGTCACAGAAGAAATCTTCTTGGCTACCTCCAGAAGACTGACATCGAGCGCTACCGTGCTATTGTTGAAAAGCTTGGCTTGAGAAAGTAATTGATAATTGTCGGAGTGAAGAGTGCAACCGTTTCGGTGGACTCCTCACTCCCTTACTCTTTAATGAGGTAAAAGGTAAGAGTGAAAAGTGAAAAGGTAATGTAGCTTTTATCTTTGAAAAACAACATTGAAATCATCTCACTAAGGATTAGCAGTTAACACAGCTTACAACGACATCTGCTTGTAAATTGTGTTAAGTGCTAAACCTGTGAGATAATAATAAATTTTTATGGAGGACGTTATGTCACAAATCAGCACACCTATGAATTTCAAGAATTTCAAGGTATTCAACTATACCTTGGCAGGCAGACCCCTCGTTGTTGAGACGGGTAAAATGGCTGGACTCGCAAACGGCTCGGTACTTATCCGCTACGGCGAGACGGCTATCCTTTGTTGCGCTACCGCATCGGCAAAGCCCAGAGACGGTATCGATTTCCTTCCTCTCTCCGTTGACTACGACGAGAGAATGTACGCTGCGGGAAAGATTCCCGGCGGTTACCTCAAGAGAGAAGGCAAGCCCTCTGAGAAGGCTATTCTTACCTCTCGCGTTATCGACCGTCCTATTCGCCCCCTTTTCCCCAAGGACCTTCGTAACGACGTAGCTCTTACGCTCACCGTTATGTCCGTTGACCCCGACTGCTCGCCCGAGATCACCGCTATGATCGGCGCTTCCTTGGCTCTGTCCATTTCCGATATTCCGTGGAACGGACCGATAGGCGGCGTATTTATGGGACTCGTTGACGGCAAGCTCGTAGTTAACCCCACCGAAGAGGAGCAGAAGAAGAGCGACCTTCAGCTGACGGTTGCGGCTTCTATGGAAAAGGTCGTTATGATCGAGGCAGGCGCTAACGAGGTTGACGACGATACCATGTACGAGGCTATCATGAAGGCTCACGAGGAGATAAAGGACCTTCTCGGCTTTATCAACGCTATCGTTGACGAGATCGGTAAGCCCAAGTTCGACTATCCTTCCTGCGAGCTTGACCACGAGATGTTCGATAAGGTATTCGACTTCTGCGAGAAGGACATGATGGTAGCTCTTGATACCGACGATAAGAATATCCGCGATGAAAGAGTCGTTCCGATAACCGACGCTATTATTGAGAAGTTCGGCGAGGAATATCCTGAGATCAGTGGAATGATGGACGAGCTTATCTATAAGATTCAGAAGAAGATAGTTCGCCGCTGGCTGCTCGTTGACAAGAAGCGTGTTGACGGCAGAAGAATGGACCAGATAAGACCTCTCGGAAGCGAGGTAGGACTTCTCCCCAGAGCGCACGGATCGGGTCTGTTTACAAGAGGACAGACGCAGGTTCTCACCGTTGCTACTCTCGGAATGCTCTCCGAGGCTCAGATGCTCGACGGTATCGACAACGAGACCGAAAAGAGATATATGCACCACTACAACATGCCCGGATTTTCAACGGGTGAGGCTAAGTCCACCAGAAGCCCCGGACGCCGCGAGATCGGACACGGAGCATTGGCTGAGCGTTCTCTCGTTCCCGTTCTCCCCACTCCCGAGGAATTCCCCTACGCTATAAGACTTGTTTCCGACGTAGTTTCCTCTAACGGTTCTACCTCTCAGGGCTCTGTTTGCGGCTCTACCCTTGCTCTTATGGATGCGGGTGTTCCGATAAAGGCTCCCGTTGCGGGTATCTCCTGCGGACTTATCACCGCTGAGGACGGAAGCTGGGATATCATGCTCGATATTCAGGGACTTGAGGACTTCTACGGAGATATGGACTTCAAGGTAGCAGGTACTCATAAGGGTATTACATCCATTCAGATGGACCTTAAGATAGACGGACTTACGCCCGAGATAATCAAGGCAGCTCTCGCTCAGACCCATATCGGTCGTGATTATATCATCGACGAGGTTCTTCTCAAGGCGATCCCCGCTCCCAGAGCAGAGGTTTCCAAGTATGCTCCCAAGATGACAAGCTTCAAGATAGACCCCGACAAGATAAGAGAGGTTATCGGTAAGGGCGGCTCTGTAATTCAGAAGATAGTTGCTGAGTCAGGCGCTAAGGTTGACATTGAGGACGACGGAACTATTTGCATAGCTTCCGCTAACGGTGAGAACGCTGCTAAGGCAAAGGCTATGATAGACGCTATCGTATTCGAGCCCGAGGTAGGCGCTACCTACACGGGTAAGGTAACCAGCATCAAGGAGTTTGGTTGCTTCGTTGAGTACGCTCCCGGTAAGGAAGGAATGGTTCATATTTCCAAGATAGCTCCCAAGAGAATAGAGAAGGTTGAGGACGTTCTTTCCGTTGGTGACACCGTTAAGGTCAAGTATATCGGACTCGACAAGAAGGGAAGAATGGACTTCTCTATCAAGGACGCTGACTGATACGACTTCCCCCGAAAATAAGGAGGATAAAAAATGAACAGGATAATAAAAGCGCTTGCGGGACAGTCAACCGCAAAGAAATATGCCGTGTATGCGGCAGTGGTAACCGCAATATTGCTTGTAATAGCTCTCGTTGTACTTGCCGTAACTTCAATTGCTTTCGCTATTGGCGATGGCGACGATGAGGTTATCGAGACGGGCGGAGGAGACGGCGGAGGAAATGAAAAGCCCTCGTCCTTGCCTTACACCGTGGTTTCCGAATTTGGCGAGGCGGTAATGGGCGGAGAGCTTGTGAACGCTCAGGATAACCGCTCGGAGCTTTCCGAGGGCGGCTTGTATTACGGCGCTTATAAGGCAGTAGCTCTTAAGGCTGACGCTCAGCAAGCGATAGACGCCTTGTTGGTTAATTTTTACGGCGTAAATTCCAAGACTCTTGTGACCGATATAGATGCTGACGGTTGTAATCTTCCTCTTCTTAAGGACGCATCGTCCGACGGTCTCAGCGTTGACGTTCTGGTATATCACGATGACAGTACTACGTATAACGTTGCTGCGTATAAGTGGATATATGATAATGCGTACAAGTACGGTTTTATCTACAACGAGGACACCTTTACTTACGTTGGCTCAGCGGCGGCTACCTATATGAAGAACAAATCCGTTACAAGCTACGATACCTTCATAAGCACGCTCAAGGCTAATGGAGATAAGAACGTGGCTGTAAGCGCGTACAGCGTCGAGACGGGAAAAACGGTTACCTATCAGATGTACTATATTGCGGCTGACGGAGAGCTTAAAGCACCTACCAATTACGAGTATTTCGTATTGGGTAACGCTACCGACGGCTACGTCGTTACAGTAAATATGTCTAAGAAAACAGCGGCTGCATCAACCGATACTACCGCGGCGTAATATCTATAATAGCTTAATTTTGTGCAGGGACTTTTGTCCCTGCATAAAATGTTTGTCGTGCGGGAAAAGTTACTTTGTGCTTGTAAGCACGCCGACTTCGTCGGCTACCCTCATCACCCGCTTGCGCGGGAGCTTCCCCCAAGGGAAGCCTTGGTTGTAATCGCTTCTGCATCTACACTAATTTTATTTGTTCTTAACCTACAGTTTAGCAAAAATAATATTAAGAATAGCAAAAGTCAGGCTTATATAAAGGCTTCCCTTGGGGGAAGCTCCCGCGCAAGCGGGTGATGAGGGTAGCCGACGAAGTCGGCGTGCTCGTAACATTATAGAATATTTATGATATATAAATACAACAAAGAATACCTCAAATTTGCAAAAGAATTACGAAATAACATGACTAAGCAAGAAAATCATTTATGGTATGATTTTCTGAAAAAACTTCCTATGACTGTTAAAAGGCAGAAAAACATTGGAAATTACATCGTAGATTTCTTTATTCCAAGTGCGAGTACGGTCATAGAGATTGACGGCATTCAGCATACAATGACGGAAAACGAAGAGGCAGATGAAAAAAGAGATGAGTACCTGACGAAGCTCGGTATTACCGTTCTCCGTTACACAAATCCCGATATTGACAATAATTTTAGCGTAGTTTGCAACGATATTCTTGCTCATCTTGAGTTGAGTGTGAATGACTTGAAAAAATAACTTTACATAGAAAGAATATGACATGAAAATTCTCGCTATTGGCGACGTAGTAGGCAGCGGAGCGGTTGCCTACCTTAAAGAGCATTTATGGAAAAAAAGAGCGGAGCTTGGGGTGGATTTCGTTATAGCCAACGGAGAAAACGCCTCGGAGATACACGGTATCTGTACTGCCGACGCCGAGGAGCTGTTATCCGCGGGAGTGGACGTAATCACACTCGGAAATCATTCCTTCGGACGCCGTGATATATATACGCTTCTGAACGATTCCAATTATATTATCAGACCCGCAAACTATCCGCCCTTAGTGCCTGGCAGCGGTAGTACAGTAGTGAATATAGACGGCTGGAGAGTGCTTTGCATAAACGTTCTCGGTACGGCGCTCATGGAGTCCATGGCGTGTCCGTTTGCCACCGTTGACAGAATACTTGCGCGCGAGGAAGGGAATTACGATATATCCGTTATGGACGTACACGCCGAATCTACCTCGGAAAAAATGGCGCTTGGACGTTACTTCGACGGACGTATCAACGTCATTTTCGGAACTCATACGCATGTTCCAACGGCTGACGAGCAGATACTTCCCAAGGGAAGCGGATATATTACAGACCTTGGCATGACGGGGCCTGTGGACAGTATAATCGGTTCTGACGTGCAGGGCGTTATCGAACGAATGAGGACGAAGATCCCCGTTCATTTCAGAGTTGCTGACGGAGAGGTAAAGGCTCACGGAGTGCTTTTTGAGGTGGAAACCGACAAGAAAAAGATCACCTCGGTTCGTAGAATCACGTTTTGAAGGAGAGGCGGATATGCAAACGCTTAATCAGTATTCCACGGCGGCGCTCGCTTATCTTGGCGACGTCGTTATAGAAATGTGCGTCAGAGAAAGACTTGTTAAGGCGGGACACTCCTCGTCTGCGGCGCTTAATAAGCAGGCTCTTGCTTACGTGCGCGCCTCTGCTCAGGCGGCGGCAATGAAAAATATTCTCCCGTTGCTTACCGAGGAGGAGGACGCCGTTTTTCACAGAGGAAGAAATATAGGGCATACCAATACGCCGAAATCCGCTACCGTAGCCGAATACAGAGCGGCAACGGGCATGGAGGCGCTGTTCGGATATCTGCACCTTGCGGGGAGAGCGGAGAGAATAGCAGAGCTTTTTAATGCGGCTTATCCCGTATAGACCAATTATAGTAAATATTTAAATTATGATTTGTCGGGGAACGCGAGGGACGCGAGGGACGCGATTTCCGCTTTTTTGAAAAAAAGCTTGGCAAAAAACTTCCTTGCCGGGTTGTAGCCCGATTAGATATATATAATTCCAAGAATTGCTTAGTCGGGCTACAACACGGCAAGAAAGCTTTTGCGGAGCTTTTCTCGAAAAGCGACAACGCGTCCCCCGCGTCCCTCGCATCCCCCAAAAAAATAAAATTTGAAAGGAATAAAAAACAATGACAAACCCAATTATCAAGATTACAGTTAAAGACTTTGGAGTAATGACAGCTGAGCTTTATCCCGAAAAAGCGCCCAAGACCGTTGCGAACTTTTTGAAGCTTGCGGAGAGCGGATTTTTCTCGGGACTTATTTTCCACCGTGTCATAAAGGGCTTTATGATTCAGGGCGGCGGATACACCGAGGACATGGGAGACACCGACGCTGAGTCCATCAAGGGTGAATTTAAGGCTAACGGCTTTATGCAGAACGACCTTAAGCACACCAGAGGCGTGCTTTCCATGGCTCGTACCTCAGACCCCGATTCCGCGTCATCTCAGTTTTTCGTTATGCATATGGACGCTCCTCACCTTGACGCTCAGTATGCGGGCTTTGGTAAGCTCACCGACGGCTTTGACGTTCTTGACGCCATTGCCTCTGTAAAAACGGGCAATTACGGCTGGTATATGCAGGACGTTCCGAAGACTCCCGTAGTTATCGAAAGCATTGAGGTAGTATCCAAATAATCCCTCGTCACACCTGCGTCACAAACGTATCACAACGCTTCACAAATATTCACTCAAAATTTTGACAAACAATTTTTTGTCATAAAGAAAGAGTGCTATTATATTCAGTGTAGTTTATATTATGGAGGAAATATCAAAGAATGCTTGAATTAAAAGACATTCGAAAGCAGTACGGCGAGGGTGATTCGACCGTACACGCGCTGAGCGGAGTAAGCCTTAAATTCCGTGAAAACGAGTTCGTTTCCATACTTGGCGCATCAGGCTGTGGAAAGACCACGCTTCTCAATATTGTCGGCGGTCTTGACAGATATACCAGCGGCGACCTTATAATCAACGGAAAGTCCACCAAGGACTTCAAGGACGCCGATTGGGATACCTACAGAAACCATTCCATCGGTTTCGTGTTCCAGAGCTATAACCTTATACCTCATCAGTCGGTTCTGTCAAACGTTGAGCTTGCGCTTACGCTGTCAGGCGTTTCAAAGACGGAGCGCCGTCAGAGAGCAAAGGAAGCACTTATAAAGGTCGGACTTGGCGACCAGCTTCACAAGAAGCCCAATCAGATGTCGGGTGGACAGATGCAGAGAGTCGCCATAGCGAGAGCGCTTGTAAATAACCCCGATATACTTCTTGCCGACGAGCCTACGGGCGCGCTTGACACGACCACCAGCGTTCAGATAATGGACCTTCTCAAAGAGGTCGCAAAGGAAAAGCTGGTTATCATGGTTACGCATAACCCCGAGCTTGCCGAGCAGTATTCAACGAGAATAGTCAAGCTCAGCGACGGTAAGGTCATTGAGGACACCAACGCCTTTGACGGCGAGGAGCAAAAGGCAGTTGCGGCTGTTCCTGCCGAGAAGAAGAACAAGAAAAAGGGAATGTCCTTTGCTACTGCCGTTTCTCTGTCACTCAACAACCTTATGACCAAGAAGGCGAGAACCATACTCACCTCGTTTGCGGGAAGTATCGGTATTATCGGTATTGCGCTTATTCTTTCGCTGTCAAACGGTATTCAGGCGTATATTGACAGAGTTCAGGAGGATACGCTTTCCACATATCCTCTCACTATTGAAAAGGAAACTCAGGACTTTGCGTCAATGATGTCGGCTATGACGGCTGTCAACGAGATCGACGAGGAGGATATCGACCCCAATAAGATATACGTTGACGACTCCTTGGGAACGATGATGTCGGCTATGACGTCCACTATCAGCAACGACCTTGTGAAATTCAAGGCGTATATTGATGAGAATTACGACGATATCAAGGATTCCGTCAGTGATATTCAGTATACCTACGATTTTGACCTTCAGGTGTTTACCGAGGACGGCAAGACGCAGGTCAGCCCTACGGAGATATTCGATAACATGGGTGACGCCTTTGCGGGTATCAGTGATATGATAGATATGGCGGGCGGCTTCGGCGTAATGTCGGAGATGATCAATAATCAAGAGCTGCTTGACCAGCAGTATGAGCTTGTCGGCGAGAACAGCCATTGGCCTGAAAATCCCAACGAGGTGGTTCTGGTCGTTGGAAAGAACAATCAGATAAGCAAGATGACGCTTTATATGCTGGGTATTCTCGACCAGAGTGAGCTTGAGGATATTATGACCGAGCTTATGACGGGTGGAGAGTACGAGTCGGCGCATATGGACGAATATACTCTTGACGACTTCCTTGGAATGAAGTTCTATATGCTCAATACCTCGGATTTCTTTGTAAAGACCGATAAGACCTACGGCGACGGATATGCGGTATGGAACGACTTGCGCGACGACGTCGGCTTTGACAGAGAGGGCTTTGTTACCGAGAACGGTACGGAGCTTGTAATATCGGGCATAATTCGTCCCAAGGCGGGCGTTTCCGCTACGTCGATTTCGGGCGCTATCGGTTACACCAAGGGGCTTACCGATATGATACTTGAGATGAACTCCGAGAGCGAGGTCATCAATCAGCAGAAGCAGACGCCCGAATATAACGTTCTTACGGGACTTAAATTCGAGAGAACTCACTATACTCCCGAAAATATCGACCAGCTTATAAGCAAGATAGACAGTGCTACCATGGAGCAGTTCTACGCTTATATGACAACGATGATACTCAACGACGAGGAGTTTTCAAGCAGACTTGACGTTAAGGACACCGAGTCCTTCCTCGGTATCTTTATGCTCATGCCCGAGGAGTCTCAGGTAAAGCTTGTCGAGGCGATGCTTGCGGCGGCTAAGGCTAATAATTCAACGGGCGTAGAAACTCTTTGCACTTACGTGCTTACCCCCGCTATGCAGGGAATAACGGTTACACCCGATAATCTTGTAAAGCTGCTTCCCATCATGAGCATGGAGCAGACGATGGCGGCTCTGATTGGATATATAGATCAGCAAAATCCCATGGCTTCTATACCCGGACTCGTAACTCTTGCGGGTGAGCAGACCATGCAGGGAATATACGCGCAGATGTCCGAGGACCTTAAGAAAATGACGGTTACAGAGGAGATATTCGTAAGACTTCTGTCCACTATGAGCGCTGAGGACGAGGAGTTTATTATGCTTGAGGAAACTCTTTACAATTACGCTCCTCAGATAGACGCCACCTACGAGTCAACGCTCAAGCTCTTGGGCGACGCAGAGAAAGCAGCTCCCGCGTCTATTAACTTCTACGCAAAGGATTTTGAGGCCAAGGACAATATTGAAGCGTTTATTCAGGAATATAACGATACCCGCGACGACGAGCTTGATAAGGTCGAATATACCGACCTCGTCGGCGTAATGATGTCCTCCGTATCCTTGATAATTAACGTTATTTCTTACGTTCTTATTGCGTTCGTTTCCATTTCTCTTGTGGTTTCCTCTATAATGATTGGAATTATCACGTATATTTCCGTATTGGAGAGAACCAAGGAAATCGGAATACTTCGTTCGATAGGAGCTTCCAAGAAGGATATTTCCCGCGTGTTCAATGCGGAGACGCTTATCGTCGGACTTACCGCGGGACTTATAGGAATTATCTTCACCATTATTCTGTGTCTGCCTATAAACGCAATAATACACGCGCTGTCGGGTATTTATACCATTAACGCGGTTCTGCCTTGGGTAGGAGGAGTCGCGCTGGTAGTTATCAGTATGTTCCTGACCTTTATCGCGGGACTTATACCTTCAAGGATTGCGGCTAAGAAGGATCCCGTTGAGGCGCTTAGAACGGAATAATTCTTCGGGAAGGTTGGTCATGGGAAAGTTCAAAAATAAGCTTTATAAGTTTATGTATGGAAGATACGGTACGGATACCTTGGGTAAGACCATGCTTATTGCTTATGCCGTTATCGTATTTACACATTTCTTTTTATCGTTTTTCGTAGACGCTCCTTTGTTTGATCTCATAGTATTTCTCGTATCAATAACGCTCGCGTTTACTATGTTCTTTCGTATGTTTTCGAGAAATATTTCCAAGAGAAGAAGAGAAAACGAAAAATTCTGTGGCTTTTTTAAGCTAAGAAAAAGCAAATTCAGAGATAGAAAAACTCACGTCTACCGCAAATGTACTTCCTGTAAGGCAGTTCTGAGATTGCCTAAGGCTAAGGGAAAGCACAACGTCGTTTGCCCTCGCTGTAAAAACAGATTTCAAGTCAAGGGCTGACGCGGATTTAGGACGCGGTAAGGACGCGGATTTTGGGGGCTTTCTTTCGTAGAAAGCCCCCATACCCCCAAAGAACTCGAAACAAATAATATATTGGTTGTTATAATATAGTGCTGTGCTTAATTAGAAGTACGGTACTTTCTAAGGTGGAAACCCGACGAACCTGCTGCGGTTCTTACGGGTTTCTTTTTTATTTAAAGGTGTGGTTCGGATACCTCTCAAAACCGTAGGGGCGACCGCGGCAATCTATGAAAAAGTGACACTATCGCAAAGAGCACGCCGACCTCCGTCGGCGTGCGCCCCTACGCAGTTTTACTTTCTCATAGATAAATTATGATTTATTCGGGAGATGATTTATTATGATTTCGCACTATCTTCACCTCAGCGTGTCATCCTGAGCGGAGTCACAACACACGGATTTTATTAAAGCGAATGAACGATATTTTGTGACGCAGTCGAACTTTCCGTGAGGAGAGGAACGAACCGAGCGGAAAGCAACGAGCAACGCGAGGCAGGGATCTACTAACGGCTTTCGATAACCTTCTTTTCGCAAGTGTTACTTTTATATTGCAGAGGGAATGTAACTTTTAATCATGAAGGGATAGCAATAAATCGAAGTAGATCCCTTCCTCACTCCGCTTATGCTCCGTTCGTCGCTTTTTGCTCGACTCGTTCCTCGTCTCACAAAAAGTTCGACTGCGTCACAAGGGAAAATAAGACG
>JAFTXE010000040.1 GCA_017461745.1 Clostridia bacterium | reverse complement strand
TCGAATTGTACTTTAGGTTCTCCCAATAAAGTGCGTACGCTCAGGATGACACAATGAGTGCGAACATGGTGCGTCAAATTATGATTTGTCTATGAAATAAATTACATCAAGTCGCCCCTACAGCTTTGCGAGGTGTCCCAAACGCACCATTAAATTAAAAAAGAAACCCGTCAAACGCGCAGCAGCGTTTGACGCGGTTTCCACCTTAGAAAATACCGTACTTTCAATTAAGCACAGTACTATATTCCAACAGCCTTAATATTTATTTTTCACAAGTTCTTTGAAGGTGTCGGAAACTTTCTTTCAAGAAAGTTTCTGACAAAAAACCGTCCAAAAACTAACTTCCCAGCCCAATCAGCGTCTTTATCGCCGCTGAGGCGGCGAGGAGACCTGCCGTTGCGGGAACGAAGGCGATACTGCCGGGGACTTGCTTTCCGTTTTCCGCGAAAACGGGGGAGTCTTGCTTTATCGGCTGCTCTTCGGAATAGACGACGGGCAGGTGAAGCACGCCTCTTTTTTTAAGCTCGCGGCGCATAACGCGAGCCAAGGGGCAGCCCGAGGTTTTTGCGAGGTCTGAAATCCTGAGCGCCGAGGGGTCGAGCTTGTTGCCCGTCCCCATACAGCTTACCATCGGCACTCCGAGCGCGGCACATCTGACCGCTATCTCTATTTTAGCGCTCACGGTATCAATAGCGTCTATCACGAAATCGTAAGAGGAGAAATCAAATCCGTCGGCGTTCTCGGGCAAAAGAAATTCCTGCCTTGCCGTTACGTCGATATCGGGATTGACGTCCTTCATTCTTGCCGCCACTACCTCAACCTTGGGAAGTCCCACGGTGCTTGTCAGCGCGCAGAGCTGGCGGTTGACGTTGCTTTCGGAGACGACGTCGCTGTCGATAAGCTCAACGTGACCGACGCCGCAACGCGCCAGCGCCTCAGCCGCATAGCTTCCAACGCCGCCAACGCCGAACAGAGCGACTCTTTTAGTCGATAGGGCGGCGGTGGCGTCCTCGCCGATGATAAGCGATTGCCTTGAAAATCTTTCGTTCATCACCATTTATCTCCCTTCGCCTTTTTTTCTTTCTTTTCTTTCTTTGCTTTCTTCGTTTTACTTGCTTTTTTCTTCGACGGTTTAATCGTCTTTATTATAAGAACCATAAGTCCCGCAAACCCTCCTACGAGTATTACGCCTACTATAATGATAGGAACGATATGGCTTGCAAACACCTTGCCTGACGCGCCGTCGCCGTTTTCGGTTTCCTTGAGGTCAGCTCTGACAGCGTTATATTTTGCCGTATATACGGCGTCCCCAGACACCGCGGCAACGAACTTGTCCCAGCCTATGAAGGAGTAAATATATCCGTCCTTTTCAAAGCTTGCGGGGACGTCGGGGGGGACGACAGGCTCTCTAAGCGCGAGCTGTTGCGTCTCTATAACCTCGCCGTTGCTGACGAAGGTGATGGTGTAGGTCTTAGTGGCAAATTCTACGTTAAGAGTTGTGTTCGAGGCGGGCATTAAGAAATATTCGCTTCCCGTTATATCGGTCACGTTGCCTTGGCTGTCGGTGATAATAATTTTGCTTATCACAATCTCGTTGTTTGGCTTTATATCCATATATACGCGGTCGTTCGGTCCGTACAGCGAATTGCTTACGAATACCGTACCGCCGTCGTTGTGGCTGACCGTCAGCTTAAAGTATTGGCTTACGGAATAGCTTCTTGACGGAAATGCCGTAAATTCCAATCTGTCGCCGTTTACGGAGCAAGAGGTCTTTCCCATCGCGCCGTTTTCTATAGAGAAGGATATAAACGTGTTCTCGGCTGACGCAGAGCCTGATGAAGCATACGGAATAGAAAGATATACGTCACCCATGTAGCGTATGGGATTGCCGCTCTCGCTCAAGAAATTAAAGCCGAAGGCTCCCTTGGACTCGTCGGAGAGCGTCATGGGAGAGCTGAAGAAGCTGAGTGTGTGAGCGTCATATTTTTTCAGCGACTCCACCGCCTGCTTGCTTACCGTCATGATGATGTCGCCAAAGGTTATCTTTATCTCGGACTGCTTTTCGGCGGCAATGGAGAGCAGTCCCGATATCACGGTATCGGTAGAGCCCGTTACCACCCCAAAGCCGTTTCCGCTGTCCGAGACGGACACCTGTCCGTCGGCAGAGACGAGGGGGGTTATCTTGTAGCTTGCCGTATAAGTGACGTTCTTGGTGACCTTTGAGGGCTGCTTATCCCAATTCAAAAATTGATAGTAGCTGTTCTCAGAAATATAGTCGGTCTTTACCGTCGGTGGCGTTGGCTCTGTCCCGTAGGGCAGATATTTGGTAGTGACCTTGTCGAGAACGCTCCAATTTACCGTGTAAAGCCGTTGGCTCTCGTCGAATTGAGCGACGTAGGTTATATCAGCCTTGGTCGGCATTATCTGCGGATACCAGCCGCTGAAGGTATAATCGGTAGTGCTTGACGACGTCTTTGTTGGCGTGTCTCCGACGAAGCTCGGTGTCTCGCCGTAGGCGCAGACGCAGGAATAAATGGGCTCTGCATCGTCCTCGGAATACTTAAAGGACACGGTATAGGTCTTTTGCTCGTCCTTTATTCCAAACACGGGATAAAAGAGCTTGTCGTTGCCTACCTCGGTCATGTCCCAATAAAAGAATTCGTAGACGTACTGAGGGTGCTCGGGCGCTGTGGGCGCGTCGGGCTCTTGGGAAAGACTCAGCAGAGCGCCGTCGACGCCGTAATACGCGCTGACACCGCTTCCGTCCGCGGAGAAGGGACGAACGACGTTCTTGCTAAAGCTTACGGTAAGGCTGTCGGGCAGCTCTCTTTGAGACAGCGACAGCGAGGAAAGCGTTTGCGTCCTGCGAATGAGGTTCTGCTCGTCCTCGGTAAGCGTAGGCTTTGAGGATGGAGCGCTTACCTCTGTGGGCGGCTGTGGCTTTTCAATTACCGTTGGCGCCGTAGGCTCGGTTATTTCTATGGGTGCCGTGGGCTTTAAGACCTCGTCTGGCATTACGGGCGGGGTGGGGAGCTTAAAGTCCGCGAACTCGTCTCCGCTCTGCCATTCGAGAGAATCGGGGCAGGAGGCGTTGGTATCGGTGAGTATAACGTTCTTGGCAAGCAGGTCGGAGAAATCGTAGGTATGCATATCTCCGTTATCCTGATAGAATTTCCACGTTGAGTTGGACGTCGCGTTGTCGTCCAGCGCCTCGCATATGAGATATATATGGCAGAGGACGTTGCGAATACGCCATTTTTTGTATTCCGCCATTTCGGGATCGTTCTTGTATTCAACGCTTTCAAGAAGGGTGCATACGTGAAGGAATATGGTTCTGGTCAGAACGACGGTCATTTTGTCGTAGAGATAGTTGAACTTTTCGGATATTTCATGATAATTGGCTTTATAGAAGGCGAACGCCGCTTCCTCGGACTCCTCTCTTGCCGCGTTGTATTCTACGAGGAGATCCGTAAGCTCGTCGGACGCCGTTCTCATTGCGGAGATGTCCGACGCCTTTACGCCGTAATAGGTTACCATCGTGCTTTGGTGACGCTCTATCATTCCGATTATCTCGGCGTTCTGGAGCGCTTGAAAAAGAGGACCGACGCCGTTTTCGGGCGTAACGTAAATCGACTCTATCGCCGTCATTGACGAGCGGATAGCGGCAAGATTGGCAAGATACGCCTTGTATTTTTCATTCTGCTCGGCGTTTTGGGCGTATATACGCTCGTATTCAGCCTTTTTTTCAAGATATACGCGATATTCCTCCTGATATTTTTCGTAAGCCACGCAATCCGATTTGTATTTTGCGAGGAGTGAAAGGTAGTTGTTGTATTCGGCGAGCTTTTTGTCGTAGGCGTCTTTTTTGATGAGATACTCGTCGTAAAGATCAACGTCGACCTCGTATTTATCAAGGGCGTCAAGATAGGCGTCGTATTCGGCGCACGCCTTATTATATGAATCGACAGCCGTTTGGTAGTCGGAATAAAGCTTGTTCGCGCTGCTTTGCTCCGCGTACGCAAAATTTGCAAGCTCGCTCACCGCCGCTTCGGGAAGCTCTATTGAGCAGGAATATGCTACGGTCAGCGAGAGGGACTCGGAGAGGGAAAATTCGCATACGTAGACCGAGCCGCTTTTGGTCAGTGCTTTTTCCTCGTCGCCGTATTTTGCCGATACGGGCGACCAAGTTATCTTCTTGCCGCCCTTTGCGGCGTAGGAATACTGCTTTGCGGTAACGCTTATTTTTCCGTCCGATACTGCGGCTTCCACGTTTGCCGAGGACACGTTATCGCTATAAAGCAGCGTGTGCTCGAAGTAGGTATCGACGTAGCTTGCCTCGGAGTCGGACACCGCTTCCGAGGGGTAAAGGAGAGAAAGCAGCTCCGAGGGAGAGACGGTTATATTAAAATTGCAGTCGGGGTCGGAGAAGTCCAAGCTATATTCCGCGTCCGTCTGAGCCGATATGGGCAAAAGGGACAGCGCAGAGAGCAAAAAGGCGGCAATGAGAGTCAGACATACGCCGCGCCTGAAAAACGATATATTCATAATAACCTCATAGGTGTTTTATCATAGTATGCATTAATAATATTGTAAATTATTTATCGCCGTATGTCAACAAATAAATTGAAAATAATCGTCGCCGTTACTTATTTTTTTAACCTTGGTTACAAAATGTTAAAATGTTATTGACAAAATAACGTATATATGTTATAATACATCTGTATGCTGTAATTTAATAAATAATTTAACTAACTTGTTGATTCAAGAAAGGAAACAGTAAATATGGATAAGTTCAACGTAACCGTGAACGAAAGAGAGGAACGCGAGGAGATACTCAGTAAGGTCAGAGCCTACTGCGAGAAGTATCATACCAAGCCCGCGTATAAGGAGGGCGACCGTATTCCTTACGCTTCGCGTGTATACGACAGCGAAGAAATGTGCAATCTTGTAGATAGCTCGCTTGAATTCTGGCTTACCTCAGGAAGATATACCGATGAATTTGAAAAGAAGTTTGCCGAGTATCTCGGCGTAAGAACCTGTTGCCTTGTAAACTCCGGTTCTTCCGCAAATCTGCTCGCTTTTATGACTCTTACCTCTCCGCTTCTCGGAGACAGAGCTATAAAGAGAGGCGACGAGGTAATAACCGTAGCCGCAGGCTTTCCTACGACGGTAACTCCTTACATTCAGTACGGAGCTATTCCCGTATTCGTTGATATCACCATTCCTCAGTATAATATAGACGTTACCAAGCTTGAGGCGGCGCTGTCGGACAAGACCCGTGCCGTTATGATAGCTCATACTCTCGGTAACCCCTTTGACCTTGGCGCTGTTAAGGCGTTCTGCGACAAGCACAATCTGTGGCTCGTTGAGGACAACTGCGACGCGCTCGGCTCGGAGTACACCATTGACGGCGTAGTGCGCAAGACGGGTACTGTCGGAGATATCGGAACAAGCAGCTTCTATCCTCCTCACCACATGACCATGGGC
>JAFTXE010000039.1 GCA_017461745.1 Clostridia bacterium | reverse complement strand
TCAAACATACCAAAATGTACAGGAACGGTATACTTTGCGTTAACTCTCCTTGCAAATCTTGCCGCATCTTTCATGTTCATGTTGTTTCCAACTCCGTTGACGGGAAGAAATACAGCTTCAATTTCAATATCGGGAAGACTCTCAAACACTTGCTCGTTATACAGAGTATCTCCCGTAACGTAATAGTTCTTCCCCTCAGCGTTGATTATTACACCTATCGCGTAAGGGTCTGAATGCTCAGCCTTGACTGCGGTAAAAGTCAATTTGCCTTCAGTCCACGTCGTTCCGTTGTTAAACAGAACGTAATTACTGTTACCGCCGAACTTGCGCAACTCCTGCCAAGAACCATTAGGAGCAAGGACAAGACAGTGAGCGTCCTCGGTAAGATAATATTTTAGCGTTTCCTTATCAAGATGGTCGAGGTGATTATGTGTGATAATTATTACGTCGGGATTTATTTTCAAAAACCTCTCGTCAACGGGAACTCGTCTGTAATTCTTCGGTTCAAAGTTTTTTACGTTGTCCGAAAGGTACGGATCTACCAATATTATTTTGTTTTCCGTCTCAAACATCAAGCCCGCTTGTCCAAGCCATGTTATCTTCATTTTATTTCCTCGGGGATTATGGGATAAAGCTGAATAGTATTACCGCCGTCTACCACAAGCTCCGCACCCGTGGTGTTTCTTGCGTGAGCGGCAAAATAGTATACGGCATCTGCCACGTCCTCGCCGACAGCAACGTCACCTATCGGAGTAAATCTTGAAGGTACTTTAGCATAAAACTCGGGATTCTTTTCCCATCTGTCAGTCTTTATCATACCCGGGAGAACGGCGTTAACTCTTATGTTGTATTTACCAAGGTCAAGCGCGAGCGCTCTCATAAGTCCGAGTTGACCGCCCTTGGACGCTACGTATGCCACTCTGTCGGGTATTGCTCTGTATGCGGTATTGGAATTGAGGAAAACTATATTTCCCCCTCCATGCTCCTTCATACGCTTTGCCGCGTGCTCGGAAAGACAGAAGTTCCATACCACGTTTGTGTTTATTACCTTCATAAGGTCGGTAAGAGGATTTTCAAATATCTTCTGCCCAAGACCTTGATCAGCGGCATTAAGCACAAGAGTTTCAACAAAAAGTCCCTTTGCGTCAATATCCGCAAACATTTTCTCAACCGACTCCTCGTCAACCGTTCTTTCGTCAAGCAAGGAATCTATATGGTATCCGTATATCTCCACCTCGGGAAAGCGCTCTCTGTACGCCTTTTCTGCCGCGTGTACCTTCTCCATGCTTCTGCCCGTGAATATCACGTTCCAACCCTCAGAAGCAAATTTTTCTACTATTGCAACGCCCGTGTTTATACAAGCGCCTGTTATAAGTGCTGTTTTCATATTTTTCCTTGAGGGAAACTTTCTTAAAAGAAAGCTTTCCCTCAAACTCCCTTCAAAGAATTTTAGAAATAAAATGCTGTTTTAGCAGGTCTTATATCTGTGAGTGCACCCGTGTAGTGACGAAGATTATGCTCGACGTAGGGGTGCTTGAGACACTCCTCCTCGTTAAGCTCTATTCCAAGTCCTGCTCTGTTGCCTATCTTTATGCGTCCGTTTTCGTATTCAAGACTTTCGTCGGTAATGAATCTTCTGTACTCAACGTCACTATACATAATCTCAAGTATGCAGAAGTTTGGACAGCAAGCTGCGAGCTGAAGCGTTGCGGCGTTTGCTATCGGTCCTGACGGATTATGTGGAGCAAAGGGTATGTAATTTGCCTCAGCAATAGCCGCTATCTTCTTAAGCTCCATGATACCGCCCGCATGGGATATATCGGGCTGAATGTAGTCACAGGCTCTGCGACGGAACAGCTCATTGTAATCAAATCTTGTATAAAGTCTCTCGCCCGCAGAGATTGCCACGGGAGACTTTTCTCTTACTGCTTGCAGAGCCTCAAGATTGTTGGGTGGTACGGGTTCTTCGAGGAACATGGGCTTAAATGGAGCGACCTCTTGCGCTATCTTAATACCCGTGGGAACGTCAAAGCGCCCGTGAGCCTCGATAAGAAGGTCTACCTTATCGCCAACTGCGTCACGAACCGCGGCGATACAGCGAATTGCTTTATCAAGGTCTTGATTGGATATTTGCAAATAATTCTTTCCAAATGGGTCCCACTTCATAGCGGTGACACCTCTCTTTACTGCCTCTGCCGCCTTCTCTCCGAACTCCTCGGGCTCTTTCGCTCCCGCGAACCAGCCGTTGACGTATATACGGCAATCCTCGTTGACCTTACCGCCGAGAAGCTGATATACGGGCACTCCGAGAGATTTTCCGAGTATGTCCCACAGAGCCATCTCAACAGCGGACAGAGCTGACATGAGCACTGCGCCGCCTCGCCAATATGCGTCTCTGTATATATCGTGATAATGCTTTTCTATCTGTCGGGGGTCTTTGCCGATAAGATAATCTCTTATGTGCTCAACCGCTCCCACAAGAGCCTTTTCCTTGTATTCGAGCGTTCC
>JAFTXE010000007.1 GCA_017461745.1 Clostridia bacterium | reverse complement strand
CCATGACATAAAATCAATTAAACGGGACGTCGTGGGCGCCGTCCCCTACTGAGTTGATGTAATTTATTTGCATCGACAAATCATAATTTGAAGCACTGTGTTTGCTTTTACTTTGTCATTGCGAGAGAACTTGCGACCGTAGCAATCTATTTCATTATTCCCCGAGATAAAAAACCATTATTTTGAAATGAGTGATTGACAAAAGCAAAAGCTTATGATATACTTACGTTAGTAAACCGTAGAGGAGAACTACTATGAAAAAAACGATTTTGGCGCTTTTACTCGTCATCGCTTTATGTATGCCCATGTTTACAGCTTGTGGCGCTGATAATCGGACGGAGATAAAAAATCGTATATATAGTGTAATCGGATTAGAGCAAGAGATGATAGGTGTCGGCTTAAATTCTGATGGACTTCCTGTTTCAATAGAATACTATGATTTCGGGATGATTTCACACGTTACGTACGAGCCAAGGCTTTGCGATATAGAATACGACGACGAAGGAAAGCTCGTGGCTTTGAAGGTGGAGCAGTTCTCGATTCTCTCAATTTACGCTTTCCTTCCTAAGAAACAGCATGTGTTCGAAGTATGCACTTGGGATGACGAGGGAAGACCTGTAGAGACGCGGGAAACGTATGCGGTAAGAGCAAGCTTTACGTACACTGATGACAGCGTGACAGTGACATTCCGCAATTCTGAGGTGCTTAGTGAATATTCGCTTACATTTGACCGTGAATGGCGTATTACGGCAGTTGATGTTATAGGCTGTGTTGCAACGCTTACTTTAGAAGGAAACACTGGTAAATTCGTGGAAAATCCCGACAATGGATACGCAAATGTCTATTACGAAGATAACGGAGCATTGACCATGCTTGAGGTTTACGAATTGAACGAAAACGGTGGGTATACTCTCAAGGAGACCTATAACTATACCTACGGTGCTCGAGGACTTTGCTTCAGAATGCGATATACGGATAATTGCTCGTCTGACGAGGATTACGAATACTACGAGAGCGACTTCGAATATAACGGAGATAACTGTGTTAAGGTTACGGAATACGCTATCGATAACGACGAAGAACTGTTGTCGTATGAGAGATTTATCGATTACAATGAAGACGGAAAAATTCTTTCCGTTAGAGAGAGGTTTTACGCTGATATAGATACTTTCTACGTTTTGACCTACGAATACGATGCTAATGGTAGATGCGAAAGGTTGATAACCAAAGAATACGATGAAAATGATAAAGTTATCTCCAACGAAGAAATAATCTACGAATATAACGAAGATGGCTTATATGCTAAAGTAGTAGAAATTGATACGTCTTACGATGACGACGGTAACGCTAATACTACCCAATATTCGAATGAATATACTTATTTCCCAAATGGAAGCGTATCTGAGGATAGGCGTATTCAAAGTGAAAACGGTGTCGATGGAGCCGAGTATTTATATAAGTATAATAGGCAAGTGATAAATGACGAGGAACGTATTACTACGACTATGATATATTGTAGAGGTACACTGCTGCAAAAGACTGTTAGCTATGCGAAAAAAGGCGGAGAGAGGATAAAATCAGTTTATTTTTATTACGACGAGGTAACTGGTGAGGAAATTGGCATGGAAGAATTCTTCTATGACGAATATGGAAGAGAAATAAAAAATAATTAATTTCAAGGGTCGGCATTGCCGACCCTTGTTCTTACTAAAAATGTAAGTGCGGTCACCTGCAAAGGCTCTCCTTGTAGGAGAACTGCCTGCGCAAGCTGACTGAGAGATCTACCGAATATTCGCACTCAACCTTGTCATTGCGGGGGACGCGATTTCCGCTTTTTTGAAAAAAAGCTTGGCAAAAAACTTCCTTGCCGGGTTGTAGCCCGCTTAAACATATATAATTCCAAGAATAGCTTAGTCAGGCTACAACCCGGCAAGAAAGCTTTTGCGGAGCTTTTCTCGAAAAGCGACAACGCGTCCCCTCGCGTCCCTCGCATCCCCCGCGTCCTTGACAAATCATAATTTAAATTGCCACGAGTAAATAAATTAGAAAAAAAAGACTTTTAACAGTAAAAAACCGCATATTTGACGAAAAAACTTACTTTTGACCTTTACATTGATAAAATCTTGGATTGAAAAACTCATTAAGATTTGATATAATAGTATTGTACGGAGTGGATATTCATTTTTTTGGGGGTATAGCTTATGGAAATAAACGACTTTTCAATGAATTATTGGGAGGCGCCGTCAGTTATGACGTTTACCCACGTGCATGACCAATATGAGCTTTATTTTTGCGTGGACAACGTTGCTCAGCTGTCGGTTATAAACGGAACTGAATACGCTTATAAATTTCCGTCGGCTATTTTGTCAACTCCGTACACCGTTCATTCAATGTCGTGCAGTGAGAATGCAAGCTCGTACGAAAGATACGTTTTTTATCTGAGTGACGAGGGCTTTGAAAGCATATCCGCGCTCATACCGCCAAAGGTTTCGGAGCGCAACGTCGGTCTGCTTTTTGAGTTGAACGAGGCTCAGGCGGAGGAAATAAAAGGTATAATAAGCTGTTGTGACCCTGAGAACAAGTGCAATACCTTTGCGGAACAGAAGCTGATATTTGCTTTGCTGCTTAATAGGCTGTTTGATTTTTGCTCGGAAAATAAAATAATTCAAGTCGGTGAGCCTTCGTCCTATATACAAAAGGTGGTTCGGTATATAGCGGAGAATTTGCGCGAGCTTCCCGATGCCGAGACGATTTCGCGCGAATTTGCCGTAAGCCGCTCAAAGCTTGACAGAGATTTCAAGCGCGTAACGGGTATTTCCGTACATCAATTTGTTGAGCAATATCGAATAAATCACGCCAAGTATCTTTTAAACAAAAAGACTCCCGTGCCGATTGAAGAGGTTGCCGCCTCAATAGGCATGGACTCGGTAAATTATTTCTTTTCGTTTTTCAAAAAACATACGGGAATGACACCTTCTGAATACAGAAGCATGAGAACAAAAAAGACCGTCACGGCGGTAAAAATAAAAAAATAAAAAGGAGAAACATTATGGGAAAAATCACATTTATGGGCGCGGGTAGCACCGTCTTTGCCAAGAACGTAATCGGCGACTCAATGCTGAGCGACGCTTTATGCGATTTTGAGTACGCACTTTACGACATCGACGCTGAGCGTCTTGAGGAGTCTTACGTAATGGTAAATCTGCTCAACAAGAATATTAACGGGGGAAGAGCAAAGGTAACCAAATACTTGGGAGTTCCCAATAGAAAGGACGCTCTCAGAGGCGCGGATTTCGTTATTAACGCAATTCAGGTTGGCGGATATGAGCCTTGCACCGTTATCGATTTTGAAGTTCCCAAAAAGTACGGACTTCGTCAGACCATAGGAGACACGCTGGGTATAGGCGGTATTTTCCGCGCACTTCGCACCATTCCCGTGCTTGAGGGCTTTGCCGAGGATATGGCACAGGTGTGCCCCAAAGCGCTGTTTCTGAACTATACCAACCCCATGGCAATGCTGTCGGGCTATATGCAGAGATATACTGATATAAATACCATCGGACTCTGTCATAGCGTTCAGGTGTGCTCAAGAATTTTATTGCAAGAGCTTGGAATGTACGACGACGTAAAGAAGCCTCTGAAGGAAAAGATTGCGGGTATCAACCATATGGCATGGTTGCTTGAGCTTGAGGACGCCGACGGAAACGATTTCTATCCCGAGATACGCCGCAGAGCCTTGGAGATACTTGAAAATCCGCCCGAGGATTTCAAGGACCTCACCCGCTTTGAATATATTCGCCGCTTTGGCTATTATTGCACGGAGTCAAGCGAGCATAATGCGGAGTATAATCCCTTCTTTATCAAGTCCCGCTATCCCGAGCTTATCGACAGATACAGAATACCGCTTGACGAATATCCTCGCCGTTGCGTAAGGCAGATTGAAAAATGGAAGAACGCTAAGGCTGAGTATCACGACGGAAATATCAAGCACGAGCGCTCACATGAATATGCGTCGCGCATTATGGAAGCGATAGTAACCGACGTACCTTATAAGATAGGCGGAAACGTGCTTAATAACGGACTTATCACAAACCTTCCCTCAGACGCCTGCGTTGAGGTAGCCTGCCTTGTAAACCGCCTCGGTGTTCAGCCGACGTATGTAGGTAAATTACCCGTACAGCTTGCGGCAATGAATATGACTAATATCAATCCTCAGCTTCTGACAATAGAGGCGGCAAAAACTCGCAAGAAGGAATATATCTATCAGGCAGCAATGCTTGAGCCTCATACCGCCGCAGAGCTTTCTATTGACGACATAGTTGCTATGTGTGATGACCTCATAGAAGCTCATAAGGGTTGGTTGCCTGAATACCGTTGATTTAAAAACTCAGCGTTAACCTTGACAATTGCTTCCGCATATGATAAAATAAGTATATATTAAATATGCGACGGAGGCAATATGCAAAAGCTTGCGATAAGCCGATATACGATAAATAATCAACGGTTTGACGGAAAAATAAAATACGCGCTCGTTTCCGACCTTCACAGCGGAAAAAAAACGGATATCGAGCCGATAATAAAAGCGCTGAAGGACAATTCCCCCGACTGTATACTTATGCCGGGGGATATCTTTGAGCGGCTTGACGGCTCTCGCCCCGAGGGGAAAACGGCGGGTTATGAGCTTATAAAAAGAGCCGCTGAGATAGCGCCCGTATACTATTCAATAGGAAACCATGAAAACGGCGGAACGGGCTCGTGGAATATGATCAAATGGCGGAAAAGCTTTTTTATTGAAAAGTATTTTGAACAGAGCGAGCTTGACAAGATTTTCAATTGCGGCGCAACCTTTCTTGACGACGGCTTTGTTATCGAGGACGGTATAGCCTACGGCGGACTTACCTCGGGTCTTATAAATAAGGAGCGTAAGCCGCACGTCGATTGGCTTGACGAATTTTGCAAGCTTGAATGTCCCAAGGTATTGCTTTGTCATCACCCCGAATATTATAAAAAATATCTTAAGGGCAAAAATATTGACCTTATCGTTGCGGGGCATGCTCACGGAGGTCAGTGGAGAATTTTCGGTAGAGGTGTATTCGCGCCCGGACAGGGAATATTCCCAAAATATACCTCGGGTGTCCACGACGGACGGCTCGTGATTTCCCGCGGTCTTAAACCCTCGGGGAAGATACCGAGAATATTCAATACCCCTGAAATAGTATTCATAGAAATAAACAACTCGTGATTTTTGGACGCGAGGACGCGAGGATGCGGGGACGCGATTATGGGGTCTTTCTTTCGGAGAAAGACCCCATACCCCAAAGAACTCGTGAGAAATAAATATTAGGATTGGTGGAATTTTGTGCTGTGCTTAATTGGGAGTACGGCATTTTTCTAAGGTGGAAACCCGACGAACCTGCTGCGGTTCTTACGGGTTTCTTTTTTATTTAAAAAGGTGTGGCTCGAATACCTTACAAAACGCTGGCGCTGTCCTCTACCGACTTGATGTAATTTATTTGTATCTGCAAATCATAATTTGAAGCACAATGTTTGCACTTGCTTTGTCATTGCGAGCAAATTAAGTGAAGCGTAGTAATCTCATTGTGTGGGAATTTTACTTTTACCGTTTGGAGAGATATCCGCACCGAACCTTTAAAAAAGAAACCCGTAAGAACCGCACAGCAGGTTCGTCGGGTTTCCACCTTAGAAATCACCGTACTCCCAATTAAGCACAGCACAAAATTCCACCAATCCTAATATTTATTTCTCACAAGTTCTTTGAAGGTGTCGGAAACTTTCTTTCAAGAAAGTTTCTGACAAAAAATCCACGATATAATTTCCAAAAAAAGTTTATAATCACGCCCTAATATGACAAAATATGCAGGCATAAAGGTGTATAATATTAGTAATATCCTGAAAGGAATGCTAAATGGAACAAACGGTATACGTAGATTTATTCTTTGTAATAAATTTCAGCATGGATTTTCTGTGCTTTTTTCTCGCCTCACAGCTCTTGGGGAGCAAGCTGTCGCCATGGCGAACGGTAGCGGCGTCGGCACTTGGAGGAATATATGCCAATATGACGCTTTTCATGTCTGTATCGGGAATATGGGAGCTTGCGCTTGACATATTGGTATGCGCGCTTATGTGCGTCGTGTCATTCGGACGAATAAAGCACCTTTTCGCACACGTTTGCGTATACATAGCAATTTCAATGGTTCTCGGCGGCTTTATGACGGCTTTATTTGAGCTTCTGAATAAAATAGAACTGCCGCTTGGAGAGATAGAAGGAGACGGAATATCCGCGTGGCTTTTGCTCTTCCTTGCCGTTGTCAGCGGTGCGCTGACGCTTTTTGGCGGCAAGTTTTTTCGGAGAAAAAGCAGTCGAAAATACACCGCCGTTACCGTGACGCTGTCGGGTAAGAGCGCAACGCTCCCTGCTTTTTGTGACAGCGGAAATATGCTCAGAGACCCGATAAGCTGTAAGCCGTGTATTTTAGCCGACCGCGCCGCGCTCGCAGGCGTCATTCCAAGCAAGGTGCTTGAGCGCGCAAAAAGCGGACGGGCAGACGGCATGACGGAGCTTGGCGGTGATATTGCTCGCAGAATACGCCTCGTTCCTGCCAAGACCGCCACGGGTGACGGAATTCTTTGGGCTATGAGAATGGACTCAATAAGCGTTGGCGAGGGCAAGGACGCCAAGGAGGTTGACGCCCTGATAGCAATATGCGACGTAGGAAACAGCGGCGACGGTAGCTCGGCGATAGTTCCGACGGAGCTGTTATAATATACAAGGAGGAAATATGGGATTTTTTAATTGGGTGCTGAGGACGCTTGAAAAACTCGGAGAAAAAATAATAACCTTGGGCGGAGGCTTGTCGGGCAAGATAAAGGTCGCCGCGTTAAGAATAAAAAATAAAAGAGCAGAAAAGAGCTCGGGTGTTTATTACGTAAACGGAACGGAGATATTACCACCGCCGCTGACACGCGAGGAGGAGAGCGAAATAATATCAAGGCTTGGGGCAGAGGACTCGGCAAGGCAGGTGCTTATAGAGCATAATCTCAGACTCGTGGTGTATATAGCCAAGCGCTTTGAAAACACGGGCGCGGGGATAGAGGACCTTGTTTCAATAGGCACGATAGGCTTGATAAAGGCGATAAATACCTTTCAGGCGGACAAAAATATCAAGCTTGCCACGTATGCGTCAAGATGCATTGAAAACGAAATACTCATGTATATAAGAAAGCATTCGGGTGAGAAGGCAGAGGTCTCCATCGACGAGCCGCTCAATACCGATTGGGACGGGAACGAGCTTTTGCTGTCTGATATACTTGGCAGCGAGGAGAACGGAATATCCTTTGAGATAGAACAGCTTGAGGAGAGAATGGCAGTAAGACGCGCCGTGGCGGCTCTTGACGACAGAGAAAGGGAGATAATCGAGTTGAGATACGGAATGGGCGGCAAAAAGGAAATGACGCAGAAAGAGGTAGCCGACAGGCTTGGAATATCTCAGTCCTACATATCCAGACTTGAAAAGAAGATAATCGCTCGTCTCAGAGCGCAGATAAAGGCGGGGTACTGATGAGTGGAGCGACGCAGAATAACTTAAACAAGGAAAATATAAAAATACTTATTGCCTTCGGAACACGACCGGAGGCAATAAAAATGTGCCCACTCGTCAGAGAGCTGAGGTCTCGTGGCGTTGGCGTTAAGGTGTGCGTCACGGGACAGCATAAAGAAATACTCTACTCGGCAATGAAGGCGTTTGGCGTCAGCGCGGACTACGACTTCGGAATTATGAGCGAGGGACAGACGCTCTTTGACTTGACGGAAAGAATATTGGCTAAAATGAAGTCCCTGCTTGCCGTCTATACCCCCGATGCCATTCTCGTACACGGTGATACCACTACGGCTTTTGCCGTAGCTTTGGCTGGCTTTTATTCCAAAATACCCGTGGCTCACGTCGAGGCGGGGCTGAGGAGCTACGATTTAAGCTCGCCTTATCCAGAGGAGCTCAACCGTCGCGCGATAACGCTTATGTCACGCGCGCACTTCGCGCCCACGAACGACGCCGCCTGCAATCTGCTTGGCGAGGGAGTGCCGAGCTCTCAGGTGTTCGTCACGGGAAATACGGTAGTTGACGCCCTCGGATATACACTCAGAAAAGGATTTAAGTCAAAACTGTTGAAGGAGATGGCGGGCAAGCGCATAATATTCCTTACCGCACACCGACGCGAAAGCCACGGAAAGACTCTGGAGAATATGCTTTTGGCGGTCAGACGGATAAGCGAGAGCTTTGAGGACGTCGGCGTAATTTACCCTGTCCATCCCAACCCCAACGTTAAAAATACGGCTGAAAAAATTCTCGGTGGAAGGGAGCGGATAATTCTTTGTCCGCCGCTTGACGTGGTCGAATGTCATAACGTAATGGCTAAGAGCTATATGCTGCTCACCGACTCTGGCGGTATTCAGGAGGAGGCGGCGGCGCTCCGCAGACCCGCGCTCGTAATGCGGAACGTGACAGAGCGTCCCGAGGGAATAAAGGTGGGTATATCGGCGCTTGCGGGGACGGACGGAGAGCAGATATTCGTCACTGTCAAAAGACTACTTGAGGACAAAAAATTATACGAAAAAATGAGGAGAGCCGATAATCCGTACGGCTCGGGAAACGCTTGCGGAAAAATAGCTGACATTTTGCTAAGTTCCAATTTTGGAAACAAATAAAACCGTAAAAACAATAAAAATATAACTAAAAATCCAAAATAAGAACGAAAATTTTAAAAATATTTTAGCATTGTCCTGCTTTTTGGACACTATGTGTGGTATAATAAAAGTGCAAAAGGGAAGAAAATACGACAAAATTCCCCACGCAACCTACAGAAAGGCAGGTACTTATAATGAATGCTGAAATGAATTTTGAAATGAATTTTGCGAGAAATAACAGAGAGGAAAGAGAAAACGTTAAGAAGAACGACAATGCCAATATCGTTGCCGAAAACTGCAATTGCTCCGTTTACTCCATGGTGACGGTTGCGGGTGGCGTGCTCATGGCGATAGGCGCGGTCATCTATTCTCTCATCGCAATGTGACCAATAATTTTAATGCTTGATTTTAGCGTCGAACTGTGATACAATATAAGTGTAATTATAAAGCTTTCACGGGAGGACGCTATGCCTAAAAGCTCTAATCAAAAATTGAAGCTGCTGTATCTTTCAAGAATATTTTTGGAGAATACCGACAGCGCTCACGCAATGACCCTGAAGGAGCTGTCCGACGCTCTGGCAAAATACGAGATAAGCGCCGAGCGAAAGAGCCTGTACGACGATATCGAAATGCTCAGAGTTTTCGGGCTTGATATCTGCGTGATAAGGGACAGACAAGTCAGATATTACGTGGGAAGTCACGACTTTGAGCTTGCCGAGCTTAAGCTGCTCGTTGATGCGGTGCAGTCCTCAAAGTTCATCACTGAGAAAAAAAGCAACTCGCTGATAAGAAAGCTCGAGGGGCTTTGCAGTAAATACGAGGCGGCTCAGCTTCACAGACAGGTTACCGTCTCCAATCGCTTGAAGGCGGCTAACGAGGAGATATTCTGCAACGTGGATATGATACATAGAGCGATCTCCGAAAACAGAAAAATATGCTTTCGCTATTTTGAATGGACTCCCGAAAAGAAACGCGCTTTGCGCCGAGAAGGCGCTATCTACCGTATAAGCCCGTGGGCGCTGACTTGGGACGACGAGAATTATTATATGATAGGCTACGATAGCGAGGCGCAGACCTTGAAGCATTATCGCGTCGATAAGATGCTTGAGCTTTATATGGATAAGTCGGCAAGGGAAGGGGAAAAGGATTTTTCCAATCTTGATATGACGCAGTATTCAAAGCAGGTCTTCGGAATGTACGGCGGAGAGCTGTGTAACGTACGTCTGTCGTGCGATAAAAGCCTTGCGGGCGTGGTTATCGACAGATTTGGTACGGATATAGTTATAGCTAATCACGGCGAACGGTTTGAGTTTACCGTTAAGGTCATGATAAGCCCGACCTTCTATTCGTGGGTGCTCGGCTTCGGTAATAAGGTAAAGGTGGTGTCGCCCGACTATGTGCGTGACCGTGTTACCGAAATCGCCCACGAGGTCGTCGCGGCTTACGGGGCTGATGATTTGTGAGGGGATACGGGGACGCGGAGGACGCGATTTCCGCTTTTTTGAAAAAAAGCTTGGCAAAAAACTTCCTTGCAGGGTTGTAGCCCGATTACATACGTATAATTTTAAGAATAAGCTTAGTTGGGCTACAACCCTGCAAGGAAAGCTTT
>JAFTXE010000038.1 GCA_017461745.1 Clostridia bacterium | reverse complement strand
CTGAAGCCAATTTGTCATGCTTTCTTTAAGCGTTTTATTGGCTTCTATTGATGTCTCGACTTGGTTGTTAAAGTCCTCAATATATGCCGTCATTTTCTTATTGACCTCTTGCTTGGTCGTTCCAGAAAAGCACTTGCGTTTTCTCTCCCCGCTCTCATCCATATACCAGACTGTACCGCCCCAACGACCGTCTGTTCGCTTGAAGGCATTTCCGTTGGTAAGTAGCTTTCTTGTTGCCATTTATTCACCGTCCTCTCTATTTACGAAATTATTTTGATTGTATAAACGCTGTTAGTTGTTTCAAGTGTAATAAAATCTTCATTTAGAATCTTTGTGTATGTTAGTTTTCCTACACTTGTTCTAATGTATCTTGTATCATTGTTCACTACTATAAAGTGATTTCCTATGGAGATACGTTGGCTTTCATAAATAGTAATTACTCCGATAAATCCCTCATAGTCCTTTCTCCATATCCAACTTTCATCATCTTTAGATTTTTCGGTTGGCTCTACGGAAACCATCATACCGAAATGCTTGTCAATTAACTTTGGCATATCTTTCTCCTTTCTTTGTTTTAACACCAACTATACCACAAACTTTCTCACATATCCAGCACTTTTGCGAAGAGTTATCAATTTGTTATCATTTGCAAAGAATAAGAAAAAGGCGCCACAATAGGCGCCATCACAAAGATTTATTTTACTTGGCTTCAAGGTGGATTTTTGAAAAATTGGCGCCTGATTTGGCGCCACTCACTCAAAAAAGGCGCCAAAAGGTTTTGTGACGCTAAATTCTTACACCCCTTGAAAACACTCGCATCCTCGGTCGGCGTTGCCGTCCGATGTAGTTCGGGCTGGCGGCAAAAGCGCCAGCCCTTTCTCCTGCTTGAAAATCGAAGCAGTATTTTAAATCTTATAACCCATACTTTTGCTGCTTTTCAAGGGCTAATTTTAATTTCATTATTGCCTCTACTTTGCGTATATTCTTTTGGAAGCAGGCTTTCTCTATAGGTTGTATAGAAGAAAGTGTATAGCGCAAGCGCAAGTATTCGTTGTCTATATCAGGATTTGTCAGTAGCATATACGCGCTCAATTAATAATTGTTATTATAGATGTCGTAGATCATAAAATATTGGCTCTTATACAGTTTGTATGTTAATCCCTATAACATTTGATGTATACAAATTATAAATCGTATTTCATTCTTAATTTGTATTTACGCTCTTCATTTTTCTTCAATGTAAAAATAAAGTAATCTATTATAGGATATACTTTACTGCCACCTGCAGCACTTCTAAATTTTGATAGCACATCTACTCCGTTTTCAGGATTATACATATACGAAAATTCTCGTTCAATCATCTTTTTATCAACAGTACCTTGTTGCCATGCTACTAAAACAGTTTCCAATGTATTAAGATAAGAAATAATATACCATCTTAATTCAACAAGTTGACGTTGTGAAAGATGACACTCATCTTTAGAAGATTCATATAAATTACAGTTAGAACACTCTAGATCACTTTCATCTTGAAACAATTGGCAAATTTCTTTCTTAATTACTTTATCAACCTTAAAAATTTCTTGACGAAATAATTTTCTACACTGTTCCTCACTAAATTTACCGACAATTTTTACCGCACTGCTAGTCTCTCGTTCTAATGAACGATTCCATTCCAATAGCATATCTACCGTTTTCTGCCTGCGTTGCTCCTCGTGTTCTTTTTTCTTTTGAATGAAAGAAAGGAGCAATTGTACTACAATAAAAGCACTTGCAATTGCACTAATGGCGCTAAATAACAAATTAAAATCCATAAAATCACCTCATTCAAAGTATTTATCCTAATTGTAGCATATTTATACAAATTTTTCAAGTACTTTCAATGATTTACAAAGAAAGACAATGTACTTTTATTTACTGCGATGCAATTTTTGATCTTCGATACTCTCTTGGTGAGACCCCAATATGCTGTTTAAAAGCTCTTGAAAAATAAAAACTGTCTCTAAATCCACAATTGTAAGCCACTACTTCAACGTTAAGCGACGCTTCATACTTTAACATCTTTTTAGCAAGAGTCATTCTCAGAGAAATCAAATATTCGTGTGGCGTACACCCCAGCTCCTCACGAAAGCATCTGCGAAAGTAATCAACGTTATAGCCTGTTTTTTTAATTTCCGCGCCTATATCAAAATCCGAATTTGAAATATTCGCATATATAACATTTTTAAAATCATTAACAAAGGGATATTTATAGTCCTTATGCGAATGCTTCTCTATATATCGACAAATAGTATCAAGAAGTCCGTCGGCAATAGAGAGATAGTTGTACTCCTTCTCCGTGGTGACCTTATGCATCATATCAAACAAGGTCCGTATCATTCCGTCGTAATCGTGCACCTTAATTACTTGTGAAAATCCGATATTCCCTGATTGTATATACGCATCTGAAAATTCCTTATCTGCTCTACCGAAGTGTACCGTGTTCGGCGGAATAACCAGTACGTCCCCCTCTGTCATAAGGTAAGTATTTTCTCCCACGGTAACGTTTGACTCCCCAAGCACCTGTAAAACTATCTCACACTCATTATGAGAATGCTTGGTGTATGACTTTATAGGCAAAGTCGGTTTATTACAAATAGTTACTCCCATAAAAACTCCTTATTTCAAGCATTTATAAGAATTATCATATCACAAAAAGTCGGTTTTGTCAATGTTTTTTACGCAATTATCCATTCCATTTCAGCTCATATTTTGATACAATATCCGTACAATAACAGCTTAAGCTGAAAAAAAGGAGATTGTATTTATGAAAAAGCTTGTAATGAAAGGTCCTAAGCAAAGCACACTCATCGACGTACCTATGCCCAAATTGGAAAAAGACACTGACGTTCTCATCAAGCTTACCTACTGCGGAGTTTGTATGTCAGAGCATTACGCCTGGTCAACGGCAACGGCGGGTATGTCCTTCGGTCACGAGCCCATCGGCGTAGTGGAAGCCATAGGTTCCGCGGTTACGCTCGTTAAGGTTGGAGACAGAGTAAGCTTCGGCGGTGACGGAAGCGCCGAGTACACCGTACACGACCAAAAAGGGCTTGTTAAGATCCCCAATGATATTACCGACGTCGAAGCTATCGTAGAGCCTCTTTACTGTATTTTGGGAGCTGTAACAAAGCTGCGCCTTCCTATGCCCGGAGATAAGGTGGCTATCGTTGGTTGCGGCTATATGGGTTGCGGCGCTATCAGTCTTTTAACTATGCGCGGATATGACGTAGTAGCCGTTGATATTCGTAAGGAGTGTCTTGAAGACGCAAAGAAATACGGAGCAAAAGAGGTATATCTGCCCGAGGAGCTTCCCGAGGGTTACCTTACAGACAAGGCGGCTCCGTTTGAGACGGGCTTCCCCGTCGTTATGGAATGGGGAGAGACAAACGAATCTCTTGACCTTGCTATACGAATGACCAGAATGTGCGGTCAGCTTGCAATCGGAGCGTATCATACGGGCGGAAAGCGTCTGGTCGATATACAGAGATTGAATTTTATGGCAATCGATTGCCTTAGCACGCACCCCAGAGAGGAAGACTTCCATTGTCACGCAGCTTACAATGCGATGGAGCTTATCGCTTCGGGAAAATGGAATTATAAAACCGTTCCCACAAAGGTATATTCCATAACGGATTTTGACAAGGCACAGGAAGAATTGACCTCAAAATACGGTAAGTATATGAAGGCGATAGTTGATTGGCAGAAAATGGAGCTTGCTCCCTACGTCGTAGGTTGAGCATCTCGGGAGCCGAATATGAAAATAGCTATTGGAAACGACCACGTTGCCGTTGCAATGAAGGAGCACGTAAAAGTGTATCTTGAGGCAAAGGGACACAAGGTGATAAATTTCGGTACTGACAGCGCAGACCGCACGGACTATCCCATCTACAGCAAGTTAGTCGCAGATTCGGTTGTGTCGGGTGAATGTCAACTGGGAATATTGATATGCGGAACGGGAGTCGGTATATCAATTGCGGCAAACAAAATAAAAGGCGTACGCGCCGTCGTTTGCTCGGAGCCTTATTCCGCAAAGCTTTCACGCCAGCATAATAACACCAATATACTCGCCTTTGGAGCAAGAGTCGTAGGCACGGCAACGGCTGAAATGATAGTGGACGAGTTTATAAGCGCCGAATACGAGGGCGGCAGACATCAGCGTCGGATAGATATGATATCTGCATTGGAAAGCGGTGAATGATATGCTAAGGCTTGGCATTGACATTGGCGGCACAAAAATAAATATAGGTTTGTTTGATAAGTCTCATAGCTTGCTGGCGTCAAAAAAATACTATATAAAGGATATCACACATCTTCCGTCGTTTATTGAGAGTTCAGTGCTCGCTCTGTGTTCAGAAAACAGCTTAAACCACCGTGATATAGTAAGCTGCGGTATTGGTATTCCCGGCACTGTAAGCGATGACGGTAAGCACGTTATAAAAGCTCCGAATATAAGTATTTTAAATGATGGACTTTGTAATCAGCTTGAAGAGCTTTTGAAGGTTCCTGTTCGCTTGGTTCAGGATTCGAGAGCTGCAGCATGGGGAGAATATCTTTTTGGAGCAGGACAAGGTAAATCTTCTGTCGTATGCGTTACGTTGGGAACAGGTATAGGTACGGGAATAGTTCTTGACGGAAAAATATACTCAGGAGCACTTGGATATGCGGGCGAGCTTGGGCATCTGCCAGTTCACGAAAACGGAAGAGCTTGCGGTTGCGGAAAGTTCGGCTGTCTTGAAAAATACTGTGCAGGCAAAGGCTTGGATATGACCGCGGCTGAAATACTTGGCGAAGGCAATAGCTGCTCAGAGCTATTCTCTGCTGCCGAGGAAGGTAACACTCGCGCGCTTGAGGCAATTGATGACGCCATAAAAATGCTTGGAAATGCGCTTACTGCCATTATAAATCTTATGTCTCCCGACTGTTTGCTTCTGAGCGGAGGTCTCAGCGAAAGACGGACGCTTTATTCAGAACCGCTGATGAAATACGTAAGACAGAGCTGCTACAGTGCGGGAAAGCTTCCCGATATTCAATTTGCGCAGCTCGGTGAGCTTTCCCCACTATACGGAGCGGCATTCTTACCCATGGAAGAGAAAAGGCGTAAGCCCCAAATATCCGCATCTATAATGTGCGCAGATATTCTGAATATAGGGCAAGCGCTCCGTGATATTGAGGAGTCAGGTATTGAGTATATCCATTGCGACATAATGGATAATCATTTCGTACCTAATCTTATGCTCCCCCCCGAGCTTCTCAACAAATTCAGAGACGGTACATCTCTTCCCTTTGATATCCACATAATGGCTGACGATCCCGAAGGAATTCTTGACAAGCTCATAATCAAGAAAGGCGATATCGTATCCGTTCATTATGAAAGCGTCGCTCATTTACAGAGAGTAATCACAAAGATAAAAGCGAGAGAAGCTAAGGTGTGCATAGCACTGAACCCATCAACACCGATAGAGATGCTGACGGAAGTGCTAAATGAAACAGATATGGTGCTGGCAATGACGGTCAACCCCGGTTTTTCGGGTCAGGCACTCGTGAACGGTAGTTTTGATAAGATAAAGCGTCTCAGAGCAATGCTCGACCAAAAAGGATATCATAATATACCAATAGAGGTTGACGGCAACTGTAGCTTCGAGAACGTACCGAAAATGTATGAGGCAGGAGCTGAAATATTCGTCGTTGGAACGTCAAGCGTATTCAAAAAAGGGCAAAGCGTAAAAGAAGGAACGGAAAAGCTTTTGTCCTTGCTACAATAAGGAGTTTGTATCATGAAACAGCTTATAATGGAAGGACCGAGAAAAAGTAAGGTCATAGACGTTGATATTCCCAAAATACTTGACGACCAGATATTGGTCAAAGTAAGCTATACGGGTATGTGCCATTCTGAATGGTTTCCTTGGACACGGGCAAAGGCGGGAGACGTTTTCGGTCACGAGACAGTCGGTGTTGTAGCAGACGTAGGCAAGGATGTAAAGGATTTCAAAATCGGTGACCGCGTAACGGGGCTCGGTGGCGGAGGATATAAGGAATATATCGTTATGCACCCCAAGAAAACAATGCTCGTTCCCGAAAATATGAAGTCTGTCGATGCCATAGTCGAACCACTTGCGTGCATGATGAGCGTAGCGGAACGAATAGACAGTGGAAGACTTGGCGACAGTATCGCAGTGGTCGGCGTAGGCTACATGGGGTTAGGACTTATTTCCTTGCTCAAAGCAAGAGGATATACCAATATCGTTGCGATAGATAAGCGAGAGATTGCATTGGAAAACGCAAAAAAGTTTGGAGCGGATGAAGTATATCTTCCCTCTCAGCTCCCCTCCGACTATTATCTCGATTGGAGCAATTGGACATCCCCCGATCTCACTCGCGACGGTCACAGAACGGACATTTTCAATATTGGCTTTAAAACCGCAGTAGAGTTTTCAGGAACGGAGGACGGGCTTGCACTTGCCGCGCGTATGGTATGCGCTCACGGCACACTTGGCATTGCCGGATTTCATAACGACTGCCTACGCACGCTTGATTTCAAGCTTATGAATATGAAGGCGATAAATATGTATAACTGTCACGAAAGACGCATCGAATATGAGGTAACGCTCGCGAGACGCGCATTGGAGCTTATCTCCAAAGGTATGTGGAGCTTCACAGGAGTGACTAATCACCTGTATCCTCTTGAGGAATTTGACCGAGCGAACTCCGATATGGAATGTCATCGCGACAATTTTATAAAAGGCGCGGTATACTGCGAATAAGTATTAAACCACAAAAACAAGTGGCTAAACCGAATTTCTCCGGTTTAGCCACTTGTTTTGGGTTATAATCCAAGACCTCTGAGATATTCGCGACTTCTTCTTGCAAGCTCTAAGCTATCGTCGTCGTACCATTCGTCCTGTTCAACTATAACGTATTCCGCTCCTGCATCCTCAGAAGCCTTTATTATAGAAGCAAAATCCTGCATACCCGCTCCGATGTGCTTAAATCTGAAGCCGTTGTCCTCGCGCGTTGCCTTCTTTCCTTGATTTCCCTCTCCGTCTATAAGAGCGTACACGGGACCGCCTGCAAAGCTCTTGCAAACGAAATCCTTCAGATGTACGATATTTATCTTTCCCGTGTATTTCCTCAAATATTCGCAAGGATCGTATCCAGCATAGCGTACCCAGCAGGTATCTATTTCAGGTTCAAGGACGTCGGTTCCTAAGGTATCGTACAGCCAATCCATGAGGAACTTTCCCTCATAGGTCTCAAATTCAAATTCGTGGTTATGATACAACAGCTTGATATCGTTATCCTTCAACAGCTTTGATACAGTGCGTATCTCCTCCATCGCATTTTCAAAATTATCTTGTCCCTTATGATTTTCAGGTCCCATCCAAGGAATAGCGCTGTATTTTACACCTAATTTTTTTATAAACTCAACGCTTGCGACGGGGTCGTTAAGAAAAGCGTCGTATCTCTGATGTACAGAAATACATTTCAAATCGTATTTGTCAAGAATAGCCTTTACTTCCTCAGCGCTCTTTCCAAAGTACCCCGCAAACTCAACGTAGTCGTACCCCATTTCCTTGACAGCCTTCAGAGTACCGTCCATATCTTGCTCCATCTTTCCTCTCAAAGAGTAAAGCTGAAGTCCAACCTTTAAATTACTCATTTTATATCTCCTCATTCTTTTATTATCGTTCTCGTAGGTATCCATACCTCATATTCGGATTCCCTATCCCATGTTTTTCCCGCACTTGCAAAATCAATAACTGAAAATTCACTTCCGTTTGTATCGGATACCGCCATCGCGCATTTTGCATCGATTTTTACATCTATGCTTCGGGTCACGGCAATACCGCTGCCGTAACAAAGAACGTCTACGGTTTGAGTGCCTTTGTCCACTCTCGCATCTCTGGCAAGGACCAACGGGCCTCTTTGAAGCGCGACGTGATACGGCGTGTCATCGGACGCTATGTTTATCTCCATGATATTGTCGCCCGTGTTCCAATCCACCTTAGCATTAAGAACATCTTCTTCATAAGTAGGCGCAGGGATAATTCGGGTATTCATATCAAACGATAAGGTTATCTTATCCAAAGGATTCCACGAGCGCGTAAGAGTCACGTATCCGCATTGAACGTTTTGCTGCTCTCCGTTTACACTCAAAACCGTTTTTTTACTCCAAGAGGGTATCCTCAACGTAATAGAAAGCTTCTCAGTTTTCTTCATTAACGTCTCAATACTTACCTCCCCGCCTAAAGGATATTCGGTATTGATTTTCAGCTCCAGCACTTGCCCCTTAGGGGTAAAGCATTTTATGCTTCCCTTCTCATAAAGAGAAATTACAATACCCTTATCGTCTGACATAGCGGCAACAAGAGGAGCAACACCTACGCCAGCAGCACCAATGCACGCACAACAACCGTAATACGTATTGTCAGCTAATATTCGAGCACCCGCTATTGCCATTCCTCTCACACCGCGACGCAACGGACTGTAACCATCGTAGGGCATGCGGGTTGGCACTATCGACTCTCCCGCAGGAATTGTATACGCAGGAAATACCGCATCATTTACACAACCTTCCGTATTGAGTGACGCCGCATATCCATTGTAGAGAGCGCGCTCAAAATGGTCGGCAAAAAATACGTCGCCCGTTATCTTGAGCATACGGTAGCAGAGCTTCATCCACGTTACAGTAACGCAGGTCTCCTGCATTAATTTCTCCGTATTTGAGGTCGCCTGTCTCACTGCACTATGGTCAAAACACTCCATAGACAAGCCCGACGAACCGATAATCGTTATATCCGACTCTGCAAGCTTATATGCAAAGTTCTCTACTGCCTTACGGCATTTTTTATCTCCCGTAACCTCATAGTATTCAGCAAGTCCCTCAAAGAAGGACATCATCTCGTACGCTTTAGTTGTCGGATATTGATACGGATATTTCTCATTTTCAAGCGCAAGCTCTACAAGATTTGCCATTCGGCAGCCACCCTCGGATACTATGTACCCCGCAAAATCAAGATACTTCTTATTATCCGTCAGCCTGTAAAGCCTGACTATACCCTCAAGTATAGATGATGAATTGACAGCACCGTACCATTTAGACGTTTGATGTATCGATATCTTTCCTTCCTCACGTCCAACCTTGGATATTATGTAATCTACGTGTCTACATAGAGCGCTGATAATGCGTTCTCTCAACGACTCGGACTCACAGATGTCCAAAAAATAGCACATTCCGAGAATGATATATTTTCTTCCCCACATATCCCAACGGCAAAACTCCTTTTGAGGCGCGTAGGTAGAAAATCTTCCGTATTCGTCCTGCACGGTCAGCATATCCTCAACCGTGTCGTGAAGTATACGGCTCAATTCGCGATTACCCGTACATTTACACACGAGCGCTCCGCCACGCATCATTTTCCCCCAGAACTCACATCTCCAGCCCCCGTCGTCGGTATCCGACAGACGTCTGTATTCCTCGACGAATTTTTTCCACAGCTCAATGTCAAGAAGCTGTTGCTTCTCGGCAAAGTCAAGCATTTTTCCGATCTCACCCTCAAAACGGACGGAGATATCCTGACCGAATGAGGTATTACAAAGCTTTGTTTTCATTTCACCCTCCAAATCAATTGCCTTCCGTTATCTTGTAGTCCGATTCGTTCTCACACTTTTTTACAAGCAACGGAGATGCTTCTCTAAGAACCTTTATTCTCAAGAACATAGTACCGGATATCAGCTGACATACGACCGTTACGACAAGCAATGCAGGGGTTGGAATAAACGCCGCAATAGTCGTAGCTATCAGCGTGCCGCCGTTATGAAGTATCATTCTCCACGCATTGTACGGTCCCGCTATTTCAAGCGGCACTGCATACAGCATAAGTGATATCACCGCATAATCTATAAGAGTACGTCCAAAGATTATGATCGCATATAAGATAAGAAATGACGTCTTATCCGCAAACAACAGCATGGGTAATAGTGCGCTCATCGCCGCCCCAACGAAAATGGGTATTCTCGGCGAGATATATCTGGAAGACAGACCGTATACTGCGCAGCTCGCAAGCGTCGCGATTGATTGCACTGATACCATCGCCGTCGTTACAGATGCATCAAAGCCCAGATCCGCCGCCGTTACCGCAAGCACACTCAGCGTTCCGTAAGCAAAACCGCGAAGCAAGTGCGCAGGCCACACCTTATAAAACACCTGGTGCTTGAATACCTTGGAATAAGCTACCTTTTCGTGTACCTTAGGAGCTCCGTTGCTGTCTGTCTCACCTTTAAGCAGTGATTTTTGATGTGCGCATATTATAGCCGCTATCCCCATAAAGATTGCCGCAATGGTAAACGCGACTATCATGAGCGTCACATATGAATACGTTTGTGAGAGATTACTAATTATCACACCTATACCAAAGGTGACCCCCGAGGAAAGTATTCCACCCAAGGCGTTCATACTTCCGAATTCATTGGCAAGATACGTGTAATAAGGCATTTTATATTCGCAAACCGTATACAGTGCGGTAGTGATTGATTGTACCATACTCACTGCTACCAGCAATATAAAAGACCATATAGACGCCGAGCGTGTAATGCACAACGGCAGATAGCAAAGGAACAGCAGCGCCGCCGGTAGCTGAACCCATGCAGCTCTTTTTATTACGTTTCCCTTGTCTGCCCAACGCGAGCAAAGCATGATAGTTAGTACGTTAGCTGCCTGAAGTAATGAGGAATGTATATATATCCATGACGAATCAAAGCCGAGAGTGACCAAAAAAGTCTGCATTAGTGTACCCGTGGCGCACAGCAGAGCGCAAGTTCTTAGCATTCCTCCAACAATCGACCTTATTTTATTATTTCTTACATCTTTATTCATATCGCATTTCTCAAGACAAAGCTTCCTTAGTAGCTTTCTTCTTTCTGTTTCTGAAAAGAGCAATAGACGTTGATACTATTCCCGCAAGTTGAGCAAATATCTGAGTATTCATTATTATCAAATCGTATATAAAGTATATTATAGCGTTCACAAGTCCAATAGCTCTGGAGGGCTGCTCTTTTCTTTGAACAATAGAAATCATAAGAACCAATGCTCCGACAATAGGCATGACATCAAGCCAACCGAATTCGGAAAGTGTTCCGCTTACCACGTATGGTAACAATCCTCCCGCAACGTACGCTATCGCAAAAATACCTATCTCAATCTTTGACGGCTTGGTATCCTTGTGCAAATGCCATATTCTGAGTAACGACTGAATGATAGCTACTGCACAACATCCCGTTGCACTAAGCTGTCCTACAAATAACATTCCCAATGCAGACAGAAAGTTAGCCAACACCGTGTTTGCACACATCTGCCACTTTTTTTTAAAATGCGGACCTATAAGACACAGTACGGTTACTATTATACCGAGTATCTGTGAAATAACGTAATTAGTCATTATATCCGAGTCAGCCTCCTTGTTATCTTGAAAAAGGGAAACCTGCCTTTGTGAGCAACGCCTCGTATTCTGCCTTTTGAGCATCACTTAGGTGTCTCATGGGGAAGGTGGCGTTTCCTACGGGGAAACCGAGTAGCTCCATGGTATATTTGACCGCGGGAATTACCTCAAATCTGAGCATTATATCAATAATTCTGTTGGTTTCCATCTGGATTCTGCTTGCGGTCGTTATATCACCCTTTTGTACAGCATTGTAGATATCTATAAAGCGAGGAAGCATAGCGTTATACGTAGAGCCAATACCTGCGTCGGCACCCGCTACAAGTCCCATGCACAGAAGCTCGTCAGGACCGTTAATGATATTCATATCTCCGTGTGTCATATCCTTGAGCTTCATCATGGAGAACAGATCTCCCGAGCTCCACTTTACACCCGTAACGTTATCCACCTCAAATATCTTGGTTATAAGCTCAGGGGACATAGTTTTCTGGGCACCGGGATGATAATATATTATCAAAGGAATACTTACCGCAGATGCAAGCTTTTTGTAATAATTGTAAAGATCGTCATTATCGTAATAGAAGAAGCAAGGAGGAACTGCCGCTATCGCATCTGCTCCGCTTCTCTCGGCGTGTTTTGCAAGCTCTATAGCTTCGTTCATATTCATTGCGGCGATATGCATGATCACGGGCTTTCTTCCGTTTACGCACTTTATCGATGCTTCGCACATAATTTCTCTCTGTTCTCTATCGATTACAAGCCCTTCTCCCGTACCGCCAAGCACGTAAAAGCCGTCAGCGCCCTGACTAAGATGAAACTCTATTATATCCTCCGCAATCTTCGTATTTACCGTTCTGTTGTCCTCCATAAGAGGTGTTACCAATGCGGGCATTATACCCTTGAATTTTACTGTACTCATTGTTTTTCTCCTTAAAATCTATTAATTCATAAGTTCTATATAGTTTACGGTTATCTGCGAGCTCGCAGTTATCGTTATAGTTCCTTTTGTCGCGCTGAGGCTTGACGTGGGCACCGTATATGCTACTACGGTTCCAAGTTCGCTATACGTTCCGATATAGGAGTCTGTGCTAACGCCTACCTTGGTACATTCAACACCGTTGTATTTAACCGATGTGACCGCACTCTCTGAGGACACTCCGATAAATATGGTAGCGCCGACGGATGTATTCAGCGTGCCGTGCTTGATATCGACCGATTTATCGCCGCCTGCCGATACTGTCAGAGGCAGAGGCTTATATTCGGTAATTCCGTCGATACCGTAAGGCGTACAGTTGGACTGAGTAACAAGATACGAGCGTCGTTCTGCCGAAAGAGCGTTATCGAGTGACGAACAAGCCTTATAGCTTTCCTTGGCTACACCATTGAAGAGATCGTAAAGATACATCTTATCAGCACCTTGGCTAAGATAGCTTGCGCTGAATCCCGCAAGAGTTGCGGTACTTTGATAAAGACCAGGCGAGAAATGTATCGCATGGCCCTCAAGTCCCGCATATATCTCCACGCCGTATCCACCGAGTCTTTCCTTCCATTCGGCGATGGGCATATCGCTATCGCTAAGTCCCCAATAGCTCGTTGGAGTAACTGCGTCTATCCAACCGTTCTTCGCCCACGTCTCAAGGTCAAAGCCGAAATATTTATTCTCGTCAATGTCTCTGCTAACGCGAACATTGATCTTAATATCGTGACCGTACTGCGACTCATATTTTTCGACGATCGCTATTGCTGCCTCCATGAATAGATCCATATACTTACAGTTGTCGGTCGAATCCTCGGGAAAGCACCATATAACTCTCTGCCAATCAAGCTCTATACCGTAAGCATCATGATTTGAAAGAGCTGTATCTATCTGCTCAATAAAGTATTCTCTTACCTGTTCTATTTCATAATTGTACGCTATCTGATAGCGATCCTTTGAGCTTGAATGACTTGCCGCCCAATATGCGCTTCTGCCGTTACCTATGAGCCAGCCGTTTTGCTTTGCCGTTTTTCTGAAATCACTCCATTCACTCTCTGCAACCGTTGCCTCGTGAACGTCGTTCATACGCACGGAAATCCAAGGATTGATACGGTTTCTGCCACATTGCTCAAACCATATTTCATAAGGATCTACTACACCCTCGCTAATACCGTATTTTTCTTTCATTGCCGCTTCCGCACTCACGTCGTAGATAAGGTCAGTAATACCGCAATCCTTATAATGAGTATCAAACCAATCCAAACTCTTTACATAAAGTCCGTCTGTAAATCCTTCTTCACCGTATCTTACCGCCATATTGGCAAGCGCGTCGGAGTCAATATTAACGATAGTTCCGTTTATCTGCTCGGCAATGTCTCCCGCGTGCTTTACTTTTCCGTTTTCTATGGTCAACTCGTATCCCGAGCCCGACTTTTTCTGTTCTCCATCGTATACGAAAGCATTCACGGTAAATTCATACTCAACATTGGGCTTCATTCCCGTAACTGTAAGGCAATATATGTAGCTTGCGCCAAACTCACCAAGAGCCTCGTATTTTACGGTTGCGCCACGAGTGGCAAGAACCGTATCGTATACGTATGCGCAATATTGCTCCTTTTTAGCGCCGCCATTTATCGAAAACTCAAATCCAAGCTTACTGTGCTCAAGGCTGTCTACCGTACCTACGAATCTTGCGTTATACGTTCCGTTTTCACCGTCCGATAACTGAACTCCGCGATACTCCGCATCACTCTGCGATACAAGTCCTTCAATTGTAACTATCTTATTTTCATAGCCGTCATACCCCTGCCGCTTGCAGACTATCGCACCCGCCGTATTGACAGTTACGCTTGCAGTTATCTGGCGTAACGCACTTGCATCAAAACTATCAAAATAAAGTACATCAGCCTTATTTTCTATAAGTGTCTGCTCATCGGGACTGCATGCAATATCGCCCTTTGAAGGAGCAGTGCATCCACTCCTTACCATCAGATTGTCTACGTAGCAATATTTAAGAGCCGTAGTGACGTAAGGAACATAAAGTCCTTTATATCCGCTGAGATCGTTTGCAAAATCGACTGTTCCCAGCTCCTCGTAATTGAGGTAGGCTGTCATCTTTTTGCTCTCGGTGTCTATCAACATATCTATCCTGTTCCATTGGTCAACCGTAAGAGTCTTGACGTTTGCCGAGAATGTGTTTGAAAGTGTAAGATCAACTGCCGTTCCAAAGCTATGATAATGCTCAAAGCCAACACCCGTAAGCACACTCGTACCATAGGTATTTCCATTAGTAGTAGCCGTTTTATCGTCGTAATAATTCGCAACAAGATATAACGGAAAAGAATTTTTGATCGATACCGTTTCCCTATCAAGCTTTACGTACAAGGTCACCGTACTATTTTGTATAATATTTTTTCCAAACGGGATATATACGGGATGCTCTTTATGTAACGGAGCTGTGAGTTTCAATGCCGATCTATCGTTCCACGTAACGTTTGAATCATCAAGATCTACAAACGCCGACACAGGAACAGCTAACATCGAAATTATCATTAAGATACAAAGGAATGTGCTTAACAGCTTTTTCATCATTTGTCTTCCTCTCTTAAATTCTCGTGTTGCCATTCATAAGCTCAATATAGTTAACAGTCAAATTCATTCCCGCATCAAAGGTAACCGTACCGCTTGCTGAGCTTTCCCATGCGGTCTTAGGAATATTGTATTGAATTACAACACCGAAGTCTGCCTTTTCACCAACGTAAGACTTTACAGACGTTCCCTTATATTCGCATTCAACGCCATTATAATAAACCTTGAGCATGGCTTCGGATATATCCTCTGTCTGTACACCGCTTACCGCAATATAAAGCACAGCTTCGTTTCTGGTACTCAACGCACCGTGATTTATAACGATACCGTCCGTTTTTACGTTAACCGTCAGACTTAAAGGTAACGGGTCGTACTGTGTAAAGCCTGCGTTCTGAGGCGTAGCGTTGGACTCGGTAACGATATAGCTTCTCTTTGCCGCCCCAAGCGCTTTTTCAAGTGAAGAGCAAACCTCAAATTTTTCCTTTATATCATTAAACATATTGTAAAGATATATCTTGTCTGCGCCTTGGCTCAGATAAGACGCCGTATATCCCGCAAGAGAGGATATTGATTGCCAGTGCGAATTGTTGACAGTGTGACATTCAAGTCCTGCGTATATCTCAACCTTAGGGTAATCCGCAAGCTTCTCTACCCACTCGGATATAGGCATATCGCTGTCGGTCGAGCCCCAATAGGATGCGGGAACAACGACGTCTATCATATCCTTTTGCGCCCACGAAACAACGTCAAATCCAAAGTACTTATTTTCATCAATATCTCTGCCGATACGCGCCATAATCTTTATCTCGTGACCGTACTGCGCCTCATACTTCGCAACTATTCTGTTAACTTCCTCCATAAGAATATCCATGTATTGACAGTTTGCCACGTCGTCTGTCTCAAAGCACCAGATGGTTCTATGCCAATCAAGCTCAATGCCGTACACATCGTACTTGCCGAGCATCTCATCAATGTGCTCGGTAAAATAAGCTCTAACCTCGGGCACAGAATAATCAAGCGCATATTGATACCAATTGCGAGACCCTTGAGTGCAGGCATTGTTCAACCAATAGGACGCTCTTCCGTTACCTATCATCCATCCGTTAGCCTTTGCGGTATAGAAGAAATCCGAGTGTCCCGTAGCTTCGTTAGCGTAATGAACGTCGTTCATACGGAAGGACAGCCACGGATTGATACCGTTCTCACGGCACTCTCTCATCCATACGGCGTAAGGGTCGACATCGGTCTCCTCGTATATCCTATAGCTTGCCTCGCAACCCTCGTTGTCCTTATAGCTGACAGATATTCCGTTCTCACTGGTCTTCGTATATCTGTCGTATTTACTTTCCCAAGTGTCGTTCGGAACAGTGGTGCTAAGATCGTACAGTATATCGCTGATACCGCAATCCGCATATCTGTCATCGAACCACTTGACGCATTTAGCCTCAAGATCGTCAATATTCTTTCCGTTCGCCTTGTACATATACGTCAGGGCGTCTCCGTCGATATTTACAACAGTTCCCTCCTTCTTTTCTTCGGGAGCGGGGGCATCGTCTCCGCTCGGTGAGCTTTCACTTACAGCGTCGGTATCCGTCATTTCCTCGGCAGTATCCGAGCAACTGCAAAACGCAAATGCAAGGCATAACAGCAAACAAATAAGTCTTACGTATTTTTTCATAATTCCTCCTATTATTTCTCTTGCTTATTCTATATTTCCGTTGGCTATTTCGGCGTAATATACGTTGCATTCCTCAGAGCATACAAAATTGAGTGTCGCAACTCCCTCCATACCCTCGCAGGCTGCTTTTGGAACACGGTAGGTGTATATTCTCCAAGGATATCTTCCCGTTTTTTGTTCCTCATAGAAATCCGCAAAATATTTTTCCATATATGATTTTCCCGATTTTCCAATAGGCTTGGTTTCCTTACCATTGAAAAATACTCTCAGCTTCTCTCCTTTTTCTTCAGGGTCAACTCCAACAAACACGAGTATGTCCTCATCATCCTTAAGTGCTCCTACTGTCATTTTGTGTTCGGCTGCAACATCGGGAGATACGCGAATTGGGAAATAATGCGGCTCGTATTCGTTGTAGTTTACAACCTTAAAATCATTCTGAGTGGTCAAAAATCTACGAACAGGTACTTTATAAGCCTCCTCGACCGTTCCAAGTCTCCATGCCCACGGAGCGCCAAAGGTATTGAACTGATACATACCGTCAGCTCCAGATGCATTCGCCGTAAGCATATAACCTGCGACTGCATCCGCATTTATAAGGTGACGGAAATTTACCGTGTGGCACTCAATTCCCCAGAATATCGGTATATCCTTAGGGCATATGCGCTTCCATTCCCATATCGGTATAGCGTTATCCGTCGAGCCCCAATAGGAAGCCGGAACAAAAGCGTCAGCAAGCTTTTCTGCAACAAGTGTCTCAATATCAAAGCCGTATTTACGCGCAAGATCTACAGACTGACAAAGTCTTATCATTATTCTCCACGGGTGTCCCCATTTTTCCTCGGCTTGCTTGCGTATCTTATCAACACTGCGCAAAAACTCGGTCATATACTTACTATTTGATTCGTCGAGCTGCTTGAAACAACGAATGGTCCTGTGGAAGTCAAGGTCAATACCGAAGGCATCGTATTTCTGCGTCAGCGCGCTGATGATTGCAAGATAATGCTCACGGACCTCGGGAACGGAATAATCGAGCGCATATCCGTACCAGCTCGTCGGAGAATGATAGTCCCCCACCATCCAGCCGTTGTCCTTTGCCTTGTAGAAAAACTCGCTGTGTCCCGTAGGTTCATTTGCGTAATGCACGTCGTTCATACGGAAGGAGAGCCACGGGCGCATACCGCTGTCCCAAGCCCTTGAGATCCATATAGAATACGGATCAACGTCTGACTCCTTATACACGCGCCAAAGAATTTTTATTCCCTCGTTTTCGCTATAATCAACGGCAACGCCCCTTTCCTCCTTGCGAGTATAAAAATCTCCTCTCCACTCGCAAGTATCGGTAGGTACGTTTCCGTCTATGTTATATATCAAATCGCTAATTCCCGAATTAACGTAACGTTCAAAATAATCATTGCATTTGTTCTCTATATCAGAAAGATCACCGTGGTATGCTCGACTAAAATATGTAAGAGCATCGGTATCAATATTCATAAGCGTGCCGTATTTGTCAGCAGGCCAATTGTAATTTCTATTATTTTTCATAGTTTTTCCCTCATAAAAAATAGGAAAACGGGAGACTATCTTTATTGTAAATTTCTTACCTAAAACAAGCTCCGTTTTCCCGTTTTATGCTACTGCCCGCAGGCAGTAGCATAAAGATAGAATTCTTATAATTTTTGTAATTTAATTTTCTTTTCTGCGAACAACCGTTGCCGTTCCGACCACTGCTACCATAAGTGCTATACCGCCTATTGCGATAGAGCTTCCGCAGCCCTTCTTTTCTTCATCGTCGGTAACGTCGTCAACGGATACCTCGTCGGAAGGAGCATCGGTGGTCTCTTCGGTATTTTTGTCGTCGTTCTTATCGTTGGTCTTGTTGTCCTCGGTCTTGTTCTCTTCGGGAACGTAGTGAGTATCGACCGTAACGCGAGCGTCATTATCAGCAAGAGGTGCATCCGCATCGGGAGCGAGAAGTCCCTCTTCAACTATAAGGTTGTCAAGTGTAACGGTAAGATTTTTAGTACCGTTTGTCGCGCACTTGGAAAGAGCGAGTCCTGAGAAGCCGCTAAGGTCACCCTCAAGAGCTACAGATCCTATACGTACACCGTCAACGTAAACGGTAAGGCTCTTGCCCGTGTGGTTTACGAGCATGGTCAATTCATACCAAGTACCCGTAATAAAGGGAATATATTCGCCGTTTGCGTTCTTTGAGTGATATACGTTAGTTCCGTCGTCGAACATCAGAGTAGCGTCAGCGCCTACTACGATACCACCAAGAACCTTATTCTCAGCGTTAACAAGCTTGAACTTAAGACCTGGAGTGGTCTTTACGGTGTATTCAGCCTTAAACTTAATGCTTACGGTCGTGTTACCTGTAATATCTGCCGTACCCATGGGAATCTTTGCTTCAAACGCATCATCACCTCTGGGAACGATAATATTGAGCGAGGACTGATTTGCGAAGGTCTTATCCTCAACGGCTTCAAAGCCGATAGAGGTGGAGTTGGACATAGTGTCACCGCCTACTGCGTCGAAGGGCTGATAAGCCAAAACGTCAGCGGAAGCCTCGATAGCGTCTCTGTCCTTCTTTGCTATCATATCGGTAGCTGTGGGAGCGATAAGTCCCTTGCGAACTACTATTTCGTCAACGAACATGGAGTTTGTAAAGTTACCGCTGGAAACGGTAAAGCTCTTAATGCCCTTAAAGCCGTCAAGGTCGCCGAGCTTGACCTCGCCGAGAAGCTCACCGTCAAAATACCATATAGCCTTATCGTTGGTAAAGTCTATCTGAACGTCTATACGCTTCCATTCGCCAGGGGTCTTTCTTCCGCCAGGAGTCATTTTTGCGGTGGTATCTACGGTGGTAAACGAGCCGTCAACATCACCGTACATCTTTACAGAACCGTATTCATCAGTCCAGTTGGAAATACCCGTAAGATTGTGTCCGTCCGCTACCTTTCCAAGCTCATCGGTAAGAACCATGGGATAAGGATGCGACCAACCGTCAGGCGCTTCACTAAGCTTCATATACCAAGAAACCGTACAGTTCTCAGTTATCATACTATCGCTGAGCTTTATGTAGCTCTTGTAGCCCCAAACCGTAGGAACGGGGTTTTCAGCATCCTTCGCTCCGGGCTGGGTTATTTTGAGTACCTTATTACCTACGATGGAAACGCCGTTAACGTTCTCCATTCCCGAAGGAACGGTAGAAAAGTCCTCGGTAAAGAGCGCGTCGTCCTCGGTGTTATCGGGTTCATCAGAACCGCCCTCGGAAGGTGGCAGTGTAGGCTCTGCGGGCTTTGCGATACCCTCGGTGGTAACTATCTCGTTTACGTAGCCTTGGAAATTCTGACGCTTACATATAACAGAGCCTGCCTCTCCGAGACCGCCTGCAGCGTTGAGAGCGGCGGTAATCTTTCTGTCTGCGCTTGCGTCAAAGGGATCGAAGTACAGAACGTTGTTCTTCTCTGCCGTAAGGTTGGTAACGTTGAGATTTGCGGGAAGGTCGGTATCCGCGGGAGCGTTGCAGCCCTTGCGGATAATGAGGTTATCAACGTAGGAATATTTAGCGTTGCTTCTCCAAGCGCTGGGGATATAGATATAGCTGAAGCCGTCGAGCGTAGCGTTCTTGAACGCGCCCGTGCCTATCTCCTTGTAGTTGAGATAAACGGTCTGTGTCTTCGCGGTGAAATCAAGAGCGATATCTATTCTGTTCCACTCACCGAAGGTAAGCAGAGTATCTGCATACTCAAGACCCTGCTTGTAGGTAGCGATGGTCTGCTCGGTATTCATATCGTCTCTGTTGACGCCGTAGGAGAGGTTGAGCGCCTGACCGCCCTGTCTGCCTGCCGTAGCGTCGGGAACACTTGCAAAGGTAACGCCCGCGAGAGTTACGTCGTCAAGAGTTACGTTGGAAATGTCAGCCGCCGCGTAACCGCTGGTCAGCCAGAAGGAGATAGAGTTATCTGCATCTGCCGTTGCGGAATCGGGCTTTACAAACAGCGTAACCGTAGAATTTTCGGAGATCTTCTGTCCCAAGGACATAATTACGGGGTGATTCTGGTGCAGAGGCGCTGAAAGCTTAAGCGCCGAGGAATCACTCCACGTGATGCCCGAGGCAGAGGGGTCGATGGTCGCCGCCGCGCCTGCTGCCATAGCAAGCATAGGAACGAGCATCAATACTGTGAGCACGATAGCTAATATCTTTTTCATAGCAAACTCTCCTTTGAGTATTTTTTAGAGAAATTTTTGTAATAATAGGTTTATACCTTTTCATAGGGGCATTTGCAAATGACCCGTTTGGGGGACGCGTCGGGCGATTCGTGAATCGCCCCTACGGTTCTACAACGGAAATTCCGTTCGTGTTATCGTTTTATATCAGAGAAGCTCGTCTATTCCGACAGAGCCGCCTTCACCGCCGCCCTGCTGGTAGGTAAAGCCGTTAGAGCCCGTCATAACGTCGTTGGTTTCGAGAACTACTGCGTTCAATTCGGGTGCATTATACGTTTTCTTCATTTTATTCTCCTCCTATCACTGTGCAGCTGCGCCTGCGGTCAATGTAACTGTATAGCTTGCGCCGACGGTCTTTTCGGTCTTACCCTTGGCTACCGTATAAGGAGCTACCTCTATAGCGTAAGACGTACCCTCTTCCATGCCCGTAACGGTCAGGCAGTAGATGTAGCCCGCGCCGTACGTTCCGAGTGCGGAATATGTCTCGGTAATGCTAAAGCCACCCGTGACGGAATCGTATACCTTATTACAAGGAACGTAGTTTTCCTTATCGTTCACCGTAAGCTTGAAGCCTATCTCGTCGTACTTGGTGTAATCGTCAAGCGTAGCAACGAATCTGGTGTTGTATTTACCTCCGTCAGCTATGGACTGCTGATAGCCTCTGTTTACAGCGCCATTTTGAAGTGCAATACCATCTTCGGTATAAAGACCGTAACAAGCGGTATTATTATTCCAAAAACCGCCCTCGCCATGATTTGATACAGGCACATCTTCAAAGCTATTAAAATGGATAATATTGGTTGCTAATTTTATTGTATCAAGACTAATGTTAGAAGCTACATCTCCTCTTGAGGGAACTGCACAACCGCTTCTAACCATTAAGTTATCCATATATGCCGTCTTAGTTGCAGTTTTAATATATGGAATATATATACCTTTATATCCAGAAGCTGCGTTTTCCAAACTCATGCTACCTATGGATTCATAATTAAGATAGCCGGTCATAGTAGAGTTAGTAAAATCTACAACCATATCTATTCTGTTCCATTCACCATAGTTCATATACTTTACCGGTTTTTTGATTTCATCATAAGCACTTGCAACATTGTAAGCATATCCACTGTTATCCTTAACAAACAATCCCTGTCCACAAGAAGCTTTTCCGGTAACATCATCTACATAATACGGTCCTATATCACAAGATATAGTAGCCAATTTAGCCGCAGCAAGGGCATCAGCAGCCAATGTATGCGCCCAATCAGCATTGATAAGAATAATCGGAAAACCATTTTGTGCTGACCAAGTAGACGCTTCAGGTTTAAAATAGAAGGTTACTGTACTATCTTGTGTAATGGTAGAACCAAAGTGTATCGTTGTAGAGTGCTTAGCATCAGTACCTGTTGTAAGTTTAACGCAAGATTTATCACTCACGCTTCCGAGAGAAGCAATCGGTGTATAAGCTCCAACCGTCACTGCCAAGGTTGATGCGAGCATTACAACGCAAAGTATAACGCTCAAAATTTTCTTTTTCATTTTCTTACGTTCCTTTCATTATTTATATATTAATCATTAATAGATTTCACTGAGTATCTTATCAAAGTCTTTTCTTATCGCTTCTTCGTTATTTGCGATATAAGAAGAACAGTTTCTGCTGATATCTTCAACAATTACCGTATACAGAAGCTTGTTTGCCAAAGCCGCAGAACGTCCGCTGTCCGCAAAGGTCATACCCATATCGTAGAAGGTATTGTCAAGAATGATTTCAAGAACCTTACGGTCGTTATCATCTGCCGATACTCTGTACGCCATGTAGTTATCAAGGTAATCTTCCTTGAAGTTATAATAGCTATGCTCACTGTAAGCCTCGGTTATGAGCGCCGAGCAGCTAATATCCGTAGCATCGTTTGGTATTCCAACAAAGCCTGAACCACAGATTATTCTGTAATCGTCCTCCGCATTTAGCTTTGCCGAAGGAGCAAACGCCGTCTCAAAGGTAACGTCCTTAAGGAGAGTTGCGAACGAGCCGAGATCAAATCCCATCATCATAATTCGCTCCGCCTTAAAAGAAGTCCATGTTTTGCTGGTTGCAAAGCCTGAGTTATAATACGCTTCCTGCAAGGTCTGAGGTCCGTTCACAAGGTCGTATACCGCCTCGACTATACTCTGCGTTTTATCAACGTCATACTTGAAATAATACTCACCCTCATTATCGGGCTGAAGCAGTGTTCCGCCGCATGAAAAATAAAATCCATAGATACCGTTCGTATTGATAGCGTAACCGTATTTGGGTTCAGCGAGCGAATCATCATAGGATGCAAGCGCCAGCTGTTGCATATATTCAACCGTCCACTCGCCGTCAAAGATAACGTCGTAAAGGTCCTTTTCCAGCTGCATATTGTCATACAGCGTGCGGTTGATGAGCGTCACGCTCATTCCTCGCTTATTAAGGTTGAAATCGCTGACACCAAAAAACAGCTTGCCGTTTACGGTGAAGTTCTTAACCTGGCTTTGATTCCACCAAGGCTTTGACGTGTCGATATAATCAACGTCCTTAAGATCCTGCATCATTCCTGACGTCATCATAGCAGCAATGAACTTTGTAGGATGAGGAGCAACTATATCGTAGGAACGGAGTCCCGACAGATAAGAGTTGCTCAGAGCGCTGTAGTCCTGACCGTCAGGCACTGCCGCTAGCTCCATTACAACGTTGTATCTGTCCTGTACGTACGCCGTACGTTTTGCAAGAGATTCAGAGATAAGCTGCGCATCATCGTCTGTTCCTGCTATCATGGTGTTACCCGTAAGTCCCAAAAGGGTTACCGTTCTGCCACCATAATCCATGTCGGGAAGCACGCTTTCGGTCATCGCGCCCCCATCACCTGAGGTCGATACTGAACCATCGTCCGTTTCTTCGTCTTTTTTACAAGAAGTCAACGGTGTGAGCAGCATCAAAAGTGCTAAGAGCAAAATAAGTAGTTTTTTCAATTCTTTTCCTCCTTTTTAAAATACGATATTGACAATTGGCTTTTTTTGTGATACAATAACAACGCCATTGTATACAACCACATTTATTATATCATTTTCGCACAATCAGTTCAATATTATTTTCCGCACATTATTGTTTATTAGTTCGCATTTTAAAATGTCATAATCAGGAGGTAAAAATGTCACTTCAAACTATCAAAGGGTCAAAAATGTTTTCAGTTTGTATAGAAGATACCGTATTCAAAATCAGAAACATAAGCCTATCGATAATGGACAAGTACGATATCGGCCTGCATTTTCATCATAATTTCGAGGTGCACTGTATTCTCAGCGGCAATGAGGAGCTATCAACGCTTGACAAAGAAACATCAGAAATAAAGCGCTACACCGCAGATGAGCACTCCATGATGATAGTTCCTCCAAACACATTTCACGCTACGCGCTCTAACAGTGATTTCTCATTTTTCAATATTACCTTTGACATTAAAGCAGTCGATAAAATTACTCAATCGCAACTTTTTAAGGAACTCGACAAGGCGCTGAAGGAGCTTCATACGCCTCTGATAATCAAAAATGAAGAGGTAGCCGCAAATCTCCGCTCTATCCTGCGTTATATCACCTCTCCCACGGGTTACATTTTCTGTGACACCAACAAAATGCACATTGCAATATCGCGTATGCTTTTGAATATAGCTGACAGTCTCATAAAGGATGAATTCCCATCAAGCTCAACAAAACAAACTACAAGCTCCATACAAGACAGAGAATTTTTGATTAAGGAATTCATTTATCAACGCTATTCGATACCTAACGCGCTATCAGAGCTTGCCAAAACGCTTCATCTGAGTGAAAGACAAACACAAATATCTGTAAAAAAAATCATGGGCAAAACCTTCAAGGAGCTGATACTCGAACAGAAAATGACTATTGCAAAGATGCTTATAGAAACTACTAATCTTTCATTAAACGAAATAGCAGAAAATATAGGATACAACTCATACGCAAGCTTTTTTACAGCATATAAAAATCACTACGGCTGTTCACCGGTACAGCACAGAAATAGTCGAGAAAATATCGGACCCGTTGAATGAACGTAATTTTCGTATCATCAATAAAGCAGCAAAAATTTCCAAACACAACTTAGACACACGGTCTTGTGAGAAAATGTGCTTAAAACGGGTGAAAAAGCGAGAAAAATCAAGGCGTTTCAGACTCACAGAGCCACTCCAAAACCGTGGGTCGCGGGTTCGAATCCTACTGCCCCTGCCAAAACCGAAGCCAAATGGCTTCGGTCAGATTACTGACAAAGGGCTCAGAACCGTAGTCCTGAACCCTTTGTCAGTAATCTGAATGGGGTAAAGAATGACCCCATTTTAAGGTTGAATTTCGCTATTTTTGACCCTCATGATAACCTATACTTTTGTTGCTTTTCAAATCTTTTTAATAATTCTTAAGCATCTTGGTTCTCTACGACTTCACTTTTAAGATAAACTATACGAACAACTCATTATTTTAATTTTCTATTTTTGTTGCTCTAATAAGTCTTTTATCAGTAAAGATATCCGTTTCATCCGTACTTCTCGTTGAAAACTCAGAAATTACAGCACCTTCTTCGCCTGCTTGAAACCAATGCCACATCTCAGGCATGATGGTATATTGTTCACCCGGATTAAGTATTATCTCATGGAACACGCTTACGTCAAAGGTCGGTAGCTTTCCCTTGATATCCTCTTTTCTTCCTTCTCCACTAACGTACAAATAGACTTTTTCTTTGTGTGATATCCCTTTTTCACGCAAGTGCCTTACATAACTTTCGCATCAAATAATACTTTTTACGCTTTTCTCAAGCTCACGGTAATCGTCCACACATATAAATCCGAAATCGGAGCTATAAACGGATTCG
>JAFTXE010000037.1 GCA_017461745.1 Clostridia bacterium | reverse complement strand
TACTTTTTCACAGCAATATAAAAGTAACACTTACGCAAAGAAGGTTATCGAAAGCCGTTAGTAGATCCCTGCCTCGCGTTGCTCGTTGCTTTCCGCTCGGTTCGTTCCTCTCCTCACGGAAAGTTCGACTGCGTCACAAGATATTATTAATTCGCTTCAATACACTCTGTGCGTTGTGACTTCGCTCAGGATGACACGCTGAGGTGAAGATACGGCGAGCTCATAAAAAATATAATGGATTATCTCCCCGATAAATCAAAATTTGAATATAAACATATACATATACAATTTTATTTTCCACTTATATTGACAAAACCCATTTTTTATGATAAAATATGTATTGCCAAACGAACTAAATATACAGAAAATTTATATGTATAGGTATATCTATACTTTTTTGTCATTTAATTAATGAATTAACACCTAACATAGAAACCAATAATTTTTCTATATGAATTTGATAAAATGCAAATTCGCAGATTGGGAAAATTGTTGGTTAAAACAACGGTGTTAATCTTTCTGTATGGTTCGTTTGGCGACAACCGAATTTGCGTTTTTATGCGCTGACTTCGGTTGGCGCATTTTTTGTTTTTTTCGGGGTGAATGATGAATATTTATCGAGTTGCATTAACTGTCATGCCTTGATTCCATTTGTACAGCACGAGAACGGCGGCGCTTACGATGCGTTAAAATATGCAAAATTCAAAGGAATAGAAATAATCATATGAAGAATTATACTATGCGCGATGCCTTAGAAATAAGCAATCTTTTTTCTTCTACCAAGGTATCATATCATTTTTATATTATTTGCGCTTTGAAAAGAAATCCCGAGCTTTTAGAGCTTCCCGATTACAAGCGCTTATACGACGAATTTATTAACTACTGCCTTGACAATTCCTATTGGGACACGGATACGGACACAAACAGAGAGTGGTCAACGCTGGTAATAGAGGATTGGTCGGATTTGGCAAACAAGCTGTATAAGGATCAAGAGGATAATCAATTTACGCTTGATGCTATTGAATTATGCCTTAAAAGAAGAAAAAAGCATTGGAAAGAAAATACCGCCTCTCAGTCTTAATGACGGCTGAGAAGCGGTATTTTATTCTTCAATTATTTCGTACATTGCAGATGCGTCTGCCTTGGCTACGGTGTCCTTGACCTCTTTTACTCTGAGCTTCAAGGTGCGCTGACCGAAAGTTATTTCAAGCACGTCGCCTACCTTTACGTCGTACGATGCCTTAGCGCGTCTGCCGTTTACCGTAACGTGATCGGCGTCACAAGCGTCGTTTGCCACGGTTCTTCGCTTGATTATTCTGGATACCTTCAAATATTTATCAAGTCTCATTTTTCTACCTCATTCATAAAAATTGGGCGAAGGTCATACCCGTCGCCCAATTTTTATCTGATTAACTTATTAGTTTACAGAGTTCTTAAGTGCGCTACCTGCGGAGAATACGGGGCGCTTAGAAGCTGCGATCTTGATGGTCTCGCCTGTTCTGGGATTGCGGCCTTCTCTTGCAGCGGTCTCCTTAACATCAAAAGTTCCAAAGCCGATAAGCTGTACCTTGTCGCCTGCCTTGAGAGCCTCAGCGATTGCGTCAGTCATAGCGTTAACTGCTGCCTCAGCCTCCTTCTTCTTAATGCCAGCCTTTGCTGCAACTGCTTCTACGAGTTGTGTCTTGTTCATGGTAATTTCCCTTTCTTTTCTTTTTTATTTCACTGAGGAATATGCTCCTCACCGTTTCACATAAAGATTATATCATACTTTTTTCGCAATTACAAGTCTTTTTTTGTTTTTTTCTCCAATTTTTTTTAAAATTCACATTTTTTTATGTTTATATTCGTCCCAAATCGCATCAAGCTCGCTCATTGACATAGTATTTATGTCTTTTCCCGCATCTATTACGGCATTCTCAACTATTGAAAAGCGGTCTATAAATTTATCCGTCGCCCTGTTTAGCGCCACCTCGGGCTCAACTCCAAGCTTTCTGCAAAGCGAGGTAAGGGTAAGCAGAAGGTCGCCCATTTCCTCTTCTATTGCGCTCTTTTCTCCGCCCTCAATTGCCTCGTTAAGCTCACAAAGCTCCTCGCAGACCTTATCCATTACCGCTTCTCTGTTTTCAAAGTCAAAGCAAGACGCCTTCTTTCCTACCTTCTCCGCTCTCATAAGCGCGGGAAGCATTGGGGGGATAGAGCGTAGTTTATCGGTAACGGTACGTCTCTCCTTTTCCTCGCTCTTTATCTTTTCCCAATTTGAAAGCACCTTTTCACTCGTTTCGGCTATGACCTCACCAAAAACGTGGGGGTGGCGGTGTATGAGCTTTACGCAAATATCGTTTGCCACGTCGTCTATATTGAAGCTCTCCTGCTCCTCCTCTATTCTCGCATGGAAAACCACTTGGAGCATAACGTCACCGAGCTCTTCTCGTAAAAGCTCGGGGTTATCGGTATCAATTGCTTCGATAACCTCATAAGTCTCCTCTATAAAATCCTTCCTTATACTTTTATGGTTCTGCTCCCTATCCCAAGGGCAACCAACCTCCGAGCGCAGCACCTCGACCACGGTAACGAGGTCGTCAAAATGATACCTTTCACGCGACAAAAGCTCCTTTATTTTCTCTTCAACAGTCATTTTAATACTCCTTTATTTTTCGTTTGTTTTTTCTTATCATATTTAAATCGTCCCGACTAACTACTCCAAGAGCGACAGCCAGAGCAAAATACATAGCCACAGCCACAGCAAGCGCGACCAGGAATACCAAGGTCGTATTTCCCCACACACGCGTCAGCAAGGTATACGTTGAATACGAGGCAAGCATTGCGACCACCGATGCGAAAAACGGCTTTGGCAATGCTGACAGTATACCTGTTTTTCCCGAAAGTGTTTTTGATACGAACAACATATTTACGGACATTACGGCGAGATTGCTCAAAAAAGTACTCACGGGCGCACCCATTTCCGCAAATTGCGGGCTTCCGATAAGGAAATACGCGCTGACGGATTTTATTACCGCTCCGACGGCTAAAGAAATTATCGGAAGAAACACCTTTCTATAGGACTGCAATATCGCGTTAGTCGTAGTTATCAGGCAAGACAGCAGAACGGATATTCCAAGCGAGGAAAGAAGCGGAGCGGCGATTTCTATTGCCTGCGCTTCATTTCCAAAGAGCAGCGTCATTATCTGCTTTGAATACAACGCAATTCCCATTGAGGACGGCATTGCAAGGAAAACGGTAAGTCTTGCGGCGTTACTGACGGCTCTGTGCTGTTCCGTCTGTGAGCCTGACTCTACGGCTGCCGCAAGTCGCGGTATCAAACTTTCGGTTATTGGCGGAATAAAAGCAGGAACAAGACTGAATATGGGCAAAGCAAGCGTCGTATACGAGCCGTATATTCTGTTTGCCTCGGCTGAGCTTACTCCGATATCGGTAAGTCTGCGCATTATGAGCGTCATATCTATAAATCTCGTAACTCCGATAAGCGCCGAGCAGAGCGTTATCGGCAAGGATATTCTTAAAAGCTCGAAAAAATATCCGTATGTCTTCTCCGCTTTTTTTGATTTTTGTCCTCGGTTACCTACCATTCCCTGAATTTTTATTTTCAGGAAAAGATATGCGGCGGCAATAAAGCTACCGAACGACACGCCCAAAACGGCAAATGCCGCCGATACCGCCATATCAAATCCGTTTTTCACAGCGGCGTACGCAAAAGCAACTCCGAGTATCAGCTTTCCCAAGGCTTCGATAAGCTGAGATACTGCCGTTGGCGTCATTATACGACAGCCTTGAAAATACCCTCTTATTGCGCCTGAGGCACAGCAGAAGAGCAATGCGGGGGAAATAGCAAGTATAGCAAAATACGATTGCGGATTTCCTATAGCTATTGCAATTTGCTCGGCAAATACCGCAAGCGCGCCCGCAAACAAAACTCCCTTAGTCATCAACAGCGCTGACGAGGTCTTGAAAATTCCTTTCGCTCTGCTATAATTCCCCACCTCTCTTGATGAAGACACGAGCATTGATACGGCAACGGGAAGTCCCGACGTCGAAACCCCGCACAGAAGTGCGAATATCTCATACGCAGTATTGAAATATCCCATTCCGTCAGCGCCCAAAATTGACAACAGAGGAATTTTATACGCAAGTCCTATTACTTTTACGATTATTGTAGATACGCTGAGCACGAGCACGCCCGACATAAAAGCTCGCTCACTGCTTATCTCGTCACGTTTCACCGTTTTCAATATGAACCACCGCCTCGTTACGTTTAAATACGGCAAGCTCTCGCTTTTTTGCGCAGAGTCCGTACTAAAATCTTATTCGCCGCCTCTTTGGTGTATTCATTTACTTATTGCGGCTATATTATGTAACTTGAGGTCTTAGGTTTATAAATTGACGTGGTGGCTCTGCAAGCGCTTTGAAGAGCCACCGTAAACGGTTATCAGACGAATTCCTTGTATAGTGAAGCCTCGTCTATAAGTCTTGAATCTATTTTTTCAACATTTGAAATCTTTTTGAGCATTGCGGTAGCCTCTCCGTAATACTCGCTATCTGTCGAGACCGTCGACAGCAGTCTTTCAAGATACGGCTTAAGTACGCCTATCTCGTACATATGAGTAGAATCTATTCTGTATTTACAGCCGTTCACGTACGGAAAAATATGCTTCTCCTCATTGCGTCTGACGCTTTCCCACAAGTGCATAGTAAATTCCGCGCTTGAATTTCTGAAATTATTATCACGCACTATTCTACGCATAAATCTGATTTCATCAGGGAGAAATACCGTCTCTCCGTGCGCTATCGGTGTCTGCGGAGCTATGTATATACTTACAAATCCGTGAGGCTCAAAAAGCTCGCAGACCTCTGGATATATAGCCTGTATTCCTTCAAAAAGAAAAACGTCATTTTCTCCTGAGGCAATAGTTTTATAGCCGTCTCTGTTGCCTGTTTTGAAGTTAAAGCACGGACACTCGGCGCTCTCACCCGAAAGCGCCTCTGATACGAAGCGTTCAAGCGCGGGAAGATCTATGGTATCTATCGAATCATAGTCTATTCCGTCTATTCCCTTATATTCCGACAGCTTATGGAGATATTCTCTGTCGAAATAAAAATCGTCAATTGAAATAATGTGAAGTCTTTTGCCACAGAGCTTAAGACGCTCGGCAATCATTTGCGCCGCCGTCGTTTTTCCCGAGCAGGTTGGTCCTGACAGGCAGACTATTCGTATCGGCTTCTCATCCTTATCCGTTTCGTCAAACGAACGACTGACCGCATCCGCGACATCATAAAGTCTTTCTCTGAAATCGGCGTCGCATTTGTGGATATATTCTTTAATATTCACATCCGTCACGCTCCTTTTTAGGTTTTGGCGGCGCTCAAAGCATATTGCGTTTTTGATAGAACTCCGTTACCGCCTTCTCAAAAATACTATTCTTATCCTCGCCGAGATATTCGTACGGATATTTATGTCGGAAAAGTCTTTCTATATTTCCTTCCCTGCCGTATTCTCCCGTATTATCAACGAGCTTGGTAACAGCGCCCGCTCCAGCCGCAAATATGGAGTGTATTTCTTCCATCATATATATATTGTACAAGCCTTCATGTCCTGGAAGCGAAAATCCAACGTTTTCATAGTTTCCCACGGTGTTCTTCTGTCTATACATATAATACGGAATGAGCCCCGCTTGTTGTATCTTTATCTGAGAGTAATCAACGCATTTGCCCGCGTCTCCACCACGCACGGAATATATCTGCGAGTTCTGTCTGAGTATCTCTGCGGATTTCTTTACGCAGAAGGTATGTACCGTTATATTTTCAGGCTCAAGGGCAATTATTCTGTCAATAGTTGATGAAAACTGCTTGAAGCTATCCCCGGGGAGTCCTGCGATAAGGTCAACGTTTATAGTTTTTATACCCGACTGCTTAGCTACATCGTAGGCGCGGAAAAAGTCCTCAGAAGTATGGCTTCTGCCGATACCGCACAGCACCTCGTCGCAAAGGCTTTGAGGATTTACGCTGACACGGGTCACACCGTACGCGCGCGCCAAAGCAAATTTTTCGGCAGTTATGGTATCGGGTCTTCCCGCTTCAAGCGTATATTCGTCAAGCGCATCCACGTCAGTCTGCTCGGAAACAAAGCGCAACAGCTCCTCAAGCTGTCTCTCGTCAAGTATAGTTGGCGTTCCTCCGCCAATATAGATCGTCTTTACGTTAAGTCCAAGCTTTTTTATGAGATCAAAGTTCGCCTTGATATCCGTTTTAAGCTTTTGAAGATACTCAGGAATAAGGGACAAAAGTCTTTTTGACGTATATGATACAAACGAACAATACGTACACCGCGTAGGACAAAAAGGAATGGAGATATACACGCTGCAATCCTTAGTAGTTCCCTCCCCGACTATTCTCTTTTCCGTAACTGCGATATCCGTAGCAAGCGACGCCTTTTTGGGAATTACCATATAGTCGGTATTAAGTATTTTCTTTACCTTAGTCTTACTCAGTCCCGCGTTGAGCATTTCGCTCGCTACCTTTGAGGGACGCACGCCTATGAGCATTCCCCATGCGGGACGGTATCCAACAAGCTCTGATGCCGCAGTTATTACCGCTCCTCCTACCGCAAGCTTGAGTGTTCTCTCCTGAGTACGCATGTCGCTAAAGTCAACGGAATATTCGGCATAACGGGTCTCGCCCTCAAAGCTCATTTCCGCATATGCGTCTATTCCCGTTTCCGTCTCTTTGGTTTTTACGTAAAGTGAGGGAGCGGTCTCGTCGTTTTCCTGATTATCTCCAAATCGTTCGCCCGGAAAAAATATCATGCCAAGCGTTTGCACGTAATATTTATTTACGGGTGAGTCTACTTTTATATTCATAAAAAATTCCTTTATTTTTATATTTCAAAGGGTCAAGCTTTGCCTAAAAGGACTTTACTGTCCATCACTATGGTAACCGGTCCGTCGTTTGATATATCTACCTTCATATCCGCTCCGAAAATTCCGCATTCAACGGAAACGAAGCAACGGCAACAATCGGCAAAATATTCGTAAAGTCCCTTTGCGATATCGGGCTTTGCGGCATTCATATAATCGGGACGGTTACCCTTTTTATAGGCGGCAAGCAGAGTAAAATTGGATATTACTAACATTTCCCCGCCAACGTCGACGAGTGACAGATTCATTTTTCCGTTTTGGTCGGTGAAAATTCTGAGATTTAGTATCTTACGGCACAGCGCGTCTGCATCTGCCTCTGTATCTCCATCCGCAACTCCAAGAAGTATGCAAAGTCCCTTGCCACAGCTGCCTACTTTTGCCCCGTCAACAGAAACCTCAGCCTCCGAGACTCTCTGTATTACAGCTATCATTGTAATTCCTCCGTTATTTTACGACTTATAATTTTATGAAAATCCTCTCGTTACGTCCTCAACTCCATCGATTGATTTGAGTCTTGATACTATGGAACGGTAATGGTCAACGTTTTTACAGCTTATCTTAAGGTTTATGACCGTCTTATCGTTTCCGCTCTTGGTAGTATTTATCTGAAGCAGAAACACCTTCATCTCGGACAGCGCAACCGATATATCCGCAACTATTCCGAGCCTATCGAATACGTAGACCGCAAGCTGAGCCTCGTACATATCCTGTCCGCTTCCCGTTGACTGCTCCCAATGAGCCTCAACAAGTCTGTCCGCGTTTTCGGGATTAGCCGCCATCGTAAGAAGATTTGGACAATCGTGCTTATGAATGGATATTCCATATCCCTTGGTTATAAAGCCCGTGACAGAATCTCCCGGCAGAGGATTACAGCACTTTGCAAACTTGACCTGACAGCCGTACTCTCCGTCGACCACGATACCTCCCCCAGACTTAAGGTTCTTTGGAGCGACGGCGGTCTTGATATCTGCCGCGGTTATTATTGGCTTAGGCTCCGGCTCTGCCGCCGCAACCGTTCTTTCAAACTCGTCATGTAGCTTTCCCGCCACCTTGGTCATGGATATTCCGCCGTAGCCGAGCGTATTATAAAGGTCGTCCGCACTCATAAAGCCTATTCTCTGTCCAACCGTTGCGACTATTTCGTTTCTTTGAGCGTCGGTATAACCTCTCGTCCATCTCTTGAACTCGTTATCGACCATAGCCTTACCCGCGACGATATTATCTGCTCTCTTTTCCTTCTTGAACCATGCGCGTATTTTTGTTCTTGCCTCGCTGGTCTTGACTATTCCTAACCAATCGCGGCTTGGACCCTTGGAATTTGCAGACGTAAGTATTTCTATAATATCACCCGTTTCGGGTACGGTATCTATAGGCACAATCATACCGTTGAGCTTAGCACCTATCATGGAGTTGCCAACGCCTGAGTGTATGGAATACGCAAAGTCAATAACCGTTGCACCTTGTCTGAGAGCAAGAACGTCTCCCTTAGGAGTAAACACGAATGTCTCGTCCTGAAAGATATCCGTCTTTATCGCTTCAAGAAATTCATCGGGGTCTTTTGCTCCGTTCTCGGTCTCGACAAGCTTTGATATCCATTCAAGCTTCTTGTCTATATCCTCCTTGGATTTCTCTCCCGATTTATATTTCCAGTGCGCCGCTATACCGTATTCCGCGACGTGATGCATCTCCCATGTTCTTATTTGAACCTCGAAGGGTATTCCGTCACTTCCGATTACCGTCGTATGAAGTGAGCGGTACATATTGGGCTTCGGGGTTGATATATAGTCCTTAAATCTACCGGGAACGGACTTGAACATTTCATGTATAAGTCCAAGCGCCGTATAACATTCAAGCTCCGTATCCACGATAATTCGCATAGCGTAAAAATCGTATATCTGATCAAAGCTCTTATTCTGATTATACATCTTGCGGTAGATACTATACGCGGATTTTATTCTTCCCTTAAGCTCAAAGAGTATATTATTTTCGGCAAGCTTTTGCTTTACCTGCTCGGTAACGTGTCCGATAAAGTCAACACTCTCTCCGTATTTTTCCTGAATGTAGCTTTGAACCTCCGCGTATCCGATAGGGTCAAGATAAGAGATACAAAGATTTTCAAGCTCCTGCTTGATTTTTTGCATTCCCAAGCGGTGAGCAAGGGGGGCGTAGACGTGCATTGTCTCCAACGCCGTTGAACGTCTCTTGGGGTCGGGCTTAACCTCGAGAGTGCGCATATTATGAAGTCTGTCGCAGAGCTTAATAAATATAACTCTTACGTCTCGGGACATGGCAAGAAGCATTTTTCGGATATTCTCAATATGCGCCTCTTCCTTGTCCTCTATCTGTAAGTCAATAAGCTTAGTCAAACCGTCAACGAGCATAGCGACCTCTGCTCCGAAGCGCTTTTCTATTTCATTAAGGCTGGTTTTATCCGAGCAATCCTCTACCGTATCGTGAAGCAGAGCTGCGCATATGGAATTCGTGTCAAGCTCGAGACTCGCGACTATCTCCGCCACGGCTATCGGGTGGGAAATATACGGCTCTCCGCTAACACGGAACTGTCCCTCATGGAGTCCTGCCGCATATTCGGCGGCATCACGTATCTTTTCGATATCGTAATTTTTCCCCGTAGCCACAAGCATATCTATAAGCTTCTTTATGTTCGGACATACATTTTCGTTTGACATAGCTCAAAACCTCGTTTTTACAAAAGCTTGGATCACGGGTACTGCGGATTTTCGCATTGCCCCTTGATCTTTTTCAAAATTGAAGATTTTTCAATGTTGGTCTTTTTAGCATTGAAAAATATATTAAATCTGTATATATCGGTATCCAATTCCTCAACCTCGCATATTTGAAGCTCGTTGAGTATCTCTAAAATAAATTTAAGCTTGATATAATTTATTTCTTCCGCTGATGCGGTATTTACCATTTTCAATATAGCGTCACTTTCCAGCACGCTTACACCTGCTCTGAATTCTCTGCGCAACGCCGTGTATACCTTCGCAAAATCCTCTCTCGCAGGAACTATCTGCTCCTCAAAAAGATAACTCCCGCCCGAACGTATTTCTTCGTATCTCGCTCTGTATTTTGAATATCTATCCTTAAGGCTATCCACGACGTGTATATCGTGGATTATCAGTTGAACGCTCCTGAGATTTTTATAATCATTGATATCTATATTGAACAGAACGTCTACCGTATCGCCCTCAGTGCAGGAAAGCTCGCCCTCTCCGACGCCAAAATACATAGCCGTATGAATTACGCCGTCCTTTTCAAGCAAAAGCTTACTATGCTTGCCTCCACCTATGTAAGTAATCTTTTTGACGTAGGCGTTTTTCAATATAAACTGTGGCGACGCATTACCTATTCCGAAAGGCTCAAGACGCAATATCTCGTTCGCAAGCTCCATATTTATTTCGTTTGCTTCAAGCTCGCAATCCGCCTCAACGCTTATTTTAAGCATATCGTCGGTTATACGTTCCCTTGCGTATTCGTTTATTCTTTTTCTGAAAGCATCTATTTTCCCGCGCTTAACGGTAAGTCCAGCGGCAAGCTCATGTCCGCCGTATTTTTCAAGTAAGTCCTCGCAATAAGTAAGCGCTTCAACGAGGTTAAGTCCCTTGATGCTTCGTCCTGAGCCCTTTCCGTCGTCATATGGGCTTGGTTCTCCTATAATCGAGCCACTGAAGGAAACGAGTATTGACGGCAAGCCGTATTTTTCGGTTATTCTTGAGGCAACGATTCCGATTATTCCCTGTTGCCATTCGTCACTGTCAAGTATTATTACCTTATCGTTATCAAACGCTCTGTTTGTTTCAAGAATTCTATTTGCCTCGGTCGATATTTGATTTTCCTCTACCTGACGCTGTCGGTTTATCTCACAAAGCTCCTCGGTCCTCTCCGCGACCTCAAAAGGATCGCTCGCAAGCAAAAGCCTTACTGCTATCAACGCGTCACTCATTCTTCCCGCGGCGTTTATTCTCGGAGCAATGCCGAAGCCTATCATGCCCGAGGTTACCTTTTTTCTTTTCGTATCATCGCCATTTTTCTTAGTTGAAGCGTCAAGGAGAGCTATAAGTCCGGGTCTACCCTGTCCCTTTTCAAGCTTTGAAAGTCCAAGACTCACAATAAGTCTGTTTTCATCTACGAGCGGCATAACGTCGGCGATAGTACCTACCGCCACCAAGTCCGCATAGTCCGAGGATATTCGTCTTACTCCGTCGATAGCAGTGCCACCGCGCATTTCCTCGCGCTTCATTTCACAAGCACATATAGTTTTAAATATTACTCCGACGCCCGCAAGCTCCTTGAAGGGATACTCGCAATCGGGTCTATGCGGATTTACTACCGCTGCTGCCAAGGGCAACTCTCCGTGGCACTCGTGGTGGTCGGTAACTACGAAATCAACACCGAGCTCGCGTGCGTATTCCACCTCCGCATTAGCCGTTATACCCGTATCGACCGTAATTATAAGCGTTGCTCCGCTCTCTGCTATAGTCCTTACAGCAGCGCCCGAAACTCCGTAACCCTCCCCATCTCTTTTGGGGATTTTTATACCAACCTCAGCGCCCAAGGACGTAAGGTACAGATACAGCATACTAACCGAGGTTACTCCGTCAACGTCGTAATCTCCGTATATATATATTTTTTCTTTTTTATCAACTGCGGAAAGAATTCTGTCAACCGCCCTTTCCATATCCGCCATAAGATACGGATCGTGAAAATCAGTTTCCTCAAAGCGAAGAAAATGACGGGCGCTTTCCGCTGTCGTATATCCTCTGTTATAAAGAAGCACTGAGAACAACGGTGAGACTCCAAGCGCCTCAGATACCTCTCTGATTGCGGCGTCCTTCTGAACGTCGCCAAAGACGTATCTCTGCTCCCATATCTTTTCTCGTTTTATTTCCCTCATGGGTTTACCTCTTAAAAATTCCGTTTTTATTACGGCTCTGCCTCAGAGCCCGACGCTGCAAATCTTGCCATTACCGCCTGCGCTATTCGGACTCCGTCCACGGCGGCGCTTGTTATTCCGCCCGCATAGCCCGCTCCTTCACCGCACGGATACACTCTGTCGTGTCCAACGGCGCAAAGCCTCTCCGTTCTCAGAATTCTGACGGGTGCGGAGCTTCTCGTCTCAACTCCCGTAAGAATAGCGTCGGGAGCTGCAAATCCCTTTATCTTTTTTTCAAACGACAAAAGTCCCCGCCGAAGCTCGTCGGTTATAAAATCGGGCAATATTTTATCAAGTCTCGCCGCTCTTACCTTTCCGTTTCTATAGGTCGGAAGGACGCCTTGAGGTTCGCTTACAGACACGCCTCCGAGAAAATCACCTACGGTTTGAAAGGGTGCGTAATAATCGCTTCCTCCTTCCGCAAACGCAAGTCTCTCAAGTCTTCTTTGAAGCTCTATTGCCGCATCACAGCTATTACCGTAATCGTCGGGACGGACGGACGCAAGGATTGCCGAATTAGCGTTTCTGCCGTCTCTGGCGTGCTTACTCATTCCGTTGACGACCACTCCACCCTCCTCGCTTGCGGCGGCGATAACCTCACCACCGGGGCACATACAGAAGGTATACACTCCTCTGCCAGAGGTCGTATCCGACAGATGATATTCTCCTCTGCCGAGCTTTGCGTGTCCCGCAAAATCACCGAGCAAGGCTTTATCTATATTTTCCTGAAGATGTTCTATTCTCAAGCCAAGAGAAAAGGGCTTAGGCTCAACAGCGTAGGATTTTTTCATAAGCATTGCGTAAATATCTCTTGCGCTATGTCCCGTTGCCAATATCAAGCCCGAGCAAAGTATATCAGCGCATGACGTCACGGCTTTGATATTTCCGTCGGGCAGCTCCTCAATGGAGTTGAGCTTGCATCTGTATATTACCTTACCGCCAAGCTCCTTTATTCTCTCAAGCATTCTGTCAACGATATCAACGAGCAGGTCAGTTCCTATATGAGGCTTCGCATTTATGAGAATATCCTCGGGCGCTCCGAAATCGCAAAAGCGTCTCAAAATATATCCTACTCTTGCGTCGTTCACTCTCGTGACAAGCTTTCCGTCGGAAAAAGTTCCCGCACCGCCCGCGCCGAACTGAATGTTACAATCGGTATCAAGACTTCCCGTTTGCATAAATATACGCGTTTTATTACAGCGCTCGGATATCCCATCGCCCCTATCGATTATTATGGGACGGTATCCGTTCTCCGCAAGCATAAGGGCACAGAAAAGCCCTGCGGGTCCCATTCCTACTACAAGCGGCGGACAGCTCACGCGCTCGTTGCCGTAAGAAACACTTGGAGAAGCGTCAATTATGGGTGTAACTTGTCCCCGTATGCGTGACACACTACGAGCAGTAAATAAAAAATCCTTGTCCTCGGAGCTGACGGCAACGGAATAAACGAGCTTGACGTCGTTCTTTTTTCTTGCATCTACTGATTTTTTGCAAATATCAAAACGAAGTCGTGCAGGGTTTATCCCTGCACGTCTGAGTTCTTTTGCAACGATGTCAAAGGCTTCCCGTTCGTCATTATCGGGCGAAAGCGCTATTCCGCCTACGGAGATTTTTTTATAGGCGGTCACGTTATTTTCGTCGCCAAGCCCTCCGTAAGTAACGGACGAATTTTTGCGCGTCATGCTACAGTCTCCGAATTCGATTGCGATTCGTAAGGTTGAGTCGTTTCCGCGTTGGATTCGGCTTTGAGCTTTACGCTATCCTCGGTAGCTTCTACGTATGCCCAGATAACGAAAGCTATCAATATACAAACGATAAACGCAAAAATACTGTGTTTTTTGCTTTTATTTACCACGTAAGAGCCGTCGTCGTGCTCTTCATGCAAATTCTTATTATTACGCATCTATGCCCTCCAAAATAACGATCACTTCTCCGTTTCGTTATTTTTTGACTGTTTCTTGTTTTTATCCTTCTGCACTTTATTGGAGATATGCTTAACGTTCTCGGAAACGTTCTGAGACGCAAGATATCCCGTAAGCGCCTGCTTAAGAGAACGGTAGTTATAATTACGTTCAAGATTTCCGTCAACCGACACGGATATAGTTCCCGTTTCCTCGGAAACGATAATAACCACGGAATCACTTATTTCCGTAAGTCCTATAGCGGCTCTGTGCCGAGTACCAAGGTCCTTGTTGATATCATCCTTGGTTGACAGCGGCAAAAAGCAACCCGCCGCGCAAATGCGGCTATCGCGAATTATCACCGCTCCGTCATGAAGAGGAGCTTTATTGAAGAATATGTTTCTGAGAATATAAGGCGATATAGCTGCGTCTATATATACGCCCGACTTTATAAACTCGCCAAGTCTCGTTGAACGCTCGATAACTATAAGCGCCCCGACCTTATCTCTTGAAAGGTCGTTTACCGCCGTACAAACGGCATCTATCTCAGCATTGATAGTAGCAAGGTCCTTCGGTTCTGCGGAAATGCTCTTTATTCCCGTAATAGGTGTTCCTCCGACCTTTTCAAGCGCCGTACGCAACTCAGGCTGAAACAGCACGATTATAGCCAAAATTCCTATCTGCTGGAAGTTTCCGAATATAAAATTCAAAGCTCCCATATCAAAGGCTCTCGCCATAATGGAGATAAGGAATAGCACGCCCAAGCCAAGCAAAAGCTTCCACGCTCTGCTATCTCTTATAAGGCGATAAACGAAGAACAGCACCAAGGTCAGAAGCAGTATATCAATTATATCTTTTACACCTATTTGCTTAACGGGCTCAACGACGTAAGTAAGCAAAAAGGTCTTGACAGCGTCTATTATATTTTCTGAAGCACCCATACGACACCTCCGCACAACATATATATTACATTATATCATATTTTCTCATATATTTCAATAACTTTTTTACAGTTTTTGAAAATATTTTTTTGCATTTTTTTTAAAACCTCGAAATTTACTATTGCCTTTTTACGACTTTTGTGGTAAAATGTAATATGTATTATTATTTTTTAGTTCATTTGGAGGTTTTTTTCACATGGTTCTATCGGATGTGTTGATGCTGATAACCATCGCCTTATACATGAGCGTTATGGTCATTATCGGTATCTATTTCACAAAGAAAAACACTTCCTCCGACGATTTCTATCTCGGTGGAAGAAAGCTCGGTCCGTTCGTTACGGCAATGAGCGCAGAGGCGTCGGATATGTCGAGCTGGCTGCTCATGGGTCTTCCCGGAGTCGCTCTTGCTACGGGTATCGCAGAGGCGTTTTGGACGGCGCTCGGACTCGCTCTCGGTACATACTTCAACTGGCTTATAGTCGCTAAGCGCATAAGAGTATATTCCGAAAAGCTTAAAGCTAACACCGTACCTGACTTTTTCTCCAACAGATTCAGAGACAAATCGGGACTTATTACCCTTGCGGCTGCTATAATCATTATCGTATTTTTCGTCCCCTACACCGCTTCGGGATTTGCTTCCGTAGGTAAGCTCTTCAACAGTCTTTTCGGTGTTGATTACCACGTTGCAATGATTGTCGGCGCAATAGTTATCGTCGCTTACACAATGAGTGGCGGATTCCTTGCGGCAAGCACCACGGACTTTCTTCAGAGCATTATCATGACGCTTGCTCTTATAGTTGTTGTCGTATTTGGTATCACCTCTGTTGACGGTATGGCTAACGTAACCTCTGCCGTTGAGGATCTTCCCGGCTATCTCAGCCTCACGTCGCTCTTTGACAGCGTTTCCAATTCGGCTACCTCGTTCTCCTTCCTTGCTATAGTATCAACGCTTGCTTGGGGACTCGGTTACTTCGGTATGCCCCACATACTTCTCAGATTTATGGCTATCAACGACAAAAAGAAGCTTAAGCTCTCTCGCCGCATAGCATCGGTATGGGTAGTTATTTCAATGGCTGTCGCTATATTCATAGGTGTCGTTGGATACGCTATGGTAAACGCAGGAGTTATCTCACTGTCTGACCCTGAAAGAATTATTATTGAGATAGCAAAGCTTTTGAGCACTCATTCTTGGATATTAGCCGTAGTGGCGGGACTTATCATCTCAGGTATTCTTGCGTCCATAATGTCAACCTCCGACTCACAGCTTCTCGCGGCAGCGTCCAGCGTTTCCGAGAATATTATAAAGAGATTCTTTATAAAGGATATGAGCAACAAAACCAATATGCTCATCGCACGCATAACCGTTGCGGTCATCTCCGTAGTTTCGGTTATCTTCGCTTGGAATCCCGACAGCTCCGTCTTCAAGATAGTTTCGTTCGCTTGGGCAGGCTTCGGCGCGGCGTTCGCTCCTCTGGTCCTCTTTTCTCTCTTCTGGAAGCGCACGACTAAATGGGGCGCTTTTGCGGGAATCATCGCAGGTGGTGCGTCCGTTATTCTTTGGGAATACGTCGTTACTCCCCTCGGTGTAAAGCACGGAATTGACGCTCTTACGATATACGAGCTTCTTCCTGCGTTCATCATAGGTTCTATCGCTATCGTGGTCGTCAGCCTTCTCACCAAGGCTCCCGACAAGGAAATCATCGATGAATTTGAGGCTGTTAAGGCTGATAAGTAAATAAACACAAAGGGTTGACTCAAGATTTTATGAGTCAACCCTTTATATTTGCAAAGACATAACCTATTATTTCATAAATATTACGTTCGCTCTTTTTTGTATTGCGTGGTAGAAGATCATTCCAAGCAAATAGATGGAGAGTATTTCTCCCGCTCCGACGGTGAGCATCATCAAAGGTATTGCCTGCTCCATGCCGTAGCCATAGGCAAGCACGAATGGGACGATGATGGCGTTCGACAGTATTGGCGGAATAGGCGCAAGCCATTTATACTTCCGTAATGCGTAAGTACCCAAAGCGCCTATCAGCGTGGCTACGGGTCCTACGAGGATATCCAGCCAAACCGCTCCCGTCAACAAATTTGCCAAGAGGCATCCGAGATAAAGTCCCGGTATCGCCGCCGTTGTGAACATCGGAAGAATACAGAGCATTTCAGACAGCCTTATCTGTATAACTCCCGCGTCAAGTCCGAACATATGTGCTACGTAAGTCAGCACGACGTAAATAGCGGCGATGATTGCCCCTTGGCATAAAAAGATGATTTTTGAGTTTCTTTTCATTTTCTTTTTTCTCCATAGTTTTGTTTTTCGTGAGGATGGTTTCGAACTCACGTAAACGTAATTATAACACAAACCGCCCTTTTTGTCAAGGACGGTTTTAATTTTTATAATTCGATATTTATAAGCTCGGAATAGGTATACAGCGAGCCGAGGCAGACCAAGGGGACGTTATCCTCACTTGCGGCTTTGGAAGCCGTTCTGTAAGCTTCGGCAAGAGTATCGAAGGGCTTGGCGTCCACTCCGTTTTCAGAAAGGGTTCGAGCGTAATCCGAGGCAGCAAGAGCACGGGGATTATCGGGAGTCATTACGAAGGCTTTATCCGCTATCTCGGAGAGCTTTGCGGCGATATAGAGATAATCCTTATCGGCAAGCACTCCCGTAAGCACGTACACCTTTTTGTTGCCAAAGTACTGCTTTACACTTTCAACCGCGCTATCTATTCCCTGCGGATTATGAGCGCCGTCAAATACGGTCAGCGGCTGTCTGTTTATTATCTCAAATCTTGCCTGCCATTTTGCCTCTGACAATCCTGCTCTTACAGCGTCCTCCGAGACATCAAATCCATACTTTTTGAGTATATCCACAGCGCTGAGCACTGCCGCCGCATTTCTTGGTTGATACAATCCGAGCAATGAAATATGCACGTTCTTGCGGTCACCAAAATCAAAGTCAGTGCCGTCAAGATCTGCGGAGATAACGTTTATTTTTGAATGCTCCACCTCAAAATATTCGCTTCCGCCACACAACGCCGCTTTTTTTATGACCGCTCTTGCGCAGTCGTCATCACCGCCAAACAGCACGGGACGCGCGTCCTTGATTATACCTGCCTTCTCTGCGGCTATTTTTTCTACCGTATCTCCGAGGAACGCCGTATGGTCGAGAGCTATTCCCGTAATAACCGACAAAAGCGGTTCACGTATTACGTTGGTCGAATCAAGTCTGCCACCCATTCCCGCCTCAAGCACCACCACGTCGCATTCATGTCTTTTGAAATACTCAAACGCAACCGCGGTAATAAGCTCAAACTCGGTAGGCTTATCCGTCATGGCGTCAGCAATCGGGCGAACGTAGGTCGTTATCTCTGCAAGCTCGTCGTTGGATATAGGCTCGCCGTCAACGCACATACGCTCGTTGAAAAAGCGAATATACGGTGACGTATAAAGTCCCGTTTTATACCCTGAGCGTCTTAAAATTGAGGACGTCATTGAGCAGAACGAGCCCTTACCGTTCGTTCCTGCAACATGAATAAATTTCAAGTCGTTCTGCGGATTTCCGAGTCTTTCGCACAGCTCGGTTATTCTTTCAAGTCCAGGCTTACAAAAGCACCAGCTTATTCCGTGTATATATTCAAGAGCCTCGGTATAATTCATTTGCGCCCTCCGCCTTTAAGATTTGATATCATAGAGATTACAGATTTATTTTTTGTAACGTAATAAATCAACACCGTTTCAATTCCCCCAACGATAGCATAATTGAACAGTCGCCACAACAGCAGAATTATGAACGGCATATCGTAGAAGGCGGAAAGCCCCACGGTTTTTACAAGCACCGAGCCTAAAACGTGCGCCGCCGCAACGGACAGAGCCACCGACACGCCGTGACCGAATTTCGTTCGCTTTTTCATGAGCATGAACACCGTACCCGAAACACCGCCTATTATAGCCGCACCCAACGTTATCAAGGGGTTTATAGCATATCCCACCATAATACAGCCAATAAGGTCGGCGGCAATTCCCGTGACTGCTCCCACGACGGGTCCGAAAAGCATACCCGATATAATAATGGGCAGATTTTCAAAGCTGAATCGCAGGACGTTACCGATACCGAACGCCAGATACTTGCCGCACACTATGCTCATTGCGATAAGCAATGACACGGCTACCATGACCTTAAGCGTTCCAAAAATGGCGACGCTTCCTCTACGTGATTTTCCGTTAGTTGTTTTTCTTTTTTGCATAAAAATAACCTCCTTTACCTCGACTGCATATGGCTCGGGGATAAAGAAGGATATAAATATTCCACCCTTGTGCCGTATGAAGCGGGATGCAGAATATGCGCCGCAAGCCTTCTTTGCTTTTCGTCCCATGGACAACTCCCCGTCCCACAGGCACTTAACGCGCATAATCTTACTCTTCTACAACTTACCACATTATTATATCACTTTTTCGACACTTGTCAATAGTTTTGGAAAAAATTTTTCACCGTAATTTTTATTTACCAACTATTGACACAACTTAAATTGTGTGCTATAATTTTGTAAATATAAAATTCACTCAGAATAGGAGCTTTTTACTATGTTTTACAATCAGTTTGCTCTCAGCGAAAAATATCCCGACGCGTCGCTTACGGCGTACGTCTGCGACAGTGCCCCAAAGGTTTGCCCTCGCCCTGCGGTCATAGTTTGCCCCGGTGGTGGATACGGTATGCTTTCTCCAAGAGAGGCTGAGCCTATAGTCAGACGCTTTTTCGGAGAGGGCTTTAACTGCTACCTTCTTACGTATTCCGTAGGTGACAAGGCTAAGGATTATGCGCCTCTTATCGAGGCATCTCTCGCTATAAAGCTTGTCCGTGAGCGCGCCGCTGAGGACAATACAAATCCTCAGAAAATATATATTCTCGGGTTCTCCGCAGGCGGTCATCTTGCGGCTTCCGCAGGTACGCTTTGGAATATTCCCGAGGTAAGAGATGCGGTTGGCGTTACCGACGGCACGTCTCCCGAAGGCATCAATCGTCCCGACGGTATGATTCTTTGCTATCCCGTTATAACGGCAGGAGAATTTACCCATGCAGGCACGGCAAAAAGAGTCAGCGGTCATGAGCAATTGACTGACGAGGACGTACGCAAGTTCTCGCTTGAGCTTCACGTCGATTCCACGACCCCTCCCGCATTTATCTGGCACACCTTCTCCGATGGCTCCGTTCCCGTTCAGAATACGCTTCTGTTAGCTAACGCTATGGCTACTGCCAAAGTTCCCTTTGAATGTCATATTTTCCCCGAAGGTGTTCACGGTCTGGCGCTTTGTAACGAGGAAACCAATGACGGCAAAGCCAATCTTACAGTTCCGCATGCTGAGGTCTGGGCTGAGCTTGCGGTTAAGTGGATAAAAGATTTTTGATAAAAACACGTTTTTTTCGTAGAAATATCCCCGCCCAAAAGAAAAATATAATAATTGTTATACGGTGCTGTGCTTAATTTTAAGTACAGCACTTTTTATGAATACTTTATGTAAAGGGCAAGTTTTTACCTCTTTTATATATTTCATTAATAAAAATGTGTTGGAATAGTCATATTTTTAGTGTATAATAAAATATCAAACTTTACTTTTTTCAGAAAGGTATTTATAATGACCTTACAGAAAGTATCTATAACCGAAAATATTCGGTTATCTTATATAAGCACTAAGAAGTTCAAGTCGGAGCTTATCAGCTTTTCTCTGAGCGCGCCGATTACTGAGCGTTCCTACTTATTATCGCTCGTGCTTTGCGGAGTCTTACGCCGCGGAACTAACGCGTTGCCGTCGATGGCTCTGATAAACAAGCGTCTTGACGAGCTTTACGCGTCTACAGTAGACATTCAAAGCAGTATTCACGCAGACGTGCTCACTCTCTGCGTTTCCGCGGAGATACTGAGCCAGCGATTCTCTCTTGACGGAACGGACATTCTCGGCGGTGTAACCGACACGGTTGCGGATATTTTGCTCTCCCCTCTTACAGAGGACGGCTGTTTTCCCGCAAAGACCGTTGAAAGTGAGATAGCGTTCGTCAAGGATTCTCTTTCCGCTGAGATAAACAACACGCGTCTTTACGCTTCCACAAGGCTAAAGGAGCTTATGTGCAGAGGTGAGGACTCACGTTTTCCAACGCTTGAATATCTGCTTTCAAACGTTGAGACAGTTACACCGAGCGAGCTATGGGATTTCTACAATTCAATGCTCTGCTCAAGGCTCAGCGTATTTTATATAGGCTCACAGACTCCGTCCGAAATCAGCGACCGAGTAAAAAAGGCGTTTGAAGATTTTTGCGGAGAGCGTATAAATGAATTTATTATACCGCGCGCGTCAGCTCCAAAGGAATTTTTGAGCGTAACTGAGGATATGCCCGTAAATCAAGGCAAGCTTGTAATGGGTATGAGAACGGGCGCGGTCATGGGTAGCAAGCAGCACGCCGCGGCTATAGTACTTAACGAGATATTCGGCGCGTCGCCTGCGTCCAAGCTATTCTTGAACGTAAGAGAGCGTTTAAGCCTTTGCTATTATTGCAGCTCATCTTACAGCATGCTATCGGGAAATCTTACGGTTGCGTCGGGAATTGATTGCGCAAACCGAGACGTAGTTACATCGGAAATACTTGCTCAGCTTGAGCAGATAAAAATGGGCAACGTGAGCGACACGGAATTCGAGGCGGCAAGAAAATCGCTTGAATATTCCTACGTTCAGATATACGATTCCCCCTTCTCTCTTCAATCCTTCTATTTTATCAGAGACCTTTTCGGCGTTTGCGAAACCGTCGAGGAATGCAAGGAGAGAATACTTTCCGTTACCAAGGAAGACGTGTACCAACTTGCAAGGGAGCTTGAATACGACACCTGCTTCTTTATAAACGGAACTCTTTCGGGAGAAGAATGTGAGGTTGGCGAAGATGAATAATTTCAAGGCTAAAGAATTTGAAAGCAAGCTACTTTCGGAAAAGTACGTAAGATACACACATTCCTCGGGGCTTGATGTATTTATTTTCCCCAAGAAAATGTCAACGGTCTACGCGCTTTTCGGCGTAAAATACGGCTCTGTCGACAACAGCTTCATCACGCCCGATGGAAAGGAGATCACCGTCCCCGACGGTATTGCTCATTTTCTTGAGCACAAGCTATTCACCAACGAGGACGGAAGCGATTCCTTTGAGCGCTTTTCCGACTACGGCGCTGACGCTAACGCGTACACTTCCTTTAACAAGACGGCGTATTTGTTCAGCTGCTCCGACGAGCTTGAAAGCTCTCTTGGTGAGCTTATAGATTTCGTCACGCACCCGTATTTTACTCCCGACTCCGTTGAGTCCGAGATAGGAATTATCGCTGAGGAAATAAGAATGTATGACGATAATCCCGGTGACCGTTGCTTTTACGGTATGCTTGAGGGAATGTACAAATCTCACAGCATTCGCAGAAACATATGCGGAACTAAAGCCTCTATTTCAAAGATAACCGCAGACACGCTTTACGACTGCTACCGTTCCTTTTACCGCCCTAACAATATGGCGCTGGTGATATGCGGAGACGTTGACGCAGAGCAGCTATTGAACCTGATAGACGTCCGTTTACCCGAAAGCTTTTGCGGAAGCTCGGTCACGCGCGTCAATGAAAATCAATTTGAAGCTCCGTGTGTTCTCAGTGAATACACCGAACGGCAAATGCAAGTATCCAAGCCGATATTCAGCATAGGCTTCAAGGACACGGATATCTCGGACGACCCTCGCAAGAGGCTTCGCAAGGATGCGCTTATGGCGATAGTCAATGAGATTCTGTTTTCAAGAGCGGGAGATTTTTACAGCTCGCTGTTTGAGCGTAAAATAATATCCCCCGCATTCAGCTACGGCTACACTATTTCCGCAAGCTTTGCCTATAACTCCCTTGCGGGAGAGGCGGACGACCCACGTCTTGTGCTTGACGAGGTAAAAAAGCATATTGAGGACGTCAAGCGCACAGGACTTGACAGAGGTGAATTTGAGCGAGCAAAAAGGGTCATGTACGCAGAATCCGTAAAGCTCTTTGACTCGGTCGAAAGTATAGCCAACGCTCTGTTCTCTGCCTTTTGCGAGGACGAGGAGTTATTTGAATATGCGGAAATAATCAGCGGCATCACCTACGAGGATGCGCAAAAGCAGTTTGAAGAATTTTTTGACAACTATTCGGCAACCCTTTCCGTCGTGAGTCCGATAACGCACTAACGATACAATATTATTTTCAGAGGTGAATTTATGATTACGGTTTCTTTCCCAGGGTTTGGAATTGAAAGCTTTCAGCTTGATCCCGTTGCCTTTACAATTCCCGTTTTCGGCGGAATTGAGGTCAGATGGTACGGTATTATAATCACTTTAGGCATTATTCTCGCCTTTACCTATTGCTCACTGAGAGCTAAGCAAGAGGGGATAATTTTTGACCACGTTCTTGATATTGCTATATTTACCGTTATATTCGGTATTATAGGCGCACGTCTTTATTACGTGCTGACCTCGCTTGACAAGTACGACAGCTTTTACGACATGATAGCTATATGGGAGGGCGGACTCGCTATATACGGCGCTATAATTGCGGGCGGACTCACCATATTCCTCGTGTGCAAGCACAAAAAGATCAAATTTCTTAAGATGTTCGACGCGGTAGCTCCGGGTGTGATGATAGGTCAGTTCCTCGGTCGTTGGGGCAACTTCTTCAACGGAGAGGCTTACGGCGAGGAGGTTCTTGAAGGAAGTCTGCTTTACTTTGCAAGAATGGGACTTATACCCAATATTGAAAGCGCAACGAGAATGCACTACTTCCACCCGACCTTCCTTTATGAATCGTTATGGAATATTCTCGGCTTTATCATTATAAACGCGCTCTACAAGAAGAAAAAGTTTGACGGTCAGGTATTTCTCATGTATATCACCTGGTACGGATTTGGCAGAATGTTTATCGAGGGACTGAGAACCGACAGCCTTTACGTCGGAGTATTCAGAATATCTCAGGTAGTTGGATTTATCTGCTTCGTTGTCGGCGCACTTTTGCTTACTGTAAATCTCCTCAAGGCTCGCAGAGCTAAGCTTACTGCCGAAAGCTACGACGCCGCATATCCAAAATTCGTTACTACCGCTTCTATGGGCATATCCGAAAATGAGACGGAGCTTGAGCATATAGAGGCTACTCAAGTTGACGTTGAAATTGACAGCGCCGATGAGCCATGTCAAGAGGATACAGACGCGCCTAACGACGTTTCCGACAAGCTACAAAAGATTTTCGGAATTGAAAACGACGTTCATGATGACAATAATAATTGATTAATCTACTTGAAAGGAAAAAACAATGGCAAAAATTATTGACGGAAAGGCTATTTCCGCTGAAATAAGAAATGAAATAAAGCAGCAAGCCGCGGAATTTGAGAGTAAGTACGGCTTTCGCCCAGGGCTTGCGGTGATTATAGTCGGAGACGATGCCGCGTCTCAGGTCTACGTCCGCAATAAGCGACGCGCCTGCGAGGAGGTTGGCTTTTACTCCGAGGCTTACGAGCTTCCCGCATCGACCACTCAGGAGGAATTGAACGCCCTCGTCGACAAGCTTAACGCAAGCGATAAGATACACGGTATTCTCTGTCAGCTTCCCCTCCCCCGTCACCTTGACGAAAATGAGGTAATTCTGCGAATTGCGCCTCACAAGGACGTTGACGCATTCCATCCTTACAACGTTGGAAAAATAATGATTGGTGATTACTCCTTTCTTCCCTGCACTCCGGCAGGTGTTATGGCTTTACTTGAACGCAGCGGCATTGACGTGTGCGGCAAGGAATGCGTTGTCGTAGGACGCTCCAACATCGTTGGAAAGCCTCAGGCAATGCTTTTACTTCACAAGAGCGGTACGGTTACAGTATGTCACAGCAAGACCAAAAATCTCTCAGAGGTCTGCCGCCGAGCTGATATTTTGGTAGCGGCTATCGGAAAGGCTGACTTCTTTACGGGAGACATGGTAAAGGACGGGGCTGTAGTAATTGACGTCGGAATGAATCGCAGACCCGACGGAAAGCTTACGGGTGACGTTGATTTTGCATCCGTTGAGCCTAAGGCATCGTATATCACTCCCGTCCCTGGCGGTGTCGGTCCTATGACCATCACGATGCTTATGCAAAACACGCTGACAGCGGCTAAAAATTCGGTTAAATAAAAAAACAAGATGCTGAGTCAAAAGCTAATGGCTCAGCATCTTGTTTTTATTTTATATCGTTTCGACCTTAATAAGATTGGTATTACCCGAGGAGCCGTTTGTAACTCCGCCCGTAATAACTATTCTATCGCCTTTATCGAGGTTCATGGTTGCCTTAGCCATCTTCTGCGCCGTATAGAACAAAACATCAAGAGAATTGAACATTTCGCTCATGACGGGTGTTACACCCCATGAAAGCGCAAGCTTACGCCACGTACGCTCGTCCGTTGTAACTCCGAGGATATCTATGGGACAGCGGAAACGGGAGACCATTCTTGCCGTCATTCCCGAAAGCGAGCAAACGGCAATTGCCTTCGCCTCAATATCTATAGCCATACCGCAGGTTGCGTGTGAAATAGCGTCAACGGTATTTCTGATTATAAAATCAGAATCGTGGAATATCTTTTTATAATTGATATTCTGCTCGGTCTGAAGCGCAATTCTCGCCATCGTTTTTACCGTAAGCACGGGATAATGTCCCGCCGCCGTCTCACCCGACAGCATGATAGCGCTCGTTCCGTCGTAAACGGCGTTTGCGACGTCGGATATTTCCGCTCGCGTCGGACGGGGATTGTGTATCATAGATTCAAGCATTTCCGTCGCGGTTATAACTCGCTTGCCAAGCAAACGGCAGGTGGTTATAAGATGCTTCTGTATTCCAGGCAGCTCCTCAAAGGGTATCTCTACTCCCATGTCTCCTCTGCCAATCATTATTCCCTCGCATTCCTTGACAATTTCCTTTATGTTATCGACGCCTGATCGATTCTCTATCTTTGCGATAATATCAATATCATCGCCGCCGTTTGCATGAAGAAATTCCTTAACGTCAACGAGGTCCTGACGTACTGAAACGAAGGAGCAAGCGATAAAATCGACCTCGTTTTCTATACCGAAAAGCAAGTCCTTTTTATCATAATCACTGAGGTATATCTGTTTTAATACTTTATTGGGGAAGCTCATGCTCTTTCGGTTGGAAATCTCTCCGCCGACGAGCACCTTACAGTATATATTTGCTTGGTCTGTGGACTCGACCTCGAAAATAACGAGACCGTTATTCAACAAAATATGCTCGCCCTTATTCATCTCGGCGGGAAGTCCTTTGTAGTTAACGGAGACACGAGTCTCGTCTCCCTCTATATTATCCGAGGTAAAAATAAATTTATCGCCTTCCTTAAGAAATATCTTTCCGTCCTTGAAGGTCTTTATACGGTACTCGGGTCCTTTTGTATCAAGAAGAATGGCTATCGGCATACCAAGCTTTTCTCTTACGCGCTTGATAAGCTGTATATTTTTGCGATGCTCCTCGTGAGTTCCGTGGGAAAAGTTAAGTCTTGCCACGTTCATTCCCGCAAGGCACATTTGCGTTAAGGTCTCCTCGTTATTACACGCAGGTCCGATGGTACATACGATTTTGGTTTTTCTCATTTTTTGGGTTCTCCGATTAAAAAAATTTCCTATCAATTATATCATAACCCAATTTTTTTGTCAATATGAAATTCAATTAAATCAATTATTTTTAGTTGTGAGCGGCAAGTCAATTCTTAGCAACTACAATTTTTAACTGCTATATTTTCAAAGCTTTTGTATTATATTTTCAACGTATTTCAATATTTTTATTAGCACTCCATTATATCGAGTGCTAATATTTACATTTTTAACACAGAATAGACATTTCCATTTAATATTTTTGGTGTATCATTATCACGTAAAAAGCGATAGCGAGATCAAGGCGCCAATGTCCCGCATTAATTCAACGCTTTTTGCTAACACTATTTAAATAACAAACTTACAAGGAGGATTCTGTTATGTTTGAACTCACACCATTTGCTCGCGGTAACTCTTTATTTTCCGCATTCGACCCTTTCAAAGAAATGGAGGAATTTGAAAAGCGCTTTTTCGGACGGCAGCTTCCTGCCTTCAAAACCGATATCCGCGAAACCGAGCACGCCTATATTCTTGAAGCGGAGCTTCCTGGTTTTTCAAAGGAGGATATCAGCGCCGAAGTCAGAGACGGCTATCTAACCATTCACGCAAAACACAGCGCGGAGAACGACAAGAAGGATGAAAATAACAATTATATCAGGAGAGAGCGCTCCTATGGCTCTTACACAAGAAGCTTTGACCTTGAAGGAATCAAGAGCGACGAAATCTCCGCTTCCTATAAGAACGGCGTTCTCACTATGACACTTCCCAAGGAAGAGGTCAAGCGCAAAGAAGGCAGACAGCTTGAAATTCAATAAATGATCGAGCGCGTTGAGACATGATTTACGCTTTTTTGAAAAAAGCTTAGCGAAAAAGCGCCTTTCGTTTTACAAGAACTGAGCGAGGTCGTGTGACCTCGCTCTGAAATAGCGTCTAATTGATAGATAAAAGTAAAAAATAACATCCGAACAAAGTTCGGATGTTATCTTTTTTGGTGACCCGTGGGAGAATCGAACTCCCGTTACCGCCGTGAAAGGGCGGTGTCTTAGCCGCTTGACCAACGGGCCGATGGTAGCGGGAATTGGATTTGAACCCATGACCTACCGGGTATGAACCGGTTGCTCTAGCCAGCTGAGCTATCCCGCCAAACTTTACGTTCACCGTCGAACGCTCAAATATTATACCACAGATTATTCCGTTTGTCAACACTTTTTTTGAAGTTTTTTTCTTTTTTTTATTTTCACGGAAAATCAGATTTTTTTATTGCTTTATATGTAAACTTTTCCAAGCAAATATTGACTTTTTATTATTTATTCTGTATAATAGATTCATCACGGAAACAAAGGCGTTTACATATGAGATTTAAAAAATTTATATCTATACAACTACACGGAACAAACAAAAATATCTGGCGGCTTATTCTTTGCACTGCCGTCGCTTTTATACTCGTTTTGGCATTACTCGTCACGGCTGTCATAAGTGACGTTATATCAGAGCCGCAGACCCCTTATTATATAGGCGGTGGCGCATCCGTAAGCGCTATGAAGGTTCTTCCCTCCACCGAAACGGACAAGCCCAAGTCCTCGGGCAAGCAGATAGCTATTACCTTTGATGACGGTCCTCACAACGTATACACTAAAAACATAGTTGACGAGCTTGAAAAATACGGCTTTCACGCCACCTTTTTCGTTGTCGGCAACCGTATTGACGGCACTGAATACAACGGTGGAAGCGCGCTTAAATATGTGCTCGACAACGGTCACGAGGTAGGAATTCACGGATATACTCACTCTACGTCAAGATATTACGACACGTGCAGTGACGCTATTTTCAAGAGTGAGCTTGGCGACACGCTGAATGCTATTCACAAAATTAAAAGTGATTACAATGTGACGCTCATGCGTCCCGTCGGCGGAAGAATAACGAGCGAGCGCACAAAGAACTGCGGCTATTCGGTTATTATGTGGAGCGTGGATTCGAACGACTGGAAATATAAAACCCCTGCGGGTAACAGCGAAAATATTGATACTATCGTAAATAACGTAATGAGCGGCTTGAAGGAAGGCAGTATTATTCTCATGCACGATATTTACGAGAATACGTACGAGGCTTTGAAAATAATTCTCGAAAGAATATCCAAGGAAGGCTACGAGGTCGTTACTGTCTCCGAGCTTCTCGGAAATGCCGAGGTGGGAGTTAAATACAGCCAAAGATAAAAATTAAGGAGCAGAAGGAGCAATCTTCTCTGCTCCGTTTTTTCGTATAACAGTAAAATATTTTGTCGTATTCATAATGTAGTCATAAAAATATGATATAATATTATTTAAATGTGTAAACGTATCTAATTATTTATATAAGCGAGGTTATTATGATTACGAAACGCGGTAGAGCTTTTATTCGACTGCTTTGCATTTGCCTTATTTTAATTACTTCTCTCTCTCTTTTTACGGGCTGTAAGTCACACGCTCTCTCTCCTGAGAAGCAGGCGCTCAAGGTTGTCGGCACGGTAGGAGATTACGAGGTGAATTACGAGGAGCTGTACTTCCTCGCAAACAGCTACAAGACCGACGGCATGACCGAGGACGAGCTTTGGGAGCTTATCAGCGAGAATATTATAGCTAACTACGCAATTCTCACTCTTTGCGACGAGGTCGGCGTTGAATACTCAGAGGACGAGCTTGAGGACGGGATACAAGCCTACGTTGACTCCACCGTAGAATCGGATTTCGGAGGCAAGCGCGGTGATTACATCGACGCTCTTGAAGAATCATACATGACCGACCACTACGTCAGATTTATTGCTCGCGTGGATCTGCTTTACAGCAGAATTGAGGCTGCTCTTGCGAAAAGCGGTGAGATAGTTACCGATGACGAGGATATTATTGCCTACGTGAAGAAAAATTTCGTTCGCACTTGGCACTTGATGATAGCCAATAATGATGGAGACGACGTTGAGAAAAATCTTGAAAACGCTGAAAGCTCTCTCAAAGCCTTGAAGGACGGTTCGACTTCAATGTACAAGCTCATAGGCGGCGCTCTTAACGAAGATCTGCTCATTCCCTCGGACGGCTACGCATTTGCGCGCGGCTCTATGGAAAAGGCTTATGAGGACGCGGCATTCGCTCTTGAGGTAGGTGAATATAGCGACGTAATAAGCGCCAAGGGCGAGCTTGGAACGGGAGAATACGTTGACTGCTACTACGTCATTCAGCGTCTCGCTCTTGACGACGAATACATAAACGACAATTTCTCAACTCTCTACGACAGCTATGCGGACTCGGTAATTGCCGCAAAGCTTGACGAGGTAAAAGAAACGCTTGAGTTTAAGCCTAACGATTACGCAAAGTCACTTGACGTTACCGCGCTTGAAAAAATAGACGCGGGCACGGACGTGTTCACCATAGTTATCGTATGCATTTGCGTTGGCGTTGCGGTGCTGGTTGCTGTTGCCGTAATTCTTACAGTAAAGCACTTTAAGAAGAAAAAGGCGGCGCTTCTTGCGGATAAGGCAAAGCGTGCTCTGCGTCAGGGCGGTAACAAGAATGAGGCAAAATAAAAATACCCACAAGCTCTGTGTTCTTCCACTTATATCACTTCTTCTCTGTTGTCTGATTATCCTTTCGTCCTGCTCGGGATACAAACCGATAGAGCCTGACGGGGACGATTTGACTGTCGTAGGTCAGGTTGCGGGAAAAGACGTTTATCTTGAAGAACTGAGATTCGTGGCATACACATATCGAGATATACTGACCTCTCGATATGGCGAAGATATTTTCGAGGGCGAAAATGCGGAAAAATATCTACAAATGCTCAAAGAGCTGGTATATGCCAATATCACGTCTGGATACGCCACTCTATTGCTTTGCGAAGAAGTATATATCGGTCTTGGAGAGAAAGCGATAATCGAAAAGGTCAACGCAACGGTATCGGATATGGCGGAAGAGCTTGGCGGTATGAGAAAGTACAAAAAGTACCTTAAGGAAAATCATCTTACCGACCACTTTCTGCGCTACAGCACCGAGCTTCAGCTTTTAAAAAACGAGCTGATGTACGTATATATTGACGATATTTCCGCTATTGAAAACGATGACGAAAAGATTTACGATTTGATAAAGGACGAGTTTATATGCGTCCGCCACGTATTTATTCCCCACGCTGACGAGGATGCCGAAAAGACTATTCAAGAGGTCAGCAGACGCGCGTCGGGGGGAGAGAATTTATCCGCTCTTATCGAGGAATACGGCAAGGACGGCGACATGAGTGCCGAGGGCTTGGCAATTCCCGAGGGGTATATGACAGACGAATATGAGAAAATTGCCTTTGCGCTCGACATCGGAGAGATATCCGACGTAGTTGAGGACGACCTCGGTTACTACGTCATTCAGCGTCTTGAGCTATCCCCTACTACAATAATGCTTAAATTTGACTATCTGAAGGAGCTTTATCAGGCGTATGCCTTTTACGCTATCTTAGATGAAAAGCAAGCGACGCTTACCTTTGTTCCCAACGAGGCAGGCGAAGCTTATATGAACGCTCCGTTTGATGATTAATTATTTTTGAAAGGTCGCAAAAAACATGAACAGACCAAACCGCCATATGCGTTATCGCAGAAGCGTTTACCGTAAAAAAAGAATAAAGCTGATTGCGGTGTGCTCGTTATGCGCGGTCGTTGTTATCGCTTTGCTGTTTCTCATAATCGGAAATTTGCTTGGTGACAAGGTTGAGGAGAACGTTGAAAGCCGCAAGTCCGCAAATGAAACGATTACAAAGGAGGACTCGCACTCCACTCCAAAAAGTGTAATTGCCTTCCCCGTCCCACTTTCCGACGCTTCATCAAGTCTTTCTTCAAGGCTTAAGAAGGTGGCCGCAGACGGATACTCCGAAATTTGCTTTGAGCTTGACAGCGCTGACGGCGCGCTGCTATATTCCTCTGACGTTGCCCAAAGACTTGGCAAGCAATCTTCGGGAAGCGGACTTTGGAAGCTTAACGATGCCACAGAGCTTACCGCTGAGAACGGACTTTATTCCATAGGAGTCACACACGTTTCCGATTTTTCAGGTGACGACGACCTTATTCGTTCAGCCGCCTTGGGTTATCATTCAGCGCTCATTTCCGAGGCTTTACGTTCGGGAGTGGACGAGGTACTTATATTTGCGGGAGATATTCCCCCTGACAGATACGCTGAGCTTGCAAGGCTTGCCTTGGAGGTAAAGAGACTTTGCCCCGACGGTATTATTGGCATTTCTCTTCCCGTAAGCGCGTTTGCCGATGCTCAGAATTCCACCGTAATAGACGAGCTTTGGAACGCCTTCGACTACTTTGCCGCGGATCTCACGCACTGCACTGGCGGTGAGGTTGGCGCGGCTGAGCAAATAAGCGGCGAGCTTGGGCAGATGCTTTATTATCTTTTGAGATATAACGCGCGTGTACTGCTACCTTATACGCAAAACGCTGATGAATTATCCTTAATGATAGCAGCGGTAAACGGCAGCGGCTCTGAGAATATTCAGATAATGCCGCAAAGCAATACTTAAATATAAAAATACAATAAAGAATTGACGGAGAGAAAATCTTATGCAAAGAGAACATTTATCTTCCCGTTTGGGATTTATACTACTTAGCGCGGGATGCGCTATAGGCGTGGGAAACGTTTGGAAGTTTCCTTATCTTGTCGGTGAGAACGGCGGCGGTATTTTCGTTCTTATCTATCTTTTATTCCTTGCTATAATGGGTATTCCCGTTATGACTATGGAATTTGCTCTTGGTCGCGCTTCGCAGAAGAGCCCCACAAAAATGTATCACGCGCTTACTCCCGATAAAAAGGGCTGGCGCGCTCACGGCTACGTTTGTCTTGCGGGCAACGTTTTGCTCATGATGTTTTACACCTCTGTTTCGGGCTGGATGCTTCAATACTTCTGGTATATGGTAAGCGGTAAATTTGAGAACATGTCCACTCCCGAGATATCGGGCGTTTACGGAGAAATGCTCTCCGAGCCCGTGATGCTCATAGTTTTCGTTGCTATAGTCGTACTCATTGGCTTTGGAGTTTGCGCTCTCGGTCTTCAGAAGGGTATTGAGAAGGTGACCAAGGTCATGATGATAGCACTACTCGGAATTATGCTCGTATTGATTGTAAACAGCCTTTGTCTTGACGGCGGACTTGAGGGAGTTAAGTTCTACCTTGTCCCCAACTTCAACAAGATGCAAGAGGTCGGAATCATGCGCGTTATCTCCAACGCAATGAATCAGGCATTCTTTACGCTCAGCATCGGTATGGGCGGTATGGCTATCTTCGGAAGCTACATAGATAAAAAGCGTTCGCTTATGGGCGAGGCGATAAGCGTTGCCTCGCTTGACACCTTCGTTGCTTTCTCCGCGGGACTTATAATTCTTCCCGCCTGCACTGCCTTCGGCGTTGACTATCAGGCAGGACCTCCCCTTATTTTCCAGACTCTCCCCAACATTTTCGCAAATATGTGGGGCGGTAGAATTTTTGGAAGTCTATTCTTTATCTTCATGTCATTTGCGGCACTTTCCACCGTTCTCGGTGTATTTGAAAACATTCTCGCTTGCGTTCAGGATATAACCTCATGGAGTCGCAAAAAAACTTCCCTTATCAGCGGTATCGTAATGTTTATTCTTGCTATTCCCTGCGCGCTCGGCTTCAACGTTCTCAAGAGCTTCCAGCCTCTCGGCGCGGGCAGTGACGTTCTCGGTCTTGAGGACTTCCTCGTAAGCAATATCATTCTTCCCCTTGGCTCTCTCGTCTTTATCGTTTACTGTACGTGGAAAAAGGGCTGGGGCTGGGACAATTTCATTGCCGAGGCAAATCAGGGCAAGGGTGTAAAGGTAGCTTCGTGGATGAAGATATACATGAAGTTCATTCTTCCGCTGATAATTCTTGCGGTATTTATTCTCGGTCTCGTTTTCTACTTCGCTTAAATCTGACAAAGGGTCTTTAATATGGATAACAATAAAACTCCAAGAGAACGGCTCGGCAGCCGTCTCGGATTCATTCTGCTCAGTGCGGGGTGCGCTATCGGAATCGGAAACGTTTGGAAATTCCCCTCTATTACGGGACAAAACGGCGGCGGTTTTTTCGTTCTCATATATCTTGTTTTCCTTGCTATAATGGGTATTCCCGTTCTTACTATGGAATTCGCTATGGGTCGCGCGGCTCAGAAAAGTCCGATAAGAATGTATCACGCGCTTACTCCCGAAAAGAAAAAATGGCGTCCTCACGGATACCTTTGTCTTGCGGGAAATATTCTGTTGATGATGTTCTACACCTCTGTTTCGGGTTGGATGCTTCAGTATTTCTTCTACACAGCCACGGGCAAATTTCAAGGAATGAGCACGGCGGCTGAGATATCGGGCGTATTCGGAGAGATGCTCTCAGAGCCGCTGATGCTTATTGCTTTTGTTGCTATAGTTATTATATTAGGCTTTGGCGTTTGCTCCTTGGGACTTCAGAACGGGCTTGAAAAGGTTACCAAGGTAATGATGCTCGCTCTTCTGGGAATTATGGTAATTCTCGTTATAAACGGATTTTTCCTTGAAGGCGCCGCCGAAGGTCTTAAATTTTACCTTCTCCCAAGCGTTGACAATCTTCTTGAACAAGGTGTTTTCAACGTCATAGTTGCGGCAATGAATCAGGCGTTCTTCACGCTCAGCCTCGGTATCGGAGCTATGGCTATTTTCGGTAGCTTTATCGATAAGAAGCGTTCCCTGCTCGGCGAAAGCATAAACGTTGCTATACTTGACACAAGCGTGGCTCTTATGTCGGGACTGATAATCTTCCCCGCTTGCTTTACCTTCGACGTTGAGGTTACCGCAGGACCGAGCCTTATATTCCAAACGCTTCCTCACGTATTCAACAATATGGCGGGCGGCAGAATTTTCGGCAGTCTGTTCTTCATCTTTATGTCGTTTGCGGCGCTCTCGACCGTGCTTGCGGTATTTCAGAATATACTTACCTGCACGCAGGAAATGTTCGGTTGGGGTAAGAAAAAGGCATGCCTTATTGACGGTATTATGATTTTTATTCTCTCACTTCCCTGCATATTCGGCTATAACCTCTGGGCAGGAGCTATTAATTTAGGCTCGCTTACCTCGGTTCTTGACCTTGAGGACTACGTCGTCAGCAATATAATTCTCCCCCTCGGCTCGCTTTTATTTATTATTTACTGTACGTCAAAGCGCGGTTGGAATTGGGACAATTTCGTGGCTGAGGCAAACACGGGTAAGGGTGTCAAAATCAGAAGCGGATTCAGAATTTACATGAAATATATTCTCCCCCTTATAATAGCCGCGATACTCGTCATTGGAATAGTTACTCCCTTTATTTAAGTAGAATTAAGATTTGGGTCTTTCTTGCATAGAAAGACCCAATTTTTTTTAAATATAGTATTTACCAGCGCTTCATATTCTTTTCAAATTTTTTTGAATATGCTTCTTTCAGTTCGTCAGCAGTAATGCCATAGCAAAGCATGACATCATTATAATACATAAGGACGTCTGCCATTTCTTCAATGAGATCTTTTCTCAATTTTTCATCATTTGAAAATTCTGTTCCACCGTGCTTCTTGACGATATCAATCACTTCACCTATTTCGCCAATCATCCACAGCAGTTTATTTCTACCGACTTCCGAAGATATAGGCTCCCATTTGTACTTATCTTGTAGGGCTTTTTGCATTTCCTGCATTTCGTTTATGCTAAAATCAGACATGCTTAATTCCTCCGTTAAATTCAAGTTTATCTAACAGTTGTATTATATCATAAATATCCTGAAATGTAAATATGGCGGCTCAATTATTTACAGATCGAACAACCTTTCTCTGTAGGGGCGTGCATTGCACGTCCGCAAATTCCAATTAAAAAAAGCGAACGACCGATGGTTGCCCCTAAAAAATAATATAACAAAAAGCTCTGCCAAAACAGAGCTTTTTATCTTATTTCTTTATAACCTTTTTGCACCATGTGCGTTTATTGCATTTTGGACACTTCAAGTACCGAGTCGTTCCTCTATGCATCGCATTAAGTGCCTGCATATAGGTAGGCACGATCTCGTAACCGCAATTTTTGCACTTGTAAGCACCCACACTGACCTCAAGCTTTAATGCGTAGAAGCACGGTATCATAAAGACCACGCAGAGCGTAAGTATTGCAACGATCATCCAAGGACCCTCGGGCATAAAAAACGCGATGATCGCAAGACCTCCGAGCAATCCAATAATACTCACTATCATAATCGTCCACATTGCGCTCCAAATAGTTTTGTTTTTCTTTTCTAATTCCTTTGTCATTTCGAGCAAAAGCTGTTCGTTTTTCTGATCGTTGTTTTCCATATTGATCTTCTCCCCACTTAATAATTCATTTACACTGACTCCGAGAATATCACAGAGCTCAAGCATTATCGAAGTATCGGGCATTGCGACGCCTCGTTCCCACTTGGATATTGCTTTGTCGGTGATACCGAGTTTTTCTGCCAGCTGCATTTGCGTTAATTTTTTCTCTTTTCTGCATTCGGCAATAAATTTTCCTATTTTTATTTGGTCCATGAATCTTCCTCCTTTCGAATACAGTATAACCGTTTTTTCAAACAAAGTACACCTACCATTGGTTTAGTGAGGAGAATTAAACCGTTGGTAGAGTAAAAACTGTCAATTCAAGTATATTTAACAGTTACATTATATCATAATTTTCAGCAAAAGTAAATAGAGAGGCTCAATTCTTTACAGATTGAACACCCTTTCTCTGTAGGGGCGTGCATTGCACGTCCGCAAATTCCAATAAAAAAAGCGGACGACCGATGGTCGCTCCTACAAAATAACATAACAAAAAGCTCTGCCAAAACAGAGCTTTTTGTATATCGAAATAAAGTGTCACACCAAATTTGTACAAAAATCACACCTACATTTAACGCCTATTATCACCAACAAATAGGAATTTTTCAATTGCTTTGGTTTTCAATTTCCCATAATTCATCTATGCTTTTAAAGTTGTCGGGAAACCAAAAAATTGATGTTTTACTGTATGTATTCTTCTCTATGGTTCCGTCTGTATAGTATACTTCGCCAACTCTCTCCCATTTAACGACTTTGTAAGTTAATGCAGTGTATGTCCTTGTACCACCGTCTTCCACATAATCTCGGTCAAACGGAACGAATAAAATCACCAATAATACGAGAACTATCGCAACGATAATAACTATGCGTTTTTTCATAAATCAATCTCCTTACAATCAGAGTTTATTATTTCAATTATATTATATCATAAAATCAGCTAATTGTAAATAGGAGGCTCAATTCTTTACAGTTCGAACAACCTTTCTCTGTAGGGGCGTGCATTGCACGTCCGCAAATTCCAATAAAAAAAGCGGACGACCGATGGTCGCTCCTACAGAATAACATAACAAAAAGCTCTGCCAAAACAGAGCTTTTTGTATATCGAAATAAAGTGTCACACCAAATTTGTACAAAAATCACACCTACATTTAACGCCTATTCAGCTCGTCAAATTGGAATTTAGAATACTCCATTATTGTACTTTTTTTGTATTACAACAATACAACCTATACCAATCACCAAGCCTATGATAAGTATAGCAACGGCAAGAATGGTCAATTTTTCAAACAGTCCTATAATGCCACTGAGTAGCATTACAGTTGCGATAAGAAGCATTGCTTTTCCAAAGGCTTTTCCGTAGGCTGATTTATCTGTGACTTTTGTTTGGTGGTAATCGTGAATCAAATCCGTTTTCCCCTTGTAAATTGCAATACCCAATACCGTAAACAGAGCTGCAACCAGAAACATACTAATGGAATACACTAACATATTGATACCTCTACAAATTCAAGTTTATCGATTAGTTAGATTATACCATAAAAACGGCAAAAAGTAAATAAGACGGCTCAATTCTTTACAAATTGAACCGTCCTTTTTGATTAAAGCAAATCGTGATCGATCGTTCAAAGGCACTTGGCTGTGTATTCTTTGAGCATACGATAACAGAATGATGAATT
>JAFTXE010000036.1 GCA_017461745.1 Clostridia bacterium | reverse complement strand
TAAAGGGGTGTCCTCTCCGTTGTGTATGGTGTCATAATCCCGAGGGTCTATCTCCCCAAAAAGAGCTATACCAAAAGTTCAACGGCTGTCTTGGGTGCGGCAGATGCAGTATTCCTTGCGACCATGAGGAATGTAAAGAGATAGGCAGATGTCTACACGTTTGTCCCAAAAATCTCATAAGTGTTGCGGGAGTGGAATGGAAGGCAAAAGACCTCGCAGACAAGCTGCTGACACACAAGAATTTCTTTAACACAATGGGGGGCGGAATAACCCTTTCGGGCGGAGAACCGCTTTTGCAGGCGGATTTTTGCGTTGAACTTTTGACCTTGCTTAAAGGACAAGTGCATATAGCGATAGAAACCTCGGGATATGCAAAGAAAGAGGATTTCATAAAGGTGGTAAGCTTATGCGATTTCGTATATATGGATATAAAGCTTGCAGACAGTGAACAACATAAAAGGTACACGGGCGTGGATAACAAGATAATTCTTGAAAACGCCGAATACCTTAAACAAAGCGGAATACCGCATACCTTCCGTACTCCTCTTATACCCAACATCACGGATACGGAAGAAAATCTAAAAGCGATAGAGCAAATTGTAGGCGAAGGCTCTTGGGAAAGATTAGACTACAACCCACTTGCTGAAGCTAAATACGCAAGCGTGGGGAGAAATTTCGTATTGAAAAATCTAATAAATATTGAAAGAGAGAAATGAGATGAAGAAATACGTAATAGGAATAGACTACGGAACTCTGTCTGGGCGGTGTGTACTTGTAGACGTAAAGAGCGGAGACGAAGTGGCGGAGTCGGTGCTCAATTATCCCCACGCGGTAATGGACGAGCGTCTGCCGAACGGAGAGAGATTACCTTCAAGCTATGCTCTCCAGTACCCCGAGGATTATCTCGATGTTCTCAAAACAACTATACCCGACGTGCTGAAAAAAGCAAGTATAACAGCAGATGACGTCGTAGGTTTGGGAATAGATTTCACTGCTTGTACTATACTACCCATGGACATGAACGGAACACCTCTTTGCATGAAGGACGAATACAAGGACGAAAGACACGCCTACGTTAAGCTGTGGAAGCATCATGCCGCTCAAGGCGAGGCTGACGAGATAAACGAGCTTGCCACAAAGAGAGGCGAGAAGTGGCTATCTATATACGGCGGTAAGGTATCGTGCGAATGGGCGCTGCCCAAGATATTGCAGGTGCTCCGCGAAGCTCCCGAAATATACGACGATACCTATCGTTTTATAGAAGCTGCGGATTGGTTGTCACTTATACTTACGGGCGAGGAAACACACAGCGCGGTATTTGCAGGATATAAAGGACTTTGGAATGCCGAGACGGGATATCCCTCAAACGATTTTATGGTAGCCCTTGATAGCCGCCTTGACGGTATAGTCGGAACAAAGCTTTCTATCAATGTACTCGGAATGGATAAAACGGCGGGAAAGATAGACGCGAGAGGCGCACAACTGACAGGACTTAAAGCAGGCACTCCCGTTTCTCTTCCCATGATAGACGCCCACGCCGCCATGCCCGCGCTTAATATAACGGGTGACGGCGACCTTATGCTCATATTGGGGACGTCCGCTTGCCATATACTTAATTCAAAAGACGCAAAGACCGTAGAGGGAATCTGCGGATATGTAAAGGACGGAGTAATACCTGGACTTTATACCTATGAGGCAGGACAGGCGGGAGTGGGAGACATATTTGATTGGTTCGTAAAGAATTGTGTTCCCGCAAGCTATACGGAAGAGGCAAAGGAGAAGGGAATTAGCATACATAAGCTTCTCCGAGAGAAAGCAAATAAACTTTCCGTGGGAGAGAGCGGACTATTAGCGCTTGACTGGTGGAACGGAAACCGAAGCGTGCTTGTAAACTCCAATCTCACGGGAATGCTACTCGGTATGACTCTTGGGACAAAGCCTGAGGAGATATACAGAGCACTTATAGAGGCTACGGCTTATGGACTAAAGGTCATTGTAGAGCAGTACGAGAACAGTGGAATTTCTATTAAGAGTATATGCGCCGCAGGTGGTATTGCTCAAAAGGATGAAATGATGATGCAAATATACGCTGACGTACTTGGCAGAGAGATACGCATAGCGGGAAGCACGCAGGCGGGAGCGCTTGGCAGCGCTATATATGCGGCTGTAGCGTCAGGTATTTATGCCGACGTAAAAATGGCGGCCCAAAAGCTATCAAAGAACGACGTTAAGCTTTACAAGCCAATTAAGGAAAACGTTAAAAATTATAGAATTCTCTATAAGGAGTATAAGATACTTCACGACTATTTTGGTAAAGAAAATTTGGTTATGGAGAAATTATAATTTATCATTAGATGAACACTTAGCGTGCTATAATGCTTTTATAAACGGCAATAATACGGTGGAAAGGTTTATACGACTCTCACCCTTGACTCTGCTCACAAACAATAAAATATTTGAAAACTAAGGCGAAAAATATCGACTGTTCATCACTTCCGTTATGAACCAATCATTATCATAGTTTGTTACTTGTCTGTCAACAATAAAAAAAAGAAAAGCCTTGAAAACGTAATGCTTTCAAGGCTTTCAGCGGTGCGGGTAAAAGAATTTGAATTTTTGCCGAGAAACCCTAACCGGAACCTGATGGTTGTATTGCCTTAGTGACACGTCGTCACGCTCGGTGAAAGGTTTAGCCTTTTTCGTCTGGCAGGAAGTCAGTAAGGATCTTACCTGTTATCGCGTCTATGTAGATTACATCAATGTTTGGTTCGTAATAATATCCCGAGTGAAGTCTTACATAATATTTTTCTTCCGCTATGCCGGACACGTCAATGCTATATTCTTTTCCGGTTTGCTCGTTGATATCTCCATCCTTTATATTCCAGTATGCACATGCTATCTCCTTCGCACATTCTTCACCTATCGTTTGATTCCATCCCTCTCTGCTGATAGCGGTAAACCTCACTTCTTCGGGAGTAGGATTCTCCTCAACGTATTTCAGAAGTTCTTCCTCTGTTACTGCCGTATTACCTATGTAATACAACGGATTCGCTCCACCGTCGTTCTCGATACGCCAAATATCCTTTCCGTTCTTTTTGATTCCGTAAGTGACTCCGTCACCGCCTCCACCCCAATTCCAAGAGTATGAACCATCAACATATACTCTGTTCATTTCATGAAAGTCGTGTAGACTTATAAATTTGACCTCATTACTCTCATGAGAGTATGAAAAGACAAACGTATCGATACCGCATACCAAAAGCTCGACTTGACCGTTTTCGTCCATATCAACGTATGCGTAATGAACACTACCATTTCGCTCCCACAAATAATTCATAAGATACTCTTCTTGGAAATTCTTCAAATAAAGACCGTTCGCCGTTATCTTGTTTTTCAAGAAAGCCTCATACATTTGTATAGCCTTCTCGGCTTCAGTATATTCTTTGTCGTCGGGGGTGATGTCTATATATTCTCGGCACTCACCAGTTATGGCATCTACAAATAATTCCTTGTGTATTGTAACGGACTGCGGTGGTTGAGCGTAGCAACTATCGATTACGTGAGTAGTATATCCTTCCGCCTGCCATCCAATACGATAGATATGTGTATCGCTATTCGGCTTTTCTAATATAACTATTTTGGATACATAAAGTGTTCCGGCAGCTCCGTCTTCCATTCCACTTTTAAATCCCCAATAATTTGAAGCGAGCTCAAAGGCCTTTTCAGAAGATATCGGATATTCACACGAAATTTCAAGCGGAGAGAAGATCACCTGCTTTTTAGCGCTATAGCCATAATAATTCGAAAATTCTTCGCGCGTTATCCGCTTGCCGCCTCCGTAATATTCATGGGTACCATCACCATAATCATAGGGGCTTGTTTGTTTGATTCTGTATATTTCTTCGATATTTAATGATGATCCCTCAAATGCAATTTGATTGTATCCGCGCGTACAATTTGTGGATTCGTAAGAATCGCTCCAATAAAAAGACCCGTCGGTATTTAAGTTATAAAAATTACTACTGTCAAAGCAATAACTGTAAACTTTGCCATCATGGTAATGTAATATTATATGATCTTTGTCGGGTGATTGAATAACGTATTCGTTAATCCCATCTTCATCCATATCTAAAATTGCTTTGCTGAGAATTTCACATTCGTCTAATCTTAAGTTGTCGCTTGGAAATCTACAGGCTTTTAATTTGACTTCACCCAAGTGCTCATCGAACACGCATATTTCTCCTTTAATAGCAGCTTCGTACATTCCCATAGCCTTCTCGGCCTCAGAAATCTGTGTAGAGGTATCATTTGTGTTCTCATTTTGTAATGGAGCAGGTTGATTTTCCTTTGAATTACACGAAAATAGTGATAGTATCATCATTAAGCAAAGTAAAAAGGCAATATATTTTTTCATTAAAGGTCCCCTCTTTTTTATCTCTCAATGCTAATATATCATATCCCAAAAGTCTTGTCAATAAGGTGGGGAAAAGTTTTTTTAAAAGGCACATTTTAAGCCCCAAGTGGTGCATGGGTAGAAAAAATAAAAGACTGTATACCGTCTTTTACTTTGTGCGGGTAAAAGGACACTTGAATATGTTTCGCTTCGCTCAACGGCAAGTTTGTCTTGACGGACACCGTCCGTCATTTGCTTCGCAAACTGCCAAATGTTGCCCCAACGTCTGCGGAGTTGGGAAACTTCGGCGAGCCAATTATCTACCAAAGCGAAACGGACACCAATTGGTGTCCGTTTCGCTTTGGTGCAGTGAATAAATACAAATCCGAACCTAAAGAATCTTTTATCTCATCAAATGAAATAGCTTTAGTTCCGTGCTTATAATTGAAGGTAATTATAAGTCTATCATCAAAAAGATATATGGAATTTACAAAGCTGTCTATAAGTCTGCGGCGGTGCT
>JAFTXE010000035.1 GCA_017461745.1 Clostridia bacterium | reverse complement strand
GCCCTTAAAGCATAAAGGATTTCCAACCGAAGTTTGTTGTTGCCGCAAGCGGCAAAGATCCTTCGAATTGTACTTTTGGTTCTCCCAATAAAGTGCGTACGCTCAGGATGACACGAAGAGAGTGCGAACATATCAAACAGCCCGATAAATCATAATTTGAAGCGCTCGGTTCGCTCTCATATTGTCATTTCAAGGAAGCGTCCTTCTACGCGACCGCGGCAATTTATAAGTAATAAAAAACGGAGCTGAATCATTTAATGACTCAGCTCCGAAATTTTCTTTTACGTATTCAGAGAACAGCTTTATCAAACGGAACGAAAATAAATTTTAATTACCGATTATATTCCTTTTATCAATCGATAATATATTTTTTGTACTCATTGTAGTAATCGTTATCCATAACGATGGTAAGATTACTCCAGTTGAGCTTCTTGGCGAGAACAACTCCGAGAAGGCTCTTGGCGTTTACGGAAAATTTAGCGCCGCTCTTAAGAACGATCTTTCCCTGAAGCTTCGTGGAAATAGCTACGAGCTTCTTTGCGTCTTCCATAGTGTCGATTTCGATTTTGTATACGTATTTACCGTTTGCACTCATAATAATTACCTTTCCTTTCAAAGCGTTCCGTTTACTGCGTGTTGAGTACCATATTTCCCCAACACTTTCTCTGTGTCTGTATTTTACCATGAAATTGTGAACAAATCAAGATAAAAATATGAACAAACTGTAATATTGCTCAAAAATCATCAATTAAAAATGTGCAAAACGCACAATTGACAAATTTTGATAGAAAAAAACGCGTTTTTTCTACACAGAAATAATACCGCAGGCAATCTTCTTTCCTGCATTACCCGACGGCTGCGAAGTAAAATCATCGGGCTTGTCGTGAATGATAATTGCCTTACCCTTTATTTCGTCAATTGTAAATCTGTCAGTAAGAAAAGCAGAAAACGCATAGCCGTCTGACTCAAACAGCGGTGGCAAATCTCCCGCATGATACGGATGAGGACATTCATCGGGGTTATAATGCGCGCCCGCATCGGCAAATTCATCGGTTTCGTTCCCCGAGCATGAGCTGCCATCGTGGATATGAAAGCCGAATATTCCGCCATTGCACTTCCCCTCACTCTTTGGCAATCCGTTTATCTGAGTGTATACCAACACACCGCGCGGAGTATCAAAGAAGCTAACCGTTCCGTTTATTCCCGAATACTCCTCACTTCCCGTGACGTTAGCTATTGCGTTCGGACGCCCCGATATCATGGGGATAAGCCGTGTTCTACCGTTGCTTATATACATATCGCACCTCGCTTTATAGTGATACTAATTATATATGCAACGCGCAAGCGAGGTGTGATAAATTTACCCATACTCTACGCAAGGCAAATCAATACACTCGGCATACGAGACCTGCGCCTTGTGATATGATATTTTAGTCAAAAGCTAGCCGACGGAAGTCGGCGTGCTCTCTGCGATAGTGTTACTTTCAACAGATTGCTACGGTCGCAAGCTCCCACGCAATGACAAGATAAGTGCGTATGTTAATAAACATTGCGATGGTCGCCCCTACCCGTTTTGAGAGGAACCGCACATTTAAATAAAAAAGAAACCCGTCAAATGTGCAGCAGCATTTGACGCGGTTTCTACCTTAGAAAATACCGTACTTAAATTTAAGCGCAAGACTAAATTCCAACAACCTTAATATTTATTTTTCACGAGTTCTTTGGGGTATGGGGGCTTTCTACGAAAGAAAGCCCCCAAAAAACCAATCACAAACTAACTATTCCAAAAACGAAATCGCGTCCTCGCGCTTTGCTATTTAGAAAGCATTACCTTATCATCCGAGAACTGCTTACCGCTTGCCGCTTCAAACAGTCCAAGAAGCTGTTCAATAGTGAGTTTTTTCTTTTCCTCGCCTGAAACGTCTACGATGACGCGTCCCTCGTGCATCATAATAAGTCTGTTTCCGTACGCAATTGCGTCGTGCATATTATGGGTTATCATAAGCGTGGTAAGATTATTTTCCCTAACGAGCTTATCGGTTATCTCCAAGACCTTTGCGGCGGTCTTAGGGTCAAGCGCCGCGGTATGCTCGTCGAGCAAAAGTATTTTAGGCTTTCTCAGCGTTGCCATCAGCAAGGTTACTGCCTGTCGCTGTCCGCCCGAAAGAAGTCCCACCTTAGTTGAAAGTCTGTCCTCAAGTCCGAGGTCGAGCTGAGCGAGAAGCGCTCTGTAACTCTCTCTTTCTTTTCGTGTACAGCCCCATTTAAGCTTACGCTTAGTTCCACGTCTTGCCGCAATGGAAAGATTTTCAGCTATTTCCATATCGGGTGACGTTCCCTTCATCGGGTCTTGGAATACTCTGCCAAGGAACTTTGCTCTTTTATGCTCGGGCATTCCCGTGACGTCAACTCCGTCAATCTCAATAGTACCGTAATCGGGCTTCCAAACACCTGCTATAGCGTTGAGCATGGTACTCTTTCCCGCTCCGTTACCACCAATGACCGTTACAAAATCTCCGTTATTGAGTGTAAGGTCAAAGCCTGCAAGCGCCGTTTTGGCGTTGATAGTTCCCGGATTAAAGGTTTTTTGCAGATCTCTTATTTTAAGCATTTGCGTCACCTCCGTCGCCATTATCCGACTGCGTCGGCGCAACTATGCGTAACGGCTTCTGCTTTGTAAAGTAGTAAGACTTAAGATAAGGTATCGCAAGGAATATCGTTACGATAATAGCCGAGAACATCTTAAGATAGTCGGTCTTAAGTCCGAGAAGAACTACGAAATTGTAAATAATATAGTAAACTATTCCTCCGCCGATAACGCCCACGAGGCTGACGACGAAATTAGGCTTTATCTTCATAGATACGGAAAGTCCTATAAAGATTGCCGCAAGACCTATAACTATCGCTCCGCGTCCGTCATTGATATTTGCAGAGCCCTTGTACTGTGCAAGCAGAGCGCCCGCAAGCGCAACAATTCCGTTTGAAATCGCAAGTCCAACTACCTTATTGAGCTTTACGTTTATACCTTGCGCGCGGCTCATATCGGGATTGTCGCCCGTTGATTTCAGCGTAAGCCCCACCTCAGTGTAGAAGAACAGCCAAAGCAAGACTATCACCGCAATTATTATAGCTCCCGCCGCGGCTATCGCAAGCGGATTATTGCTCATATTAAGTATAAGCGTATTAATTCTCGGGTCAATGGATATGAGCGAGCGACCGCCGAGAATTGCAAGATTTACCGAATAGAGTATGAGCTGAGTGAGTATTCCCGCAAGTATTGAGGGAATACCGAGCGCCGTGTGCAAAAGTCCCGTAAGCATGCCTGCCAAAGCTCCCGCAATAAGAGCCACGAGCACGCTCACCCATGCGGGAACGCCCGCGGTTATCAACACGGCACAAACACAGCCACCCGTGCAAATAGAGCCGTCAACGGTAAGGTCTGCGATGTCGAGTATTTTATAGGATATGTAGACGCCAATAGCCATCAATCCCCATATAAGTCCCTCGGCTACCGCTCCGGGTAATGCATTCAAGAAATTCATGGTTTAAAAATTACCTCAAATATTTTTAACTGTTTTAAGCCTTATCAGTTCTCGGGAACTTCGATGTCAAGCTTTGCGCAAAGTTCTTCGTTGTATACGACGGTAGGCTCAAGAGTTGCTACCTCAATATCGGTGGTCTTCTTGTTGCCGAGAAGTATCTCTGCCGCCATCTCGCCCGTCTTTCTGCCAAGCTCATAGTAGTCAATAGCAAGGCTTGCGTAGCATACAGCTCCGCCGTAGCTTGTAAATACGGGAACCTTCTTTTCTTCACATATAGTTCCTACGACGCTGTCGTTCTGAGCGACGGTGTTATCGGAAGGAACGTAAATAGCCTTACACTCGCTTGCCGCGGAGTTAACGAGAGCCTGAAGCTCGGTGGTCTCTGAGAAGGTATAAGCCTCAACGACTATGCCCTCTTCTTCAAAAAGCTCCTTAACCGCGTTGTACTGAATAAGGGAGTTGGACTCATTGGTGCAGTAAAGAACGCCAACCTTATCACCTGCTACGAGGTCAAGCGTGTCGATCATCATCTGCGCCTGCTCGTCAAAGGGAACGGCGTCGGACGTACCCGATACGTTCTCAGGGATATTGCCCGAGAAAGTGTCGGAATAGTCGGTAACAGACGTGCCGAGCACGGGAATTTCGGTAGTTGCGTTAGCAGCCGCAAGAAGCGCGGGAGTAGCGTTAGCCATGATAAGATCGACCTTGTTTGCTTTGAAGGTGTTGACAACGGTAGTGCAGAGATTTGCCTCGCCCGCTACCTGAGTGTCAAACTTTACCGTTTTGCCCTCTTTTTCAAGAGCCTCGGTCAAAGCGTCAATAAAGCCTTCGGTCGCCTTGTCAAGAGATTCGTGCTCCATGAGCTGACATATGCCTACGGTAAAATCAGCCTTGTCTCCGCACGAGGTAACTGTAAGAAGCGCGCCCATACAAAGAAGCAGCGCCAATGCGATAGAGAGAATTTTTTTCATTTTCGTTTCTCCTTAAAAATATAAAATTTATTATTGACACAGCAAAGAAGCTGTGAAAACAAACAAAATAAAAATCCCCGCATCCATAAAGGATACAGGGACGGAAATTGACCGTGTTACCACTCTGCTTTATCTCTTTTTCGCAAAAGAGACCTCAATAGGTGCAAAATACACCGTAGCAATATAACGGTTGCTCCCGATAAGATCTACTAAACGCCGCGCGCCTTCAATCCACAGCTCACAGAAGGAATTCGCCGAATATGCGTTACTGCCTCGCACCGTGCGGCAGCTCTCTGAAAACACAAGAAACGGTTACTGGTTTCTGCTCAAACGCTTTTAACAATATATATTATTTTACCAAAGTTTTTTCCGTTTGTCAAGAAGTTTTTTAATATTTCAGTGTAAAATATTATTTTTTCTTATACACACGGATATGAGGATAAGAATTATTGGTGTTATAGGTCTATTATAAAAATAAAATATCGTTTAATTTTTCCTTTGCGCCTTTGGCTTGACGATTAAATATTGCCCTTATAATTCCGCAAAGGGCAATTGCCAAAGCAACGTATGTTACAGCGTAAACTAAAGAAATCAAATCAAACGTAAGTACAGCTCCTACCAAATAAAGAACAGCAATTAGAGCAAAAAAGCATATAATGGCAACAAATAAAAAATATGCTCTGACGTACATATTGATAGATATTTCAGAACGTTCATTATCTTGACGCACCGTTGCGTCTATAGCAATGAGCGCCCCTCCCCTATTTTTCGTCCGAGGTCTTATTGAAAATCCCTTCTCGTTCACCCATCCGCAAAAATAACCGTCCCAAGCTATGTTATCGTTCATTGTTTTAAAAATAGTATTTTTGCTCATTGCTGTAGAAATCACATAGCTATATGAAGGGATAACTGCATTAAAAATTCTTTTCAAATTCAATTTTGACATAAAAAATCCTCCACATTGTTATATAAAGTAAATATATTTAAGCCAATACTTGGGCGTTAAAATGTAACAAGAAGATGTCATCAAGAATCAAGAAAAAAGATGAACGTAAAATTGTAATTGCAGCAAGTAAAAACAGATATTTGTATCTTCCACCTATCTGTTCGTTCAAAAGCGGGTTGCGTCGTTCAACAAGCCAAGCAATAGTTCCTGCCAATATAGGGACAAAAGGCAAAAAGAGAGTTGGAACTAAATAGATAAAGTATGCTAGTGAAGTTAATGCATCCCAAAAGATTGGAAATGAATCATGCAGAAACCAATTTGAAATCAAAGGTGCCATAACAACAAAGAAAAATTCTATTGTCCACGCAATTGAAAGAACTATTTCCAAACCAAATCCAAGAGTTAAAAAAATCGGTTTGTCAGCACTTTTTTTCTTTCGTATATATATTTCTACAAGTATAACCAGCAAAGCCGTCGGAACACAGAGAAAAATAAACCCAATTATTCCTAAAAGCAATTTTATCATATGTAAATTCTCCAAATGTGATATCTAAAATCATTTTTCTGTTTTTACTTGGACTTCTTTAATTATTATATCACAAATCAAGTATTCTGTCAACGAATGATGTACGGATATATGATTCATGAATTTTTTAATATTTGGTGTAAAATATTATTTTTTCTTTTTGCCTAAGCTTTACAATCAAATATTATCTTATCATTTTAAATCGTAAAAAGGACGATAGTTACGCACAAATAACGCAACCCCGTCCTTTAATTATTTCAAAACAGACATTATTTCCACATATACAGGAAAAACTTTTTTCCCGTATAACCGTTATATTCTTTCATTCCAAGAATTTCGGTCTGCTCTCCTATTTTGTCTAACAAAAGCTTTGCTGAAGGGGCTTTCCAATTTCTTCGTGTGGTGCAAAAAACGAAAGGTCTTTCATCTACTACACACTGAAGCCAAAGCTGTGCATTTGCAATTCCAAATTCCGCCCTTGTAAATGATGTAAACGGAATTTCCTTCTTTACACCCAACTTGTCATTGATGCAAATAATAGATGTATCGGTAATTTCCGTAATATATCCCTGCATTCCCGTTTTTTGAGGAAGTATTCCTCCGCCCTCTCCCAAAACCATATCGAACGTTTTATTGATGTCCAATCCGTTTTTCTCACAATATCCCTTAAGTGTTTGCATATTATGTCTCCTTAATATTTTAAATATTTTTATTTGATTTGCTGTATACAAGACTTCCGTCTATTCTGTCAAACTTTATTTCCATACATTCGAAATAATCAAAAAGTGAAAATTGCCATTCCGTAGGATATGAATCAAGATATCTGAAAATCTTGTGCATAATTTCGTCTCTTTGAGCATCTGTTCCACCGTAAAAATGAATAACAAACGCACTTGTAAAAAAGGTATCGCTTATGTTTTTTCTAACGAGATAAATATTTTGAATAATATCTTTATCTACAGATTTAATGAATGTAAGAATATCTTCAAGCATTCCATCGGGCAAATTTTCTTTTGTCAAATTGTCGTTCTTGGATAGGTAATCAGCTTTACTGTTTTCGTCCTTGTTCTTTTGAGCAAGCTGGGGAGCGCGTTCTCTATATTCAAGCAGCTCCTTTTCTCTACCCGTCATACAACAAAATGTACCGATAATCTGTAATCCTTCTTCAAGATAATTCTGATTTTTCTCTATAGCGTGATAAATATAATCCAATCCGCTATCGTCATATCTGTAAAGCAAAGCACAGCCCTTAATGAAATACGCATGCATAGATGAATTTTCATTAAGCTCGTTTATTGCTCTGTCGCAGAGCGCCTCAGCCTCCTCATGTCGTCCCAATTGCTTCAAATCGGAAATAATATCTGCGTAGCTCTCGGAAACTATCGGACATCCGTTAATCTCCCACTCACTTACTCTTTTAAGCGGTTCAGTATAGCACTCTTTTCTATCCTGCTCGTAGGTTTTTCTTCTGTTTTCATAAACCTTGCTTTCCGCATAATCAATGGCTTTTTGAACCTCTTCTCTGTATTCTTGAGAGCTATCGTCATCTATCAATTTAGCATCTTTTATTCCCAATGTCTCAAGACGCATTTTCAGAGTTGGATGAGTAGCGTTATTGGCAAGTATCTCCTTATCAACAAGAGAATCCCAATAGTCGTGACGCGTCTCTATAGCTTTTTTAAATTTCTGTATATTTACGGTAAAATAATCTGCCTTAAGGGTTTCTGATTGATATATAGAATCCTCGTCTTTCACACCGCTTTCCCAATAACAATTGTTACTGTAATTCAACTTAAGGAATGCAGAGGCAGCCATTTTTGCGTCACCGTATTTCGCAATATCGCGGTCTGCCTGAACTTCCTCCACCACAGCCGTAGCATATTGAAATGTCATATGATCAAATATATAGCGAACGTCAAAGTATACGTACAAATTAGTCAAAAATGACATTATCCGCGTATGATATTGACCTTGATTACTTATCCATGCATTATAACGAGCTTCTTTAATATTTTTTGCATTTTTATCCGATACATGAGAAAACTCATGCAGAAATATGCAGTATAACTCATCCTCGGACATTACTCCCAAAAGGATTATTCCAATCTGCAATATATATCTGTCCTTATCTTTAATAATCGTTGCATTGCAACCATCTGTGAGCATGACAGTAATACTTGAGTTACAACCAAGGGTATTGGCAGCTCGGTGAACCAATGAGGTTATATAGGGATATTCTTCACGCGAAAGATAAAAGTCATCTTCATCAAGAACAATTTTTTCTTCCTTGCGATATCTGCTGTACACCGCATAAAAAACAGTTCCCGAATAAATCAAGCCCAAATAGAAAAGCCACGTTTGAAAATGATATAAAATCCCGCCCAAAACGGCAATGCAGACAGCCAATAACCATATTATTACAGAATACATTGACGTTATATGTCTGATACGCTGCAATTTTTTTAACAGCAAATGGGAAGTTTCCTGTGCTTCTTTACGGTGGCGAAGCATATAACCATGCATATCTGCTAATTTTGTCTTATTGATTTTAGAGACATATTTTTTTGCCAACACCATATTGCACACTAATAAAACAATCGGAATGACAGAAATTATGGCAAGCACTGCTATAAATACATTTTGCGGAATAAACATTTGCAAAATCAAGCCCACTAGAGAAAATATTACAGCCGAGCCATATGAAATAATATACCGTCCTATTTTTTTCATAAAATCACCTTTTGACAAAACATCTTAAAATTAAATCTTCATTTGACTAATTATACCATAAAAAATGGTAAAAGTCAAGCATTTATGTATGATATAGTTTTATATAGTTTTATAATCACGGAGTGATTTGAGTACTGGTTCAACTAAGGCTCTGTTTTGCACAGCGGAGCTCCTCTCCGCCAAATACAATCACCTTCAATTTTACTTATTACTTAGTCGACATCGACAAGTTTCGAGAAAGTAAAGTGAAGAGTGAAGAGTGAAGAGTGAAAAAGTAAAAATCGACAAGCTTCTGTCGAAACTTGTCGATTTTTGGCGGAGAAGGAGAGATTTGAACTCTCGCGCCGGTTATCCCGACCTACACCCTTAGCAGGGGCGCCTCTTCGGCCTCTTGAGTACTTCTCCATTTGTGAGTCGCCGTTTAAAACTCACAAGCAATATTATACCTCATTTTTATCGTTTTGTCAATATGTTTTTGATATCTTTCCAAAAAACTTTTTTATTTTTTTCGTTTGCCCGATTTTATACTGTCTTTATTTGTCATTTAGCGTAAGCTCGCCCCTCAGAAGCCTTATTATATCCTTTGCGCCTGCGATATCCGTAGTTACTGAAAACTCATCGTACAAAAGCTTTTCCGCGCGTCTGAGCGCATTAAGGTCGCCCGTGGGTATCTTTTTCCCAGCGGCTTTTATTTCATCTGTTTTTTCCGCCAGAGTATTGAGCATGATTATAAGCTGACGTCTGTCGCCGAGAGCGAGGACTTCTTTAAACGCCGCATTGCGCGCCCTGCTCTCCGCTATCCAATCCATTCTTTGCTCCCGAAGCTCGGAAATCATTTCCGTTATCTCCTCGGCACTCATAAGCGCTCTCATATAAGCAACCAGCTTTTCGTTATTGACGGGCACGAAAACGGTTGACTTATTATCGGATATAGGCGTCAGTATGTAATAGTCCTCTGCTCTGCCTATCATTCCGAAGCTTTCGCTTCTTATGTCAGACACTACGCAAACTCCCTCGGAGCGATATACCACTCGGCTGCCTATCTTAAACATTTTCGTCCTCCTCTCAATATCCGATTTCGGTATTATTTATATATATAATTATACCATAAAATCGGAAAAATTTCCAAAGGCAATTTGAACAAAAAATCCTTTTGCCAAATTGTGAGATTTCCCCAAGGAATATTGAGAGGCGGCGATTATCAACCGTTAATTATCTTTGAAACTATCTCAGTCATGCTTTCAAGCTCTTTTTCCATTTGTCCCGCGAGCTTGAGCTGAGTTCTGCATCTTACGAGATTATGCTCGGGATATTTAGTCGCGAAATAGGTATCTCCGTTCAGGTAATCCGTCAAAAATCTCATTCCGCATTCCACCGTCATAAGATACGCACCGTATGACAGCATACGCGTCTCAACGTCGGTTATACTGTCCTTGAGCGCTCCGCAATATCCTTGGGCGTAAGCCTTGAACAGTGAAATGTCAAAATTTACTTTCTCAAGATCCTTCTCGTCCTCTGCGGCAGTAGACGCGCCAAATCGGATAGCGTCTCCGAAATCGTAAAGCATTGACCCGGGCATAACGGTATCAAGGTCTATGACCGCGCGCGCCTGCGCTTTGTTCTCCGCATCCATAAGAATATTATTGAGCTTGGTATCGTTATGTGTCACTCTCAGCGGCAGACTGCCGTTTTCAAGCGCGTCAACAACAGCCGAATACGTATTCTCGTGAGACAAAACGAACTCGCATTCCTCACGGCAGCTATCCGCACGTCCGCAAGCGTCGGCGGCGAGAGCTTGCTTAAACGCCTCAAATCTTACGGGCGTATTATGGAAATTCTTTATCGTCTCCGAAAGCTGTGACGCGTCAAAATCGGCGAGAGTGCATTGAAATTCGCCAAACGCTCTTCCCGAAGCCTCAAATACCTCCATATTGGGCGCTTGCTGATAAGCAACGGTATCTTCTATAAAGTCGTAAACTCTGTAGCACTCGTTTCCTTTAAGATAGGGGGCGCCGTTCTTAAGACGGACGACCGTCAAAGTTTCCACGCCCTTTTTACGCAGATGCTCGGTAACGAGGCAGATATTTTTCATAAGCGCGTCGCTATCGGAAAAAATATCCGTATTCATTTTCTGAAGTATATAGCGTTTTTTATCGGTTACGAGCAGAAATGTCGTATTAATATGTCCGCTGCCGTACGGCTCAATGCTCAATATCTCGCCCTCGATGCTGAATTGCTCCGCCACCGATTTATATTTCAATGTAAGCTCTGTCATATTTTTATCCTCTTTTCGTTAAATTTATTGGTTACTATAAAATTATATCATAGAAGAAACTGAAAGTATATACTTTTTCTTAATTAAATCTTCAAAATCTTATATTTTTAAAACAGCAAACAAATTGTAACTTATTGACAAAACTGCCGTTCTATGCTATACTATTGCTGTAGATTTATTCATCTGCATTAAACGCAAGAAAGGAAACAACAACATGAAAAAACTACTGTCACGAATAAGCTGCGGTATTCTGTGCGCCGCTCTGTGTATTCCTACCCTCTCCTCCTGCTCGGAATCCGACAAGATAAACAAGCTTGACGAGGACGAGCGCGGCTTTGCGCTTTGGGACAAAATTTACGAGCAAATGACGGCGCAATCCTGCGCCATGAATATGAGCGGTGAAATGTCCTTCACCGTTGACGGAATGGCGGCAATCGTTGAGCTTGACGGAAAGCTCATTGAGATGAACGAGGAGAGCGACGACTATGCCAGCCTTACGAAAATGGACATGAGCATGGACATTACCTATAAAAATAAAACTATAACCAACACTGCAAAAACGGTCGAGGGCTTTATGGACGGAAAGATGTTCACTTCAACGGAAGAAAAATCCGACGGCGAGACGTCTTCTTACGCATTCTGGTCGCCCATAAGCAAAGCGGATTATCTTGCTCACAAGGCGAGCGACGACGACTTGGACTTCGACTTCACCATTGATGAAAATTCCTGTAAAAAGGTTGAATGCGAGCGCAACGAGGAAAAGAAATGGAACGCTACCTATTCGGGCTTTTCCGAGGATTCTCTGGAGCAATTTGGCGAAATATTGGACGGCTTAGACGAAATGTTTGAGGGAAAATTTGAGCATACGGACGTAATTTTATCCGTTGCGGCAGACGAGGACTTTATAGTCGAGGGCATGGAGCTGGAGTTCGTCTTTGATTGGGCAGAGACTGACGAGGACGAAACTGAGGGCTCGCTGTCCGACGGCGAGGACGTTATCCCCGTGTTCAAGGTCCGTGTTCTCGTAGACGAGCTTAACACCGCCACCGTTAACTCCAACGACGTTGACCTTTCCAAGTATCAGGAAATAGAGGATTTGAGAATAATCGACAACATATCCGATGCCATTGACGACGTTAAGGACGCGACAAGCGGTAAGATTCACTTCTCCGCAAAGGCGACTTATTGGGGTAATACCAACGAGAACAAAGCAACTATAACCTTGAAGGAAACCGATGGAAAATACGGCTTTGAGATAGTTGAAAGTGACTCGTATTCCAAGACGGTATACGCAAACGGTTATATAAGCTCAGACGGACATAAAGAGAAAATGAGCGTATACGAAGCCAAGGACTATATTGAGCAGTATATTGATTACGGAGAATTTTCCATTGACAAGGTAGCAAGCATCAAAACTGTCAGAGAGGGCGTTTACGAAATAACCGTAAAAGACCCCGATTTCTCCGAATACGCTGATATGTTCACGGGCATTAACAAAAAGAAATCAACGGTTAAAATCACTATTACATTGGACGACGGCAAGTACGATAAGTACGTACACGAAACCGTGATATATCCAACCGCAACCGACGAGGGCGTTCTTACTGTAACGGTTACTACGACGTTCACGGATTAATTCAGGTTTATGAATAAAAATGAGATTATGGGTTCTTTCTTCTGAAGAAAGAACCCATAATCTCATTTTATCAAGCTCACTCATACTGTGCTCTCGGTCCGCCTATGTACTTCGGACGAGTGCGGGCGCAGATAATTCTCGCCTCACCTATTTTTTCAACAGACAAACGTACGGGAACGGCTACGTCACGCAGATGCATACCGATAAGCGTACCGCCAATATCTATTCCCGCATGAGCGCGTATATGCTCAAGCGCCACGGGAGCATTCAGCGTTGCGTACGTCACGGTAGCAAACGAGCCTCCCGCCTTGGGTCTGGGTACGACGCATACGGGGTCATAGCCGTATTTCCGAGCGCATTCCGCCTCGGTGATAATAGCTCTGTTAAGATGCTCACAGCATTGCGCGGCAATATATATTCCCTTTTCCTTAAGCACGGGATAAATACCGTTAAAAACAGCCTCAGCCACGGGAAAGACCGATGCGTGTCCGATAAGCTGTCCCGTAACCTCAGACGTGGAGCAGCCCACCACGAATACGTCACCCTCTCCAAGACCTGCTATTTCAACAAGCTCCTCAGTAGCTTTTCTTGCCTCTGCCGTGATGTCCGCAAGACGCGCCCTTACCTCATCCGTAAGAACCAACGTACCATCGTCATTATATCTCATTTCTTCCATAAAAATATCCTTTATATTTTTTGTTTTTAATTACAAATTATGATTTATCGGGGAGATGCGGGGGACGCGGGGGACGCGATTTCCGCTTTTTTGAAAAAAAGCTTGGCAAAAAACTTCCTTGCTGGGCTGTAGCCCGATTAGATATATAATTCCAAGAATAGCTTAGTCGGGCTACAGCCCAGCAAGAAAGCTTTTGCGGAGCTTTTCTCGAAAAGCGACAACGCGTCCCTCCGCGTCCCCCGCATCTCCCCGATAAATCATAATTTGAAAATAAAACACCTAAAATTTATTATAATATAGCTTTCAAAAAAGCTGTCCCATCGGTTGCGCCGTAAGTGGCACACACGGCGGGACAGCCGAATTTTTGTTTTTTAAGAATTACTCAGCATCCGTTGCGGGAGCTTCCTCAGCTACTGCCTCTTCAGCAACAGCCTCTTCTACAACTGCTTCTTCTGCTGCTTCCTCAACAACAGCTTCCTCGGGCATAGCCTCAGCAGTTGCCTGAGCCTCGTCAAGAAGCGCTCTGATAGAAAGGCTTACCTTGTGGTTCTCCTCGTCGATAGCGATGATCTTTGCGTCAACTACCTGACCAAGCTCGAGAACGTCAGCAGGCTTACCGATCTTCTCCTGAGCAATCTGAGAGATATGGATAAGACCGTCAACGCCGTCAACTATTTCAGCAAACGCGCCGAAGGGCATCATGTTTACTATCTTAACCGACGCAACGTCGCCAACTGCGTACTTAGAGGTAAAGATGTACCAAGGATTATCGCAATCCTTCTTGTAGCCGAGAGAAATTCTCTTCTTCTCAGCGTCAAAGCTCTTAACGAATACTTCGATAACCTGTCCTATTTCAAGAACGTTTGCGGGGGTTGCGATAGGCTTCCAGGACAGCTCGGACTTATGTACCATACCGTCTACTCCGCCAAGGTCAACGAATGCGCCGTAAGAAGTCATGCTCTTAACAGCACCCGTAAATATCTTACCCTCTTCCATAGAAGCCCAGAAAGCCTCCTCACGAGCGCGTCTCTCTTCTCTTTCAACAATTCTTATAGAGCCAACTGCTCTTTTGCCCTTAAGCTCGATTATCTTAAGGCTTACTTCCTTACCCTTGATGGTGTCAAGGCTCTCGTCCTTCGGAACACCCGTCTGGGATGCGGGAACGAATACTCTGTTGGAGTCAACGAGAACGGAAACACCGCCCTTAACTACGTCAACTACCTTACCCGTAACTACAGCTCCGCTCTCAGCAGCGTCAGCTATCTTCTGCCAATTCTTGTCCGAATCAACGCGCTTCTTGGAAAGCTCTGCAAAGCCCTCGATGTCGCTTACGCGGATAACGAAAGCTTCGATTTCGTCGCCGGGCTTATACATTTCCGTCAGCTTGACGGAAGAATCGTCGGTGATCTGCTCAGCCTTAATAAAGCCTGTGACCTGTGCGCCGAGATCCAGATAAAGCTCTGCATCTGTAACGGACGTTACGATTCCGGTTACGGTTTCTCCTGTATTTAAAGTTTTGATTTCTGTCGCATCAAACAGCTCTGCAAAATTTTCATTCATTTCGCTCATGGTTTTATACACCTCCTGAATTACGCCTGACGGGGTTGATGCACCCGCGGCTATACCCACTTTCGTGTGGGCTGACGTTATTAAATTGCAACCGCTAAGCTCATCGGGTCTTTCAATCCAAAAAGTCTGCGGACAATTTCTTTTACAAATGGAATACAGCTTTGCCGTATTCGAGCTTTCTCTTCCTCCAATGACTATCATGGCGTCACACTCCGAGGAAAGAGCCTCTGCTTCGGTCTGCCTTAATTCCGTAACACTACATATTGTATCAAAAATCAAGGCATTTGTACATAGGTTTTTTAAAATTTCTTGAGTTTTTTTCCATTCCAACAAATTTTGCGTCGTTTGAGCCGCTAAAATTGGTGTTTTTTTCTCAATTTTTTCGCCCTCTTTCGACTCAAGTAGCGCTCTAAGCTCCTCTGACGAGCCTATCACCGCTTTATCGTGTGAAAAATAACTCATTATCCCCACGACCTCAGGGTGCTTTGCAGACCCCAGAAGCAGAAAATAATTGTCGGGGGAGGAATTGTTCTTTGCTATCTTGTGTATCTTTTTGACGAACGGGCAGGTACAGTCACGGTATGTAAAATACTCGTTTTTCTGCGACCATGCTCTGAGCACGTCCTCGTCCTCAATGGGAATACCGTGCGCTCTCACAAAGACGGTCACGGGGCTCTGCTCACTTGCGCTCCTTGCGATATCGGGTATCTCGTCAATACTCGTTACCTCAACACCGCGTTCGGAAAGCCCCTTATTATAGGTCTCGTTGTGTATGAGCGTTCCGAGGGTATATATGCGCTCGCCCCTACGCTTTTTTTCTATCGCCGACTCAAGCTCCTCCGTCGCTCTTTTGACACCGAAGCAAAAGCCTGCGTTTTCAGCTATTACAACGTTCATTTATTATTTTCCTTTTTAGCGTTCTTTGGGTCAAAGCCCTCTCCGAGCTTGCATATACGGTCGAATATCTCCGCCGTTATTCTTGCGTACTCGCCGCTTTCCTCTTTATTAAATCCGAGGCTGTCAAACGGTATTATCTCACCGATTATAACGTAGGTCTTGCGGAATGCTCCGCCCTTATTTCCCTTGCGCCAGATATAGACGGGGACAATAGACGCTCCCGTGCGCGACGCTATGAGCGCCGCTCCGTTCTTGGTCTTTGTTTCTCTCGGGTCTTGCTCGGGATATCTGTGTCCCTGAGGGAACACGCCAAGCACTCTTCCCGATTCAACTATACCGACGGCGTTCTTTATCGCTCCAACGTCGTTGCCGCCTCTGTCTATCGGAAACGCGCCAAGCGTCCTTATCAGCCACGACAGCACGGGTATCTTGAAAAGCTCCTTCTTAGCCATAAAATGCACTTGATGCTTTCGGAAGGCATAGCACAGCATTATTGGGTCGGTAGCCGATATGTGATTTGCGCAGACGATATAGCCGTCCTCGACGGGCTCATTTTGCGCATTGACCACTTTTATTCTGAAAATGAGCTTAACTATCCACGCAAACAGCGCGTATATAACTCTGAACGTCCTACTTCCTCTCGGGTCTTGCGCCTTAGGCTTTTTAGTTTTAGTTTTACTCAATGGGTGTTACCCACCTTTCTGATTTTTTAGTCTACGAGACCCGTTTTTATAGCCAGCTCAACTATCGCGTTGACAGTTCCATCAAAATCAAGGTCGGTATTGTCAAGGAGTATCGCGTCCTCAGCGGCTGTTGCGGGAGCTACGGCACGGCTGGAATCCTGCTTATCTCTCTGATTCATCTCGGCAAGCACGTCCTCAAATCGCACGTTCTGTCCCTTGGCAACAAGCTCGTCGTAGCGACGGCGCGCTCTGCACTCCTCGGATGCGGTAAGATAAATTTTAAGCTGAGCGTCGGGAAGAATTACCGTTCCGATATCTCTTCCATCCATAATTACGCTGTTCTTTCTCGCAATATCTCTCTGTGTATCAAGCAGAAAAGTTCTCACCTCGGGAATAGCGGAAACGGCTGACGCATACATAGACATCTCGGGAGTTCTTATGGCGTCACCGTGGTCAGTACCGTTTAAAAATACGCACTGCTTTCCGTCAATATATCTTATCTCAATGCTGATATCAGGTAAGCACTTCACCACCGCCTCAGTATCCTTCGGGTCTATTCCCGCCTGTTTGACGTAAAGTCCAATGGTTCTGTAAAGCGCTCCCGTGTCTACGTAAACTATACCAAGCTTTGCGGCAACAGCTTTTGATACGGTACTCTTTCCCGCTCCACCGGGACCGTCGATTGCTATTTGAATCATGATAAGTCTCCTTTTTTGATTTTTCGTCAGATTTATTTTTTCGTCAGAAACTTTCTTTCGAGAAAGTTTCCGACACCTTCAAAGAACTCGTGAAAATAAATATAATGGCTATTAGAATTTTGTGCTGTGCTTAATTAGGAGTACGGTATTTTCTAAGGTGGAAACCACGTCAAACGCTGCTGCACGTTTGACGGGTTTCTTTTTTATTTAAAACTTCACCGCAAAGGCTTTAATCAAACCCGTAAGAACCGTAGCAGGTTCGTCGGGTTTGTACCTTAAAAAAACTATCTTTTTTTACAACGGCGCTTTATTCTTAACTATATATTTCAAATTTGTCACAAGTTCTTTGAAGGTGTCGGAAACTTTCTCGAAAGAAAGTTTCTGACCGCGTCCTCACATCCTCGTGCGTCCTCACATTCTCGCGTCTCCTCACGCCCAAGCCGCAGACTGTCCTGCGAGAGCGCCCGTGGAGAAGGCAATTTGCAGATTATAGCCGCCCGTATAGGCGTCAACGTCTATTATCTCACCCGCAAGGTAAAGTCCCTCGCAGAGCTTTGAGCGCATAGTCTTGGGGTCTATCTCTTTCACGTCCACGCCGCCCTTGGTGATTATCGCCTCGGCAATTGGGCGAAGCCCTTCTATTCTTACGCGCAAGTCTCTTATCACTCCGACGAGCGCCGTTCTTTCCTCTCGCGTTACCGAATTGACCTTTTTTCTCGCGTCTATCCCTGAAAGCCCAACGACTACGGGAATAAGCTTTGCGGGAAGCAAGTCCGACAGAGCGTTTATAAAATCCTTGTTGGCGTACTTTGAGAAATCCGAAAGTATTCTCGCGTCAAGCTGCTTTTCATCAAGCGCAGGCTTGAGATTTATGTGAGCCTCGTATCTGCCCGAGGATATATCCTTAAGATGAGCCGATGCGGAAAGTATCATGGGACCCGTCATTCCGAAATGAGTAAACATCATTTCTCCGAAATCCTCATATACTGTTTTTCCGCTTGATGTATCCGTAACCGACAGTGAAACGTTTTTCAACGAAAGCCCCTGCAACGAAGGGCATATTTTGCTTTTCGACGTAAGAGGCACGAGCGAGGGAATTATAGGCGTTACGGTATGCCCCGCCTGTCTTGCAAGCAGATAACCGCTTCCGTCAGAGCCCGTCCCAGGATATGACCTTCCGCCCGTTGCAAGAATTACCGCGTCGGCTGATATAAGCCTCTGCCCTATTCTGCACCCGACGACAGCGCCGTCCGATATTTCAAGCGTGTCAACCTTACCGTTGACTATTTTTACGTCAAGCTCTCTGAGGCGTCCGTAAAGCGCGGCTACTATGTCCTCCGCCTTATCCGACACGGGAAATACCCTTCTTCCCCGCTCAACCTTCAGCGGAACGCCCGCTCCCTCAAAGAAGGCAACGGTATCCTCGCAGGTAAAGCCGCTAAGGGCGCTGTAAAGAAAACGCGGATTTGTCGGCACGTTGCGCATAAATTCCTGAATATCGCAGGCATTGGTAACGTTACATCTACCCTTACCCGTTATTCGCAGCTTTTTACCGCATCGGTCGTTTCTCTCAACGAGGGTGACCTCAGCGCCGTTTTCAGCCGCTTTTATAGCCGCCATCATGCCTGCCGCGCCTCCGCCTATGACGGCAACGCGAACAGAACCGTTATACGTATTATCCATTATTTTATCCTTGATTTTTGTCGTAAACGTCGTATTCGTCCCATATTTCCTCAAGACTGCGAAGTCTTTCGGTAAGCTCCTCCTGCTTAACTCTTGAAACGGCAACGACCATTGCGTTAATTATACTCAAAGGAGCAACGAGGGAGTCCACGAATGACGCCATATCACTCTTCGCAAGCAATATCTGACTTGCCTGAGGCGCTATCGGCGACATCTCGCTGTCTGTTATGGCTATAACGTTAGCGCCCTTGTGCTTGGCGTAATCGACGGCATTTATTATTTTCTTGGAATATCTCGGAAAGCTTATGGCAACAAGAGCGTCATTCTCGCCGATATTGAATATCTGCTCAAATACCTCGCTGCCCGAGGTAGCCTCAACGAGCTTTACCCCGTCGAATATCATACCGAGGCTGTGAGCCAAAAAGCCCGCAAGATACGCAGACGAGCGCGCTCCCATAACGTAGATACGCTGAGCGCTCACTATCTTATCTATAGCCGCCTGAAAGTCATCTCTGTCTATCTCGTCAAGCGTATGTCTTATTTTATCGCAATCGGCACTCAGAACCTTTGTAAGCACGTCGCCGTTTCCGATGAGATTATTGGTGACCTCTATTCGCTGAAACGACGTCAGCTTTGCGCGGACTATCTCTTGCAGACAATGCTGAAAATCGGGATAACCGTCAAAGCCAAGCTCTATTGCGAAGCGCACCACGGTGGACTCGGACACGTTGACTATAGCGCCAAGCTTTGCCGCCGTCATGTACGCCGCTTTATCGTAGTTGTCAAGTATATAAACGGAGATAAGCTTCTGTCCCTTTGAAAACGAGGGCATTCTCTCCTTAATTTCCTTTAAAAGATTACGCTTCATCAGTCCTCCTATATTTGCGGAGCGGTATTGATATCACCGTAAATATATATCTAATATATTATACTCTTATTTATCTCAAAAGTCAATATTTTTTTAAGTTTTGCCAAATATTTTACAATTTCTGTACAATTAACGGGACATTTTATCTGCGCATTGTGCTTTATATTCTCATTTTTTACCATAACGACGCGATGATTTTATATTTTCAACAAACTTTCGCAAATCCGAAATAATATATTGACATTAGTTCGGTTTTCCGATATAATATTATTGACATCAATGCGGTGGAAGTGACACAGCGTTTAAAATTACGATTTATCGGGAAATGCGGGGGAAGCGAGGGGATGCGATTTCCGCTTTTTTGAAAAAAAGCTTGGCAAAAAACTTCCTTGCAGGGTTGTAGCCCTTAAAGCTATTCTTAGATTTATAATTGTTATAAAGGGCTACAACCCTGCAAGAAAGCTTTTGTTACGAAGCGTAGCGAAGTTTTTCTCGAAAAGCGACAACGCGTCCCCCGCATCTCCGCATTTCCCGATAAATCGTAATCTAAATTAAAGGAGGTGATAAAGCAAGAAATGTGTGAAATCTGCAAAAAATATTTTTGCCCGCCGAGTTGCCCGTCGTTCGACGGTATAAGTCTTGGTAAGGGAAAAATTATAGGTGCATGTAAAAAATGCGGCAGAACAATTTTTCAAAATCAAAAAAGCATACGGAAAAGCGAAATGCTATTTTGCGAGAGCTGCGCTTCAAACGCAAATATGAGCCACGGAAAAGAAAAAGATGAAAGGAGTGTTATATGAGTCAGACGTCGGTAACGGCAGAGCAAAAAAGAAAAATAGAAAATTATCTTAAGGAGTATTCACTGAACAGAAAGCTCCTTATGATTGGAAAATATGAGGAGGAGTATTTGGGCGGTGGAAAATTCTCGGACTTTGATAAGGATATGCCAAGCGAAGCGCCGCTTGCCAGAGCGAAAATGTTCGACGTACGGCATTTTATTCTTTCACTCGACAACAGCGACGAGAAAATATTCTTATATTTTCACTACGTTAAGGGGGAGGCCGTAGAAAAATGCGCCGAGCTTCTCGGCATATCCTCCCGCACCGCCTTCCGACTAAAAAACCGAGCGCTATCTCTTGCGTATATAAAAAAATTTCAAAGCAATATTGGCGGTTAAACCGTACAAATATAGAAAAATAAGTAAAAAGCATTGACAAAAACTAAATTTCGGTGTATAATTTCGATATCATATCCATAAGGAGTTATATCATGAATTTTTCTACTCTCGACGCATATTTAGAACGAATGCCTGAGCGCGGCGTTCCCGCCTGTGAGCTTGCAGTAACCAAGGACGGAGAAACCGTTTACCGCAAATCCGTCGGCTTCAGCGACTCGGCAAAGACCAAGCCCGCCTGCCCCGACGACATATACTGGATATTCTCCGCCACCAAGGTCATAACCTGTACCGCGGCTATGAGACTCGTCGAAAGCGGCGTAATAGCCCTTGACGATCCCGTTTCCAAATACATACCCGAATTTGAGCATCTGATAATAAAGAACAAGGACGGCTCGCTCGTACCCGCTCAGAATACGCTGACGGTAGAGCACCTGTTCACCATGACGGGCGGTCTTACCTACAATCTCGGTACGGCAAACATTCTTCTTGCCAAGAAGTTTGACACCTCAACGCTTCATATCGTTAAGGCTATGGCAAAGGACCCGCTTGTATTTGAGCCCGGAACTCATTATCAGTACAGCCTCTGCCACGACGTGCTTGCCGCCGTCGTAGAGGTAGCAAGCGGAATAAGATTTTCAGAATATCTGCAAAAGAATATATTTGACCCGCTCGGCATGAAGGACATCGGATTCCGTCCGACCGAAGAGCAAAAAGCAAGATTTTCCGCTATGTACAAAACCGAAAGCGGAACGCGCAGGGCAAACGAAATCGATTGTATAAACAGATTCCGAATTACCGAGGACTACGACAGCGGCGGAGCTGGTCTTTTCAGTACCGTTGACGAGTATATAAAGCTTATAACCGCGCTTGCCTGCGGCGGTACGGCGAAAAACGGATACAAGGTGCTCTCTCCCGAATCAGTTCGCATGATGGGCGAGAACCGTCTGTGTGACGCCGCGCTCAACAACTTCGTGAACACCCGACTGTACGGCTACGGCTGGGGACTTTGCGGCAGAGCGCACATGGATCCCGTTATGTCTCGTTCAAAATCCCCCGTTGGTGAATTCGGTTGGGACGGAGCTTGCGGAGCGCTCGCTCTCGTTGACCCCACGAATAAGCTCGCTATCTACTTCGGCACTCACATAATGGGCTATCAGTACCTCTACCATTCAGTCCACGGCGAAATAAAAAATATGGTCTACGACGCCTTGGCAGAGAACTAATGCAATTTAAAAGCGAGGACGCGATTTTGGGGTCTTTCTTTCGGAGAAAGACCCCATACCCCAAAGAACTCGTGAGAAATAAATATTGGGATTGGTGGAATTTTGTGCTGTGCTTAATTGGGAGTACGGTATTTTCTAAGGTGGAAACCACGTCAAATGCTGCTGCACATTTGACGGGTTTCTTTTTTATTAAAAAAGTTAGTGCCTTCCATCGCAAAGCCTCTCCTTATAGGAGAGCTGTCAGCGTCAGCTGACTGAGAGGTCTACGGATATGCATACCATGTTCGCACTTACTGTGTCATCCTGAGCGTATGCATAAAATTGGGAGCGCTGAATTTTAATTCGACAATGTTTGCGCAAGCAAACTTGGGACGGAGCGTAGCGGAGTGTAGGATCTTTGCCGCTTGCGGCAACAACCAACTCAGGTGGGAAATATCTTGTGCTTTAAGAAATCTCCCAATAACTATATCCTTAGTTGCTCCTTCGTCGCAAAGATTCTTCGCATCGTTTATTTGGTTCAACCTCAAAGATTCATCTGCTCAGAATGACACGTAGAGAGTGCGAACATAGTGCTAAAAATATACTTACGTGCGTTTTAAAATGACACTTACACAAGGACGCACGCCGCCTATAGCGGCTACCCTCATCAGTCAGCTACGCTGCCAGCTTCCCCCAAGGGAAGCCTTAGTTGTAATCGCTTCTGCATCTACACCAATTTTATTTCTTTTCAATCTACGGCTTAGCAAAAATAATATTCAAAACAGCAAAAGCTAGGCTTATATAAAGGCTTCCCTTGGGGGAAGCTGGCAAATGGGGAGCTGCCCGTGCGACCCATTTGACTGATGAGGGTAGCCGACGAAGTCGGCGTGCTCTTATTACAAAGTTAATTCTACATCATACAAAAAGTGCTGTCCCAATCAAGAACAGCACTTCATTTTTTAATTTCAAAAGCTCAGTTATCGAACTGAGAATGATACAGCGAATAATAAAATCCCTTTTGCGCCATAAGAGCGTCGTGATTGCCCTGCTCTATGATATTACCGTCCTTGACGACGAGGATAACGTCGGCATTTTGTATTGTGGACAGGCGGTGAGCTATAACGAAGCACGTTCTTCCCTCCATCAGCGCGTACATTGCCTCCTGTATCTGCTGCTCGGTTCGTGAGTCAACGTTTGAGGTAGCCTCGTCAAGTATGAGCATCGGCGTATCGGCAAGCATTGCGCGGGCAATGGTGATAAGCTGCTTATGTCCCTTGGAAATATTAACGCCGTCGTCGGACAGCACCGTATCGTAGCCGTCGGGCAAGGATTCGATATAGGAATGTATTCTCGCCATCTTAGCGGCGTTTATTACTTCTTCTCTGCTTGCCCCTTCCTTACCGTAGGTAATATTATCGAATATCGTACCGCAGAACAGCCACGTATCCTGAAGCACCATGGTGAATGCGCCTCTGAGGCTATCACGGGTGACGGATCGTATTTCCTTTCCGTCAACTCTTATCTCTCCGCTGTCAACGTCGTAAAAGCGCATCAGCAGATTTATGATGGTCGTTTTGCCCGCTCCCGTCGGTCCTACGATAGCCACGAGGCTTCCCTTCTCTGCCTTTATCGACAAGTCCTTGATAATAGTTTTTTCGGGGTCGTATCCAAACTTAACTCTGCTCAGCTCGACCTCGCCCTCAACGTTTTCAAGAACGGTTGCGTTTTCAGCGTCAACAGGCTCAGGTGAAGTATCGATGATAGCGAACACCTTTTCCGCCGCCGCGCAAGCTGACTGAAGGTCGCTGACGATATTTGCGAACTCGTTTATCGGAGCGGCAAATTTTCTTGAATACTGCACGAACGCCGAAATACCGCCCAAGGATATTGTGAACATTGCGGGGATAGCCGCCTCCCCCGCCTCATTAAGACCGAAAAATAGAAAGAATATTCCGCCGAGCATAGTAACGAGAGAGAGAGACAGATTATTTATAAAGTTTACCGTCGGTCCGACCGTACCCGCATAGTATTCGGCAACGTAATACGCTCTGACTGCCTCGTCGTTTTTAGCGTCAAAGCGGTCGGTTATAACCTCCTCCTTACCGTAGGCGCGAATGGTCTTTTGTCCCGAGAGCATTTCCTCAGCATAGCCGTTAAGCTCTCCGAGCTTCTGCGAGCGGCGTCTGAAAAGCGGACGCACGCGTGTGGAACGGAATTTTGTGTATAATATCGATAAAGGAACGGTCACCACGAAGACGAGCAACAGCATTGGGGATATGCTCACCATCATTATAAGTGAGCCGATAACCGTCACGATACTTGCGCACACCTGAAGCAAGTCGTGTGACAGCGAGGTATTTACCGTATCGATATCGTAGGAAATTCTACTTATAATTTCGCCCGTTGCATGCGTATCAAAGAAGGATACGGGAAGGCTTGATAAATGGTCAAACAGCTGCTTTCGCATGGTGTAAATTATCTTCTGACTAAGCTTTACCATAAGCACAGCGAGTATGTATGAAAGCACTGCGGATATAACGTAAAACACGAGCATAAGCGCGGTATACGCAAATACGCTGTCAAAGTCTACCGCCGCAACTCCGGGCTCTATGGCGTCAATTGCCTTCTCGGACATCTTCGGAGCGGCAAGCGCAAGCACGTTTGATATTATCATTATGGTGAAGCAAAGCAAAAGCATTGCTTTATGCTCAAGCAGATACTTAGCCATTCTTTTGATAACGGCTATTTTTATGCTTCCCTTGCGGCTCTCCTGACCTTCAAGCTCTGCCTTGAGTGACGGACGCTTTTCGGTAAGTAATTTTCTGTTTATTCCATTTTTCTTGTTATTCTTACTGTCAGTCAAGGAAAGCACCTCCTATCTGCGAATCGCTTATCTGCTTATAAATATCACAGTTTTCGATAAGCTGCTCGTGAGTTCCCTTGCCTATTATCTCCCCGTCCTCAAGCACGAGAATCAAATCGCAATGCATAATGGAGCTTACTCTCTGCGCAACTATTACCGTAGTCACGTCCGACATATTCTCCCTTATGGCGCGTCTGAGATTTGAGTCGGTCTTATAGTCAAGCGCTGAGGACGCGTCATCAAGCACAAGTATCTTCGGACGTCCCGCAATAGCGCGGGAGATAAGCGTTCTTTGGCGCTGACCGCCACTGAGGTTAGTTCCCTTGGAGTTGAGATGATGATCGAGCCCGTCCTCAAAGCCGTTTATAAATTCTGCTGCCTGAGCTATTTCAGCCGCCTTCATTATTTCTTCGTCCGAAAGTCCGCGTCCGAAATCAATATTGTCTCTAACCGTTCCCGCATAGATAAAGTCGTTCTGCATAACCACGCCGAACATGGTATTCAGTTCCTCGTGGGCAAGCGTTCTGACGTCCTTGCCGTCAATTCTGACGCTTCCGCTGTCAACGTCGTAAAGTCTCATAAGAAGCTGAATAAGCGTCGTTTTGCCGCTTCCCGTCGCTCCTATGATACCTACGCTCTGTCCGCGCGCAAGCTCAAAGCTGATATTCTTAAGGTTGTCCTTTTTCCCTATGTAAGAAAAGCTGACTCCGTCAAAGCGTATATAAGCCGTATCGTTCACGTCGGCGTACTTTTCCTTGCTGACGACGCAAAGGTCGGGCTGAGTATTTACGACCTCGGAAATTCTCTGTGCCGAGGCAATACCCTTTGAGGAATGAACGAATATTCTCGTAAGACCGATCATCGCATTGGATATCATTGTGAAATACTGTATAAACGCAATTATCTTACCCGTCTGAGAGAGGTCTCCGTTTACTCTGAACGCACCCACTACGATTACGGATACAAGTCCTATGTTGAGAAAAAGAGTGACCAGGGGATTTGACAGAGCCATAGTCGTGCTTGCCCGTGTTTCATCTTCGACAAGCTGCTTGTTAGCCTTATCGTATCTGCGCTTTTCATAGTCCACCTTTGACAGCGCCTTTATAACTCTTATTCCCTGCGCGTCCTCTCTGACTACCCTCACCATTCCGTCAACGGACTTCTGAGACCTTTTAAAGAGCGGTACGCCTTTTTTGGTAATTCCCCAAACCGTCAGAGCAATAAGCGGAAGTGCTGCAATCATGACGAGCGTCAGCACGGGGTCAAGCGAAAGAGTTATAATAATTCCGCCGATAAGCAGCATGGGAGCTCTTACTCCGAGACGCATGGTCATACCCATAAAATGATGGACGTGATACGTGTCCGAGGTCAGTCTCGATTCAAGACTTGGTATGGTAAAGCCGTCTATTTGCTTTGAGCTGAGACGCATGGTGCTATCAAACAGTGCGTGTCTTATCTTTTTGGTGGTATTTCTCGTTACTTTTGCAACCATTCTGTTTGCGACTATATTGCCGACGCAGGCAAGCAGAGCGCAGACGAGCATTATCACACCCCAATATACTATCTTCGCCACGGATTTTTCGGGCACGACGAAGTCAAGTATATGACCGAGTACATAAGGTATGGCAAGCTCAATAAGTGAGGCGGCTATCTTTATGACGAGCGTCAGCGCGATAAACCACTTCATCTCCTTCATATATTTAAAAATAAGCTTCATTATTGTACCTCTTACGCGTTGATCTTCATGGAGAATTTAGTACGCTCAGCTCTCGCACCGCGAATTTCTACAATATAATCAATTTCAAGATATCCGTTAGCCGTAACGTCGTTTTTCACGCTCAGCGTATGAACGCATACCTCAAAGGGCATATACGGCGTGGAATACACGCAATGATGGCGCTTCCCCGCCTCAAATACGAGCGCGGTGGACACGAGCCCCGTTCTGAACATTGTAACCACTCCCTCGTTCTTTTGGTCAAAGGATATCACCGTGCTTGAGCCTTCCATGCCCGTCAGCTCCGTTTCCTCGTACGATATCTCCGTTCTGCCGTCCTTCTCGCAGAGCTTGCCCAACGTGTTCATTTGCATTTTTTCAGGCTCAAGCTCTCCGCCGCTCTCTATCAGCTTAAGTAAATCCTCTCCATCGTCTCCGTCAGAAAACAGCGACGCCTCAACCTCGTACCTTACGGAATCTATATATATTTTTATATCCTTTGCCTCAGCCATTACATTCTCCTTTTTAGTTTTATAATTTGTAAGGGGGCGCGTGGGGACGCGAGGGACGCGGGGGACGTGGGGG
>JAFTXE010000034.1 GCA_017461745.1 Clostridia bacterium | reverse complement strand
CTGTCGTGGTCCCCCTTCCCTCAAGGGAAGGCTTTATGTAAATAGAACTTTTGCTATTCTAAATTTTATCTCTACTTTATCTAAGTTTAAGATATAAATAAATTTCTGTAGTCTAAGGTCGAATTAAAATCAAGCCTTCCCTTGAGGGAAGGGGGACCGCGTTAGCGGTGGATGAGTGTAGCCGACGGAGTCGGCGTGCGCCTTGCTCACAATTCTTACTTTCTCTCCGACAAATCATAATTCAACGCACCATGTTCGCACTCATTGTGTCATCTTGTAGCTCGGCACGCTTTTCGTTTATGCGATAACAAAACTTCCTGACAAAATATAAAAAACCCTTGACAAATGGCAAGAAATGGTGTATAATTGAATTACGATAAAAGGGAGTAGTTTACACGGCTTGCCGTGTCGGTGAACTCGTCATAACGATTTTATATCCGGGGTCACCTGAACTTACGTTTGAAACAAGACTTTTATACGCTCTGCGTATAAAAGTCTTATTTTTTAATAATAAATAAATAATAATAGGAGGAAAGAAAATTGACATTTCACGACGTATCCAAAGAAGAAGCTCTGAACCGTCTCAGCTCCGACGTCAAGTGCGGTCTTGACACGGGTAAGATCTCCGAGCTTCAAGCCAAGTACGGTCCCAACAAGCTAAGGGAAAAGAAAAAGAAAACAGGACTGCAAAGATTTCTCGAGCAGTTCAAGGACGTAATGATCCTTATTCTCATTGCGGCGGCGATAATTTCATTCGCCGTTATCTGCATTGAGAAGAATTGGGGAGAGCTTTTTGAGCCCGCTCTCATTCTGCTTATTGTTATCCTCAACGCCATTATGGGTGTCGTTCAGGAAAGCAAGGCGGAAAAGGCTCTCGACGCACTGAAAAATATGTCCGCTCCGCACGCAAGAGTTATCAGAAACGGTGAGGAGACCGTCATTGACGCCTCCGAGCTCGTCCCGGGTGACATAATCCGTCTCGAAGCGGGAGACTTCGTTCCCGCAGACGCGCGTCTTATTTACAGTGCGGGACTTAAGAGCGAGGAATCGGCTCTCACGGGTGAATCCGTTCCCTCCGAAAAGGACGCGGAAGCCGTAGTCGATAAAAAAGCTCCCATAGGCGACCGCACCAATATGATATTCTCAGGCTGTAGCATTACCTACGGTACTGCCACCGCCGTCGTTACCGCAACGGGAATGGACACCGAAATGGGTAAGATAGCAAATCTTCTTGAGGGTGAGTCCGACGCTCAGACCCCTCTCCAGAAAAAGCTCTCTCAGCTTGGTAAATATCTCGGTATAGTTGCCCTTGCGGCGTGCGCCGTCATCTTCGTGGTAGGCGTCGCAAACGGTATTCCCGTGCTCGAAATATTCATGACGGCAGTATCTCTTGCCGTATCGGCTATTCCCGAGGGACTTCCCGCAATAGTTACCATAGTGCTTTCCATCGGCGTGCAGCGCATGGTAAAGAGAGGCGCGCTTATCCGCAGGCTTCCCGCTGTTGAGACGCTCGGCGGCGCGTCTGTCATTTGCTCCGATAAAACGGGCACGCTGACGCAGAACCGCATGACGCTCACCAAGGCTTACGTTGACGGTCAAGCGCAGACTGAGCTTATAAGCGCGGAGAACTCCGAGGCTGTAAGAAAGCTTCTCACCTACGGCACGCTGTGCTGTGACGGCTCGGTTATATTCCACGAGGATAAGGAACAGCACATCGGTGACCCCACCGAAACCGCGATAGTTTTCGCCGCTCATAAGAACGGGCTGCCCAAGGACGCTCTCAACGAGCAATACCCCCGTCTTGCAGAGATTCCCTTCGACTCCGACAGAAAGCTCATGAGCACCGTTAACCGCATTGACGGCAAGAATATAGTAATCGTCAAGGGCGCTTTTGACATGATGGCAGAGCGCTGTGTCAAGGGTGACTTGTCCGCGGCAAAGGAAATGACCGAGAAAATGAGCGAGTACGCTCTCCGCGTTCTTGCCATAGGCTACAAGGAAATAGACGAGATACCCGCTACTCCCACCTCGGAGGAGCTTGAAAACGGACTTACCTTTATGGGACTCGTGGGCATGATAGACCCGCCGAGACCCGAGGCTAAGGAAGCCGTAGCTATCTGCCGCAAGGCAGGAATAAAGCCCGTCATGATAACGGGTGACCACGTAGTAACGGCTTCTGCAATTGCCAAGGAGCTTGGAATTCTCGTCGAGGGCGACAGAGCTATCACGGGCGCAGAGCTTGACGCTATGACCGACTCCGAGCTTGATGCGGCAGTTGAGAGTATCTCCGTTTACGCCCGCGTATCTCCCGAGAACAAGATAAGAATAGTCAAGGCATGGCAGCGCAAGGGTCAGGTGGTTTCCATGACGGGTGACGGAGTAAACGACGCTCCCGCGCTCAAGGCGGCTGACATCGGCTGCGCTATGGGTATCACGGGTACGGACGTTGCAAAGGGCGCGGCTGATATGACGCTTACCGACGACAACTTCGCAACCATCGTTGAGGCAGTCCGCGAGGGACGCGGAATTTACGCAAACATCAAGAAGGTCGTAGGCTTCCTTCTCGGAACGAATATCGGTGAGGTTATCACCGTTTTCGTCGCAATGCTTTTGTGGCACAAAACTCCCCTTCTTTCTATGCAGCTTTTGTGGATAAACCTCGTAACCGACAGCTTACCCGCAATAGCGCTCGGTATGGAAGCGGTTGAAAAGGACGTTATGGAAAGAAAGCCTAAGCCCAAGAACGAGGGAATCTTTGCGGGCGGACTTGGTATCCGCGTAATCCTTCAGGGCTGTATGTTCGCAATTCTCACCCTCATTGGCTTCTACGTCGGTGAACAAATGGGCGGCTCGCTCGCTCACGGTCAAACCATGGCGTTCATGGTTCTCGCGCTCTCTCAGGTAGTTCAGGCGTTCAATATGCGCTCCGAGCACTCGCTCTTCAAGATTGGTCCGTTCTCCAACGGTAAGCTCAATCTTGCGGCTCTTGCCTCTATCCTCATGGTTGCGCTCGTGCTCTTTACTCCCGTGAGATTTGCCTTCGGACTTGAATTGCTCTCCCCCACGCTCTATCTCATAGCGCTCGGACTTATCTTCGTTCCGCTCGTTGTAATGGAGCTCTCAAAGCTCTTGGGGCTTATTAAGCACAAGCATTAAGCAAGAGACGCGGTCAGAAACTTTCTTGAAAGAAAGTTTCCGACACCTTCAAAGAACTTGTTGAAATATATATTTATAATTATAATATAAAAATATAAAATAACCCATCGGTTTGATAGCCGATGGGTTGTTTTGGTTGTGGAGGATAAACAAACGTAAATTATGATTTATCGGGGAGTTGGTTATCTGTGCTCGCACTCTCTCCGTGTCATTCTGAGCAGATGAAACTTCAGTGGGTGAACTAAACAAACAGTGCGAAGAATCTTTGCGACGCAGGAGCAACTACTAACCGTATATATTGGGAGTGCCCTTAAAGCATAAAGGATTTCCATCCGAAGTTTGTTGTTGCCGCAAGCGGCAAAGATCCTTCGAATTGTACTTTTGGTTCTCCCAATAAAGTGCGTACGCTCAGGATGACACGAAGATGCGTTTGGGTACAAATATATTTTAACATATATTTGTATGTATGCCAATTACATACGTATATATGTGTGATATAATTGTATAAACAAACAAAAAGAGCTTTTTTCAAAGCTTGGATTGGAGATATTTATATGTATTTTTACCAAAGGCTTAGAGACCTCAGAGAAGATGCAGATATGTCGCAATTGGAAATAGCGAACCTTTTAAACATATCTCAGCAACATTATTCGATGTACGAAAGTGGAAAGCGAGAGCTTCCAATGCACCATTTTATTACTCTCGCAAAATATTATAACGTTTCTATTGACTATCTCGTCGGACTGATAGATACTCCAAAAAAGCTATATTGAAAAACGCAATGAAACTAATCTTATAACCCCAACGGGTTGACTCTATTGAGTCAGCCCGTTTTTGTCACAAGAGTAAAGTTATTTACAAATTATAATTTATCGGGGAGTAGTTAGCCTATATTAGCACTTACTGTGTCATCCTGAGCGTACGCATAAAATTGGGAGCACTTAACTTTAATTCGAAGGATCTTTGCCGCTTGCGGCAACAACCAACTCAGATGGGTAATCTCTTGTGCTTCAAGAAATCTCCCAATAAGTATGTCATTAGTTGCTCCTTCGTCGCAAAGATTCTTCGCACTGTTTATCAGGTTCCCCCACCTAAGTTTCTTCTGCTCAGAATGACACGTAAAGAGTGCGAACATAGATAAATAAATTACGATTTATTTACATAATGTAATTATATCGACAAAGCATAATTTGAGTAACTAAAATATCTTAATTATAAAAACGCCCTCTGCATTCGGCGTGGTAAATTCCGATGCAGAGAGCGCTTTTCAGCGAAAACATTTCATTAGGTGAAGCTCTTATACGGAGCATTAATACAGCTTATATTGCAGTCTCAGATTATCCGCTATCATGGCGATAAACTCACTGTTCGTGGGCTTCCCGCGATTGTTTTGAATGGTATATCCGAAATAGGAGTTGAGCGTATCAACGTCTCCCCTATCCCAAGCCACCTCAATGGCGTGTCGGATAGCTCTTTCAACGCGGCTGGTTGTCGTCTGATACTTCTTGGCAACGCTCGGATAAAGGATTTTAGTCACGCTGTTGATAATATCCGAGTCCTTGACCGTCAAGAGAATTGCGGTGCGAAGATATTGGTAGCCCTTGATATGAGCGGGCACGCCTATCTGATGTATTATCTTGGTGACCTGAGCCTCTATATCGGGCGCTTTCTCGTCGGAAACGGGCGCTGCCGCTCCCTTTGCGTTCTCGACGAGAGCCTCTATGTGAGTACAAAGACTCTCGACGTTATAGGGCTTCAGCAGACAAAGGTCTGCGCCCGCTCTCGTTGCTTCCATGAAAACGCTTTGACTTGATACCATCGATACGACGATAAATATCGGCTGCTTGCCTGAGAAGCTAACGTTGCGGCAGTTTCTGAGAACCCCTATACCGTCGAGCTTTGATAGCCATACGTCTATTATAACCACGTCGGGCTGAAGACGGTGTATCTTTGTCAAGGCGTCCTCCCCGTTGCTCGCTTGCTCTATGTTAGCGTAGCCCGCGCGACATAATTCGTTCTGTAGCGACTGTCTTTGCGCGGCGTTTTCGTCAGCTATCAAGATTTTAATTGTTTTTTCCATATTAATCCTCCATGTATTTGTTTGACATACATATTTTACCATATTACAGTCAAAATTTCAATAGGCTATTGGAAATTTATGGAAAAATATTTGACAAACTTTAATGGTAAAAAATGGAAATAATATACAAAAAGCAAAATTTGAATTATTCCGCCGCAAAGACTTGTCGAAAGTCTTGTAAAAATAACGATACTATGTTATAATAGTGAGGATATTAAAAAAGGAGTACGATAAATGGAACCCAAGGATTACACGGTAATAAAAATAGAGGGCGAATACGCCACTCTTAAGGATATAGCAACCTCTGACGAGCTTTTTATAGCCATGGCTCTGTTGCCGCTCGGCACGGACGTTGGAAGTCTGCTTCACTATGAAATGCTTGAATATACGCTTGTAAAATGAAAATATCACTCTCTTCGCATTTTACATACAGAAGGCTGTTACGCTTTACTCTGCCCTCGATGGTAATGATGGTATTTACGTCGATTTACGGAGTAGTTGACGGCTTTTTCGTTTCCAATTTCGTGGGTAAGACACCTTTTACCGCGGTCAATTTCATAATGCCCTTCCTGATGATACTCGGAACTGTCGGTTTTATGTTCGGAACGGGCGGCAGCGCTCTCGTTTCCAAAACAATGGGTGAGGGGGACAGAGACAAAGCAAACAGAATTTTTTCTCTGCTGGTCTACGTCTCTGCAATAATCGGCGTTATAATTTCCGTTCTCGGTATAGCGTTTATTCGCCCCATTGCCGTGCTTCTCGGCGCTGAGGGCGAGATGCTTGAGCAATGCGTGCTTTACGGAAGAATAATTTTATTGGCGCTTCCCGCTTTTATTCTCCAAATGGAATTTCAAAGCTTTTTCGTTACCGCCGAGCGCCCAACGCTTGGTCTTGCCGTTACGGTGGCATCGGGGGTTACCAATATGGTTCTTGACGCGCTTTTGGTCGGAATCCTTCCGCTCGGTCTTGTGGGCGCGGCTGTCGCGACGGCTATAAGTCAGCTCGTTGGCGGAATAATTCCTCTTGTTTACTTTGCAAGCAAGCAGACAAGCCTTTTGAAGCTCACCAAAACGAAATTTGACGGCAAGGCTTTGCTTAAGACCTGCACGAACGGCTCGTCTGAGCTAATGAGCAACGTCTCCATGTCGCTCGTCGGTATGTTATATAACGTTCAGCTTTTAAAGTACGCGGGTGAGGACGGCGTTGCGGCGTACGGAGTTATGATGTACGTTAATATGATATTCATAGCCGTGTTTATCGGATACTCCATAGGAACAGCGCCCGTTATCGGATTTCATTTCGGCGCGCGGAATAAAGAGGAGCTACACGGTATTCTTAAACGGAGTGCAGTGATACTTTCCGTATTCTCCGTTTGTATGCTTGGCGCGGGAATAGCGCTTGCGCGCCCATTGTCGCTTCTCTTCGTCGGATACGACGCCGCCCTTCTTGAAATGACCGTAAACGGCTTCTTTATATTTGCCTTTTCCTTCCTTTTCGCAGGCTTCGCGATATTTTTCTCGGGATTTTTTACCGCGCTCAACGATGGACTTACGTCCGCGTTTATATCCTTTTTGAGAACGCTTGTCTTTCAGATACTTGCCGTAATGCTTCTCCCCCTTATTCTCGGTATCGACGGAATATGGATATCGGTCGTAATAGCGGAAGCAATGGCAGTGCTCGTCGGTGCGATTTGCCTTTTTGCTAAGAAAAATAAATACGGATATTGATAACCCTCGCAATGACAAGGCGAGCAGGAACACGGTGCATCAAATTATGATTTTGATATTTATGTTCACACTCTCTTTGTGTCATTCTGAGCAGATGAGACTTAGGGGGTGAATTGAATTAACGATGCGAAGAATCTTTGCGACGAAGGAGCAACTAACGACATAGTTATTGGGAGATTTCTTAAGGCACAAGAGATTACCCATCTAAGTTGGTTGTTGCCGCAAGCGGCAAAGATCCTTCGAATTGTACTTTAGGTTCTCCCAATAAAGTGCATACGCTCAGGATGACACAGATAGTGCGAACATAGTGCGTATATTGAACCCTCGCCCCTACCGTTTTGAGAGTATCCGAACTACACCTTCAAATAAAAAAGAAACCCGTCAAACGCGCAGCAGCGTTTGACGTGGTTTCCACCTTAGAAAATACCGTACTTCCAATTAAGCACAGCACAAAATTCCAACAGCCCTAACATTTATTTCTTACAAGTTCTTTGAAGGTGTCGGAAACTTTCTCTCAAGAAAGTTTCTGACAAAAAATCCTGTCACAAACTAACTTCCCAAAAGGAGACACACATGATTTGCAAGCTATGTCCGCGCGAGTGCGGGGCATCGAGAGAAAACGGCGACGTCGGCTTTTGCGGTCAGCAAAGGAAAGCGCGCGTTGCGAAAATATATCTGCATCCTTACGAAGAGCCCGTCCTGAGCGGCGAAAAAGGCTCGGGGACAATATTCTTCTGCGGCTGTTCGCTTAGGTGCGTATTCTGTCAGAACAGAGAAATAAGCCACGGCGACGTTGAGGGAACGGAATACACCGCCGCAAAGCTTGCCGAGGCAATGCTCGGACTTCAAAGGGCGGGCGCAGCTAATATAAATCTCGTCACCGCCGCGCATTTCGCCGACACCGTTGCCGAAGCGCTTGAGTCTGTCAGAGGCGATTTGGCTATCCCCGTGGTTTATAACAGCTCGGGCTACGAAAGCCTGCAAACGCTCAGACGCCTTTCGGGTCTTATCGACATTTATATGCCCGATTTCAAGTATATATCAAGTGAGCTTGCCGCAGAGTATTCCGCCGCCCCCGATTATCCCGAGGTGGCGACGGTGGCTATTAAAGAAATGTACGCTCAGGTTGGCAAGTGCGTTTTTGACGCGGACGGAAATATGACCCGTGGAATGATAGTTCGCCATCTCGTCCTGCCCTCATGCCGCAAGGACAGTATTGAAGTATTGAAAACGCTTGCGCGCATACTGCCCGTCGAGGATATTTTGCTTAGTCTTATGAGTCAGTACACACCCGATTTTGCGCCCGCCGACGCGCCAAAAAATCTCCGACGTCGCATCACAAAATTTGAATACGACTCTGTGGTAGACGTGGCGGTATCGCTTGGCTTTAAGGGCTTTATTCAATCGCACGACTCGGCAAAAAGCAGCTACACACCTAATTTCAGAGAATAGACGAGTGTTGATTTTATCTCTCCCGATTTTTGTATTCGCTCGGAGAAAGACCCGTATGCTTATGAAACAGACGGCTGAAATACAGCGCGTTATCATAGCCTACGGCAGACGCTATTCTTGAAATACTGTAATTGGTATTGTCAAGCAGGTTCATGGCGTTGGTTATGCGAAGTGAAACTATATATTGCATGGGCGTCATTTTGGTTATCTCCTTGAAGGTCTTGATAAACCAGCAGGCGCTCATATGACAATCCCTTGCGTACTGCTCGACGGATATGCGGCGGTTATAATTCTCATTGAAGAAATCAGTCGCCTTTTCAATTTCGTCGATAACGGAATTACTTGCCTTTTGTCCCTCGCAAAAATATCTGTTTATCAAAAGAAAAATATGTCGCAAAAGCATAGCAAGCATTTCTTCAAAATTTACTCTGCGTAGCTGTAGCTCCTGTATCATCTGCCGCAAGAGCCTTTGATAATCGGGCGAGCTTCCCGCCTCGAAAACGTTTTCTCTGTCGGGCAGACCGTAACGCGCCAGCAGCTCCTCCACCTGTGAGCCCGTGAAGTGTACCCAATACACCTCGGGAAGATCCTGGGAATAGTAGTAATACATCTGCGCCTCGTCGGGACGAAAAAGTACCATGCTGCCCTTGCTCACGTTTCGCATACTGCCGTCTACGAAAAAATGAGCCTTGCCCGACGCAACGTACAGAAGCTGATAGTCCTTTCGCCCATTTGGGCGCTCGGTTGTCAGCCTGCCTGAATCTATTCTGTAGTACCCGCAGCTCGTTACCGTAAGCGGCTTGCTCGTGTCAACTATTTCCTCGGACTCTTTATTGAGATACGCTCGGTTTGAAAACATTGATAGTTCTCCTTTTTGGAAGTTAGTTTGTGAGGGGGGGTTTTCGTCAGAAACTTTCTTGAAAGAAAGTTTCCGACACCTTCAAAGAACTTGTGAAAAATAAATATTAGGACTGTTGAAATTTTGTGCTGTGCTTAATTGGAAGTACGGTATTTTCTAAGGTGGAAACCACGTCAAACGCTGCTGCACGTTTGACGGGTTTCTTTTTTATTTAAAGGTGCGGTTCGGATATCTCTCAAAACTGTAGGGGCGACCATCGGTCGTCCGCGTGTGTTCGGCAAAAATATACGGCAAAATTCAATAAAAATTATATTCTTTTTAGCGGACGACCAATGGTCTCCCCTACCGCGATGGTTATTGACATACGCACTTATCTTGTCATTGCGAGGGAGCTTACGACCGCGGCAATCTCTTAAAAGTAACACTATTGCAAAAAGCACGCCGACTTTGTCGGCTACCCTCATCAGTCAAATGGGTCGCACGGTCGGCTCCCCATTTGCCAGCTTCCCCCAAGGGAAGCCTTGGTTGTAATTGCTTCTTTATCTACACCAATTTTAACCTACGGATTTGCAAAAATAATATTCAAAATTGCAAAAGCTCGGCTTATATAAAGGCTTCCCTTGGGGGAAGCTCCCGCGTTAGCGGGTGATGAGGGTAGCCGGCGGAGTCGGCGTGCGCTCTGATACAAATCTTACTTTTTCTGACCGACAAATCATAATTTGAAGCACTGTCAAACGTCCGTTCTATTTGATATTATATATCAAAACTGCCGTTTTTTCAATACATTTATTTAATTTTGTGCATATATTGTTTAATTGTGTTTATTGCCATAAAATGAGTAATATGTTAAAATAAGATTATAGGATTAAAAATCAAAGAAAGGATATATTGATATGTTTGATTTTAAGTTTCACAAATTCCTCGACACGCTTCACGTAAATTGCGAGAAGCCGAGAGCTTATTTTATCCCCTTCGAAAGCGAAAAAAAGGCTGTCGCCGACAACAGAGCAGACAGCGGGAGATTTATTTCCCTTTGCGGTGAGTGGAATTTTAAGCATTGCAAGAACGAATATGAGCTTGGTGATTTTCTGTCGAAAGACTTCAACACCGAGGGCTTTGACAAAATGGGTGTTCCGAGGAGCTGGCAAACGGTAACCGACAAGGGCTACGACGTGCCCAACTATACAAACGTAAGATATCCTTTTCCCTTTGACCCTCCCCACGTTCCCGCGGATAACCCTTGCGCGCTTTACTCCCGTGAGATAGCGCTGCTAAACGACCTCGGGGACAAGGAGGTATATATCAACTTCGAGGGCGTTGACTCCTGCTTTTATCTTTTCGTCAATAACGTCTTTGCCGGCTACAGTCAAGTCAGCCACAGCACGAGCGAGATAAATATAACCAAGCTTTTGTACAAGGGTATAAACAATTTCAAGGTCGTGGTTTTCAAGTGGTGCGACGGCTCTTACCTTGAGGATCAGGACAAGTTCAGACTTTCGGGCATTTTCCGCGAGGTCTATCTGCTTATTCGCGACAAAGCGCATATCTCCGATATTTATTTGCGCCCCTCTCTGACGGAGAACTATTCCGAGGGTACGCTGAAAATAGAAACGCAGGCGACGGCAAGTCTTGAATATTCCTATCGCCTTCTCTCCCCTCTCGGCAAGCAGGTTGCGTCGGGCGTGGCTACTACTGACGGCGTACCCGAAATCAAGGTGGACGCTCCTATGCTCTGGTGCGACGAGATACCCGACCTCTACACCTTGATTATAAATTGCGGTGAGGAATATATAGCCCTTGCCGTAGGCTTCAAGGATTTAAAGATAAAGAACGGCATAGTTTATATAAACGGCAAGAAGGTAAAGGCGCGCGGTATCAACCGCCACGACAGCCATCCCATTTTGGGCGCGGCAACTCCCTTGGCTCATATGACCGAGGACCTTTATATCTTGAAGCGCCACAACATAAATACCGTAAGAACCAGCCACTATCCCAACGACCCAAGATTTGCGGGACTTTGCGACAAGCTTGGCTTTTATCTTATCGACGAGGCGGATATAGAAACTCACGGCGCGTCCGTCGTCAATTATTGGGACTACTTTACCAACAGCGACGAATGGACCGAGGCGTTCCTCGACAGATGCGAGCGCTTATTTGAGAGAGACAAGAACCATGCGTGCATCATTATGTGGTCGGTCGGCAACGAAATGGGCGTCGGCAAAAATCAAGCTAAGGCTTACGACTATTTCCACGCAAGACAGCCCGAATGTATCGTTCACTGCGAGGACTTCTCCCGTCGCCACGCTATTTATAAGCTCGGTTACGGCGACCCCGCAAAGCAGCCCGTGAACAACGTTTACCGCGATCAGAAGTGCTGCGATATTTCAAGCTATATGTATTGGGCGCCCAAGGAGTGCAAGGAGTATTATCTCGACAAAAAGCTTATGAAGGATATTCCGCTCTTTCTCTGTGAATACGCTCACGCAATGGGCGTAGGCCCGGGTGACCTCAAGGCTTATTGGGATCTCATTTACTCAAACGACCGCTTCTTCGGCGGCTGTGTCTGGGAATTTTGCGACCATTCTGTTGCCATGGGTGACGATATTTACAATAATCCGAAATATGTATACGGCGGCGACTTCAACGAGCCCGTTCACGACGTCAATTTCTGCGTGGACGGAATGGTATTCCCCGACAGACGTCCTTCGTCGGGAATGCTTGAATACAAGCAGGTGCTCGCTCCCTTTAAGATAACCGAGGCGGATATCAACGAGGGAAGCTTCCGCTTAAAGAATATGAAGTTCTTTACGGGACTTGAGGATTACTCGCTCTATTGGAGCTTCTGCCGAGAGGGCAAGCTCCTAAAGCAAGGCTTTATACCGTCCCCCGCTATTAAGGCAGGAATGAGCAAAAAGCTTTATATCGACCTTTCGGGCATAGATAAATCCATGGGCGGCGAGCTTAATATTTCCATGCGTCAGAACACGGCAACTCCGTGGGCTGATGCGGCTTATGAGGTTGGCTCACATCAGATAAGCTTTGCGGCAGAGCACGCAGACAAGCCCACGGTGCTTGATAGTATTTTCGACAACAAGGAGCTCTCCGTTTGGGCTAAGGACGACGTTATCGTTAAGGCAGGCGAGACGATTTATACCTTCGGAAAGCTCAGCGGCTGTCTTGAGTCTATCGTTGACAACGGCAGAGAAATGCTTGCGTCAGCAATTACTCCTACCGTCTGGCGCGCGCCTACGGATAACGACAGAAAGCTGAAAAAGAATTGGGAGGAAATGGGATATTGCGCTCCCGTTATAGATTGCCACTCCTTTGAGGTCGTCGAGATAAGCGATAAGCAGGCAATACTCAAATCAAAGCTCACTATGTCCAAGCACGCGCTCGCTCCCTTCCTCAGAATAGATATAACGTATACCGTGTATTCCGAGGGCGGCGTCAGAATAGATACCGTTGCCGACAGAGGACAGTATGCGTTTTACAAGGAAGCGTCTCAATTCCCGCGCTTTGGCTTTGAGTTCCGTATGCCCGAGCATAACGAGCGCGTTGAATATTTCGGCAGAGGACCCGTGGAGTCGTATGAGGATATGAATAATGCAAGCAGCCTCGGTCGCTACGTAACTACCGCGTCGGATAACTTTACGCATTATATAAGACCTCAGGAAAACGGCGCTCACGTGTCTACCCGTTGGGCGTGCGTTTCAAATCTCTCGGGACACGGCTTGCTTGCGCTTTGCGTGGATAAGCCCTTCAGCTTCAATTGCTGTCATTATACCTCAAAGCAGCTGTCCCAAACGCTCCACGACTACGAGCTTACTCCCCTTAAGGAGACCGTGGTCAATATAGATTACCGCAACGCAGGCATAGGCTCTGCCTCCTGCGGACCTACGCTTGACCCACAGTTCAGAATAACCGAACAAACTATGAAATTCAGCTTCCGCCTGCTCCCCGCAAATATAAACGATACCGACCCCACCGAGCAGTACGGAAGAAAGTAATTTAGTAAGGCGGTTTTCGGGGAAGATAGTTTATGATTGGTTTTTTTGGGGTCTTTCTTTCGGAGAAAGACCCCATACCCCAAAGAACTCGTGAAAAATAAATATTAAGGCTGTTGGAATTTTGTGCTGTGCTTAATTGGGAGTACGGCATTTTTCTAAGGTGGAAACCCGACGAACCTGCTGCGGTTCTTACGGGTTTCTTTTTTTATTGAAAGATGCGGTAGGATACCTCTCAAAGCGGTAGGGGCGAGGGTTCAATATACGCACTATGTTCGCTCTCACTGTGTCATCCTGAGCGTATGCACTTTATTGGGAGAACCTAAAGTACAATTCGACAATGTTTATTAGATACACCCCCTAAATCTCATCTGCTCAGAATGACACGGAGAAAGTGCGAACATAGTGCTAAAAATGTATTTACGTGCGT
>JAFTXE010000033.1 GCA_017461745.1 Clostridia bacterium | reverse complement strand
GTAATCCAAGCCAACATAGTATCCCGGCTAATGCCAAGATAAGCGCAAATTTCTTTGGTGGAATACCAACGATCCGGCATATCAATTTTCTCAGACATTTTCATATCTCCTTGTAAGCAAAATTACTCATATTGTATTATAACATAAAAATATAAACTTTTCAATAGCAGTTTGCCGATTTGTGTCGGATTATTCTTGTTTTGACTCGAATAAGCACAAATTGTATAGAGTGAACACATCAGGCGCCCGCGTGGAAAAATAAAAAACGAAATTAAAGGAATAAATACAAAACACTTGCCCGCCTCACCAACGGTCTTAAAAAGCCTTGCAAATCAAAGGCTTTCAACGCTCTATTTTTCCACGTTCTATCTCTAATTCGATACAGAAAAGCGGCGAGATTGCTCCCGCCGCCAAGTGTTATTCGGTTAATGTTTCAATAGCAATTTGCATACCGAGCTTGAAAGCGTATTCAAAGATGGCAGCTTCCGCCAAGCTCATATACTCACTCCAACAATCGTGGAACTTTTCGAATACCTCTTTTTGCTCGTCGGTAAAACTCTTTTCCAAGTCCTCGTGGTGTCTTGCCATATAGCCGAGTAGTTCCTTCATTTCCTTTGAGTTCGTTCTGCTATCCTCTTGCGGTATGATGTTTCCGTGCCAAAGCTCGTTGATGATCGACTTCATTGATAGCTCACCTCCCGCAAAACGATTTCTTCTGCAATTGCTTTGATGTTGTTCATCTCGGCAACCCATTTGAGTGCATCAGAAGCCTTTAATTCTTCGTTTATGCCGCGTTCGCGGGCAAGATTGGCAACTATGGCTTCAACCATTTCATTGGCTTGTACATCGATTTCGTGAAGGTGTGCGTTGAGCTTGTCTTCCGTGAGAAGTGTGGTGTATGTACCTCTCTTGTGTTGCTTGATGTAGTCGCGGTGAAGAAGTCCGTATTTGCCGATTTTGTGTTCCTTTTGCTCTGCGATTTCGAGCATTGGATAGTATTGCTCCCCGCGAAGCTCGTATTTGATGCCGTTTTGAGTGATGTACTTTTCCATAATCATATTCCTTTCGTGTTACAAAATTCCTTGTAAACACAAGCATTTTCGGTACTTTGGGAATATGTTTCGACCACCTCGGCACTATGCCGTAATATTAGGTCTGTTATGAACACTCGTACCATATCGAGTGTTCATAACGAAAGTGATGAACACTCGATATTTTTTGCCTTAGTTTTTAAATATTTCGTTGTTTATGAGCAGATTTTCTGCTCCTTTTATTTTATCCCGCGATTGCTTGATATGTAACAGAAACGCCTTGTCTTGTATCGAGGGTATAGACGGCTTGCGGTGCGTCGGGTATTTCGATGCAACCGACAAAGCGGTAATGAATGACGATCTGCTGCACTCTCGACTTACCCGTTCCTGTGATGTGATGAACCTCTATCTTGTCAATCAGTTCGTGTAGCATAGCAGGTGTGAGAGTTCGCATTTCCATAAATCTCCGCACTGCCTTTATGAAATTGTCCTTTGAGGTTTTCATTCCGTCAAGCTCGCTTAAACGTTCCCGCAAAGAAAGAATTTGTTTCTTCAAGTCGTTCTGCTCGGTGTCGTACTTGTGGGATAACTGCATAAATCTTTCGTCCGTAATCTTACCGTTTACGTTATCCTCATAGATTCGCTCGTAAAATTTAGAAACCTCGTTGTTTCGGACCATGGCGGCTTGCAAGGTGCTTTCGGTGGCTTTCCTCTCCCTTTGCAAGTCCTTGTTTGTCTTTTGCTCCAAGATGTATGCAAAGGCTTCCTCGTCGTGCATAAGATACTCCGCCAATCTTCTTAGTTCGCAAAGCACAATTTGTTTAAGCGAGTCTGCGCGGATATAGTGCGTAGTCGGGCAAGTCCCTCTGTTCGCTCTGTAATTGGAGCAGTTGAAATACTGAATGGACTTATTGAGCTGATTGACGTTAAACCACAAGGGACTTCCGCAATCGGCACAATAGAGCAAGCCGCAAAACATATTCTTCTCGCCGTTCTCCTTCTTTGGAGCGCGGCGTTTTGTTTTGGCTATAAGCTTCTGCACCTGTTTCCAAATATCGCGGTCAATGATTGGCTCGTGTACGTCATTAAATATCACCCATTTTTCTTCGGGATTCTGTATTCTCGTTTTGTTCTTAAAAGACTTTGAATAGGTTTTGAAGTTGATGATATCTCCGCAATACTCTTGTTGTTCAAGTATTTTAGCTACAGTCGTTTTGCACCACTTATAAGGATTGGTCTGTGTTTTCTTACCGCCACGGTTCAATCCCTTGCTCTGCCAATATGCCATTGGAACAAGCGTTTCGCTCTCCTGCAACAGACGGGATATGGTTTCGTTGCCCTTGCCCTCAATACACCAAGCGTATATCTGACGGACTACCTTTGCGGCATCCTCGTCTATGATCCATTTCTTTGGGTTATCGGGAACTTTCATATATTTTCGTGATATAACAAACAGGCTTGTTCTTCCCTACTTCGAGGGTTGAACAAGCCCTTTTTTCGCCTTTGACCACATGTTTGACCACTTGCGGAGATTTTTGGCTTATTTCTGGCTATTTTTCTGATAGTATTTTAGGCGGTGCCACAACTCGCGATTACCACCTGTTTATTGATTATTGTTTCATCAACTCATTTATATCTATTTGACAATTATTTAAAATAAGATTCTTAGAGTTTGTGAAAATTTGTTTGTTATAATATTTCATATCATCTAAACTCAACTCATTAATACAGTATTCGTTTGGTGATTCCTTATCTTTTTTAGGAAGTATAATTGCTAATTGAGGTAGTGCAACAAAAAAGGAACTATTTCATCTTTTTCATTTTTAAACCTAAAACACGGATTATCTGATGATAAAAAATTAGATCCTTGAGATGCAATCAAAAATACTGCTGTACAATTATCTTCTAAAATCTGTTTATATGTTTGCATCATTCCCTTACCATCTTGGAACAAATCGAAATATTTAACCAACAAGTTGTGCTTCATTTCTTCCAACACATTGGTATAAAAGGATAATGTTCTTTCTTCTTTTGGAATTTCCACACTTGAGAATGCAAGCATTTCATCAATTTGATTAAAAGCATTAGAATATTCTAAGTTGCCACCAAATCCTCGCCATTCAAACATAACATAATATCTAACCAATTCAGAGAAAGCATGTCTTGTAAGCTTAAATGGTAATCTGTTTTTTATAGCCAATAAGACCGATTCAATTTCTCGAATTAGTTTTTCCCAACCGTTCTCGAATCTTCTGCTCCATTGTTCTTCAATATCATTAAATTTAGCTTGCTGTATTTGGGTTTTAAAAACATTCCTTTGCTTTTTGGGTACAAGGGCACCCTTGGGATATCTAATCTCCCATTCATCATAGTATTGATAATTGTGATGCATAGCTTCAAGCGTATCTAACTTAATACCGTTACAAGAAATATTATATATGCTTAAAAAGCCGAAAATCTTTTCAAGTGCTTCTGGCGTAACATATAAGCTGTTTGCTCGAATCGAATGGTAATAATTTATCCCACATATATTTTCTATGTTACGTTCATCCCAACATCCATTTTGTTTATCATAGACTAAAATTGTTTTGCCACTAAAACACCAAGGTTTCATATATGTTTGAGGAATCAAATGATGATATACCGCTTCTTCTGACATTCTTTTCTCCTTTTTACACTAATAATAACTACATTCCACCGCGACTTTGATCGCATCATCGAAAGGGCAGAAATACTTTTGCATACTGATTACAGTAATTCTCCAAGTTAAGAATCACCATTATTTAAATGGATTTTTGTGCTTTCGAATTTATTAACACACAAAAGCGGAAAATCTTATTATAGAAAGCCTCTCAATGCAGCATTATTTTTGATTTATACACTTGATCTGCGTTAAATCGATATTTCCAATTGAGAATTTTTCACTAAAATAATAATCATAGTCAATGTCCTCGTTCGTTAGATTAAGATATCTAATAATCGAAGCATCTCGCATTCCTGCGGAAAACTTGCTCAAGAAAAGGATAGCATTGAGTTTATCTTTTGCAGTACGATATACATTTAGAAAATATGTCTTTCTAAGGGTTTCTGAGCCAACATTCTTTTGGATTCTTTTCTCTTGAGTCGCAGTTTCAAGAATCCTTCCATAATTTTTTTGTGTCATAATTTGATGCTGTCGAGTTACAAAAAAATAATCATCGCGATTATTCTTATAATTCATTCCATATAGATTCACGTATGCAGCAATAAGTTGCTTCACCGATTCTTTTATTGGAACATACAATACCTCGTCCTTGTTTTCCCGTGAAAGAGTTAATGGTAAATCTCTAAAAGCATCATTTTCATCAAACACATCACAATATCGCAAAGAAAATATATATGCAGATTGGTGTGGAATATTAATACCAATAAAAAACAATAGTAAATTTCTAAAACGAATCTGTTTTTGATTTTCATTAGTGGCAGCATTCAGATTTGCAATTAATGAATCTAAAACTTTGTCTACCTCTTTGTTGGTTAAACCGTAAACAAAAGTAGATTTCCCTTTTTCTTTGTAAGATCTAACTTGACTAATGCTTCCATCTTGGTTATATCTAACTTCTTTGTGATTTGCATATCCCTTGGTAAAATTAATCGAATTTCGAAACTGCTCTGGCAGCGGACCTTTATATTGCTTCCACTTATCAGTAATTTCAACACCCACAGGAACATCCGTCATATCTAATATATTGAAATACACACCATCATGGCGAAATTTATTAATATAATATATTTCCTTAATTGACATATCAGACTCAGTTGAGCACTCGATATATTCAATCTTATATGTTAACTCATAACATGTATTTGGTAAATGGTTATGACCTTTAAAACGCTTTTCCAATTCTTGCTTTGATTTTCCAACATAAATGATATTCTTTTTCTTGTCAATAAATCTATAAACATAATACATCTTTCATTCTCCTCTTTCTAAAACTACTACCAGATCTCGTTAGCTATTAGCTTAGTATTGTCAGGTTCCAACACCCCACTGCAACCTTAATAACTCCGCCGCGTTTATTTTTCAAACAGTTCATACGCCTCACCAATCTTATAAAGCGGATAGGTATGCGTGATCAACAAATCGCTATATTCTCGTGCTGTATTATCGACTTAGCTTTATCACCGAGCCGAATTTTTATTTTGATATGTATTTGTAGGCAAGCATATTTCTCACCTAAAAATTTGATATCTTAATTATACCATAAATTTAACATTTTTTCAACCACATTGTATAAATATGGCAGCGATTCGTCAATAACTCGTTTTTTTATCGTTCTGCCCATTTGGGCAATAGTGTCAGAAGGAATAATTTCTCCGTTCTTGCGGCATACGTATATCCGCAATCATCTAAAGCATAAGACTGTACGCCCATTCTTAAAAGCTGCTTTTTCAATTCTTTCCTTTTCTCTTTTGTGTAACCTTAAATCTTATTACCTTTTCTTGCTTCAATAAATTCCTCCTCTCTGGGTATTAGGGTACCTGCCCCTAAAGTCTGTAAGCAAATGGGCGTAGCCACGTTTGCTATGCTTGCTAAAGTATAGGACAAGCTGTTATATCTCCCTATAAAAGCATTATATTACGTTAAGTGTTCACCTAATGAACAGTTCGATAAAATAGTTTGTTTCACAGTCATATTTATCGTCACTCCCTTCTGGTACGGCTATATTATATCACTTGATGTGGACACCTAATGTCGACTTCAAAAAAATATTTTATAATATTTTAGCATACGTCTGTAACACCTATTGTTACAGTTAAAATATTTGATTATATAATATCATCTAAAGGTGTCACCTAATGATACCTTTTAAAAATTTTCAACAAGTTTTATTTCGTGGATATTATATCATACGAATGGTTCAACTTTTGAACCATTCAAAATAAAAGAACAAAGCACCTGTAATTCTGCTCATAATTGAGCTTAATCACAAGTGCTATGTAATAGATATTAAATTACCAAGATTGCCCTCACTCTTGAATACATATTAAAAACTTGTTACGATATACCGCCAACATTTACATTCTACGAACGGGCATAAATCGGTCTCTACGGCTGAGAGATAAAAAACTTTTAACAAACGACAAATTATTCCAATAATGCTATAAACATAATTAACGAGATAACAGCCTAGTACTCAGATTTAATCCCAAGGATTTGTACGGTATAATTGACAGCGTACTATTTATCAGGGACATTGAAAAATAGGCATCTTAGCTACAGTAGCGCTTCACGGAGATTATCCAAAAATCAAAATAGTTTAGATTGTTCACCACGGCTAATCAAGCTTATATCAAGTTTAGTGTGCTTAATTACCACGCTTCCATAAGGCGCTTTTTTTGCCTTGCGGTAAGATAATCAAGCGATTTAATATATTCTTTCATTTCCTCCGTTGAAAATACGAGAGCCTTGTTCCATATTGTATTCTTTTTTTCATAGCTTCCTTCTATTCGCTGAAGCGCATATAGTATCCTTTGATTTCTGTACGCTTTTACATCGGGCTGATAATCCACCGTTACTACGTACTTGTCTCCTACCTTTACATTCCCTATTAATATCACAGTACATCCGTCCTCATCCGTTTCGTAGTCGTCAGCCCCAACTACTCTAACATCTCCGTTGCGAATATTTTTCATCTCCAAACGCAGTGTGCGGTTAGGAATAACTGCCTCATCGCCCATTACGCTAACCGTTATTCGTTGTCTTCCCAATTCACTCTCGGAATTAAATTCGGTAATTACGCTTCCATTTGCTCCGTCCTCGTAGAGCTTATAATTACCGTTTCCGTTACTGCATATCACGCTAAGGCTATCCGAATTTGATATATCGTTAGTATGGCGTCTTCCGTCCAAAACAAAGAATCCTCCTGATTTAATAAGAACAGGAATGGTATCAAGCCAACGTATCATATCAAACCAACCGCCTCCTGAGTATTCGTCACCTGTAAATATATCCGTCCAATTTCCCTCAGGTAGCCATACCTTAGTCCTTGCCAATCCGCTATTATCAGCCGGAGACGTAACGGGAGCAACTATAAGCTGACCTCCGAAAAAGTATTGATTGGGACATGAGTACGCCTTTGCTTCGTTGGGATATTCATAATACATAGGCTCAATAAGTGCCACTCCGTTATGCGCCGTATCATACGCCGCAGAATACAAGAACGGTATCATTTTATGTCTTAGCCTCAAAAATTCCTCCGCAATCATTCCCGAGCCCCCCATATAAACGGTGGGTTCTTTTGTTGCGCATTCCATTTTAGTACAATGTAAGCGGTTTATCGGACTGAATACACCAAACTGAACATATCTTACGTAAAGCTCATCATCCTTTATTCCAGATTTATGACCACCTATATCGTGACTCCACCACGTATATCCTATATTGGTAGCATTTGATGTAAAATAAGGAATATACGCAAGCGAGCTCCACGTAACGTGTGTATCTCCCGAAAATCCAAGCGGATATCTGTGCGCACCTACGCCACAGTATCTCGAAAGTATCAGTGGAGAATGCTCCGTTGCATTATCAAGCGTATGATAATGATTGAGCGCCCAAAGAGGATCTAATCCCGGCATTGCCGTTTTAGTTCCCTGCTGCCAATCTATCCACCAAAAGTCAACACCTTCTTTTTCATAAGGCTTATGCAATACGTCAAAATAAGCGTTTATAAATTTTTCATCAGTAAAATCAAATGGAATAACCGTCTCAGTATCAGGCTCGACACCCATGCGCTTTGCCATTTCCGCATAGCTGTCCTCGTAATATCTCACGCCATCAGCGGGATGCAAATTAAGGGTTACGTGAAGTCCACGGTCATGAAGCTTTTTCAAAAAAGCCTTATAATCGGGAAACAGATCTGTATCCCAACTGTATCCCGTATAGCCCCATACCTTTCCGTCCGCAAAGCCGTGATACTCGTCATTCTTGCCCTGCGCCGTAATCTGCTTTGCCTTATCAAGGTCCAAAAACCAGTGCCAATCAACGTCTACGGTAGCTACCGTAATAGGAACGTCTCTGCCTGACAGCCTGTCCATAACGTGAAGGTACTCACTCTCTGTATACGCATAGTATCTACTCCACCAATTACCGAGAGCATATTTCGGAATCATGGGAACTGCTCCGCATATTCCGTATAACGCTTTTATAGCGGCACGGTAATCCGTACCGTAAGCAAAAACGTACAAGTCAAGATCATCGTCATCACGCAAATAAAGCTTGCCGTCTTCTCCGAGGATAAGTGAAGACGTATCATCGTATACAGCGACTCCGCTACGAGATATGACACCATTTTCCAAACGTATTTTTTCTCTTTCTCCGCTCCATTCCACCTTCTCACAGCCATCACACGCATCAAGCGTACGGTAAGTTCCGAGAAGGTTATCCTTATTGTCAAGAGTTCTTTTCTTTCCGTCAACAATACAATAGGATCTTGAAAAATCCTCGTAAATCCGCAACGCGATCTTTTCGGTAATTACGTCTATGTATTTATCCGCGGCAGCTACTCTAAAATCCACGCACGGCATATTTCTGAACCATACAGCCTGAGTAGCTTTATCACAAAATTTTTTGTTAACGTCTCTTTCGATACGAATCAATCTGTCGTACAGAACGCTTATTCTGTAGTCTTTAAACAATACGATATTTTCAACCCTCGTATCGGGGGCTGTTTTTGCTATAAGATGCTTATTTAACATTTCAGTACACCTCGTAATTACAGAAAACACCCTTGAAAATGTCATTTTTAAATATCAAATGATTAACAGAAGGCATTTTTGGGCATTTCCACAAAATTCGTCTTGATAATATTTTGAAAATATGTTATTATGAATTAGTGATATAAATAAATAAGGGGGTCAATATGCAATTTTTTGAACAATACGATTTCTTCAACTTTCGTATTTTTGATATGAATTTCAATATGATCTTCGATAATAATTTTCTCAAGGATCATTGGCTTCGTGAAGTTCCTCTGCGTCACACCCACGACACGTGGGAGCTTTATTTCATACAAAACGGAAGTATTGACGTAGACTTTGACAATCAAATAAGAACTTATCATGCGGGCACGTATACTCTTTTACCTCCAGGGGTCGATCACTGTATCATAAGAGCATCTGAGGACGCAAAGCATTCAAGCATACGCCTATCATACACGATAGAGCAGACCAACACAATTGAAACCGCCATAGATAAGCTTATGCGCGATTGCGCCTACCGTGAAATTACTGCAAGCGAAAAAAGTGTTGATTCTTTTATCAGAGTAAAAAACATATGTAAGTGCTACAAGGAAGCTCACGACAACAAAATATGGTTATATCAGGAGCTTACAGCCGCTTGCCATTTCTTCATGTCCACCCTGCTTGAAACGCTATCTCAAGTTGGAACTCTGACCTTGGGTAAAATGACGTCTAAGAAAAATCTCACTCCTATGATAATTGAATTTTTCATGCTTTATTTGTCTGATAGTGATATTACCCTTACACGCCTCGCCGAAAGCCTTAATTACAGCGTGGCTCAAACTAATCGTATCCTCCAACAAAAATTCGGCAAATCCTTCCGCCAGCTCGTTAACGACAACCAGATAAGGAAGGCTAAATACTATCTTCTGCGCACGGATTTTTCCATTGGAAAGATTTCCGAAATACTCGGATTTAAAAAATCCAAATATTTTAATAGTTTTTTCAAGCGTACAGAGGGAATTACGCCAACACAGTACAGAAAAATAAAATTAAATGAAAGCTCACTTGAAAAGCAGAAAGGAAATGAAGATGAAAAACGTCTTTGACAAAATAGGCTTTATAAAGCCCGATATTCAGTTTGATCCCGCATTTACGGGCAAAAATCACGCCCCGATGTTTCGAAAAAAATTCACCGTAGAGCATCTCGGAGAAGCCAAGATATACGTTTGCGGCCTTGGATACGCTTACTACTATATTAACGGTAAGCTTATTTCTCCCGACCTGTTCACCGCCCCCGTAAGTCAATACAACAAAACGCTATGGTATCTTACCTACGACGTCACCGAGCTTTTGGTCAAGGGTGAAAATACCGCCGCCGTGATTTGCGGAAATGGGTGCTACAACGAGGAATTCTCGACGCCATGGAATTACAACGAAGCAGAATGGCGTGACCTTCCAAAATTTATCCTTCGACTTACGGTTAACGGCAAAGATATCTTAGTCAGCGATGATTCTTGGAAATGCAGTCCCCATAGCGCCGTTGTTTTTAATGCGCTCAGAAGCGGTGAGCATTTCGACAGTACGCTGTATGACCCAAATTGGAACTCTTCCGATTTCGACGATTCCTCGTGGGAATATGCGCGCAAGGATGATACCGCACCCAAGGGTGTATTCCGTGAATGTCTTTGCGAACCGATCCGAGAGGATACGGTATTCGATGTAAAGGAGATTCACAAAATAGGTGAACGCAAATACGTTTTCGATATTGGACAAAACATTTCCGGCTACATACGACTTACGGTAACGGGCAAGCGAGGTCAGCTTTTAACTATACGCTATGCGGAGAGAATAAAGCAGGATAATACGCTTGAGCTTGAAGGACTTACGCGTTTCTTCCCCGAAAGCGAGTTTCAGACAGATAAATTCGTCTGTTGCGGAAAAAGAATGACGTGGTCGCCAAAATTTGCATATCACGGCTTCCGTTATATCGAAATTGACGGCGTCACCGATATTAACGATATTACCGTTCAAGGTGTCTTCGTGCATCAGGCAATACGGGCTCTTACCGAATTCAGCTGTTCAAACGATATTCTCAACAGACTTTTCCGTGCGGGAAGATATTCCTGCTACTCCAATATGTTTTATCTTCTGTCCGACTGTCCCACTCGTGAAAAGCTCGGTTGGACAAACGACGCTCATATGTCCGCTGAACAGATGTTTACCGACTTCAAGCTTGAAGGTCTTGCACGCAAGTGGTTGGTAGATATTCATGACGCTATGCGTGAGGACGGCTCACTTCCAGGAATAATTCCAACGTCGGGTTGGGGATATCACTGGGGTAACGGACCGCTTTCCGACGGAATACTTTTCGAGCTTCCCTACAGAATTTATCTGCACACGGGAAAAGCTGACGCTCTTACGGATTCACTGTCGTATATGAAACTCTATCTTGATTATCTGCGTACGCGCGAGGACGCAAACGGTTGGGTAACCTTCGGGCTCGGAGATTGGGCAACGGCAGGAAACCGCGCGGATATTCCCGTAGCCTTCGTTGACGCGGTGCTCATAAACAAATACTGCAAGATTGCCGCACTATCCGCAGAAATCTCAAATAACGAGGAGCTTCGCCTTGAATATCTAAGCCGCGCTGCCCATTGGGAGAAAAAGATATTCGATACCTACATCTCAGATGACGGTAGATGCACAATAAACAAGCAGGCGGCAGTTGCGATACTGATTTATCACGGATTGTACCGTGAGCTTGAGCCGCTACAGCAGCAACTAAAAGCGCTCGTTGAGGAAAAAGACTTCCATCATGATTGCGGAATACTTGGTGTTCGTTGTCTCTATGAAGCCCTGAACAAGTGCGGGCTTGAAGAATATGCCTACAGAATAATCATGGCGGAGGGATTTCCAAGCTATCGCTTGTGTATGGACCTTGGCTCTACTACCCTTTGGGAATGGTGGACCGAATATCTCTCAAACGGCGAGTACAATTCAAGAAACCATCATATGTACTCGGACTTTATGTCATGGCTTATAAAGACCGTCCTCGGACTTCGTCACGACAAAACCGATAACAGCGTCCCCGAATTTACTCTGTCACCGTACTACTTCGAGCATCTGACGTACGCTAAGGGTAGCTATCTTGCCGACAACGGAAAGGTGTCGGTGCATTGGAAAAGGTCAGGCGACGGCATTTTGCTCACCGTAACTATTGAAGGTGATACCTCCGTCAGCTACAAGGGACAGACGCTCACAGCGGGAACTCACGAATTCACAATATGAGGTAACCATGGTAGGAGAATTTTTTATAAGATTTAATCTTCACAACAGCGTCTGCAATTATCCCGCAAGCTTTGACGTCCTTCGCCCCTTAGTAGATATAAGCGACGCAGAGCTTCAAGCCTTTCTTGACAAAATTGAAGATATACACACGCAAAGAGCTGAAATGCTCAGCCAAAGCCACGAAAAAGAGATAAAAGCCCTTCACGGCAAAAAAGTATTATTCCTTGGAGACTCACTCACCAGCGACAATTTCGGATACAGACGCACCGTAACAAAAGCGGCAGAGCTTAAAGCCCTTGACGGAGCGGTGTCGGGCGGTACTTCCTCGACTATTCTCCATTCCTCAAAAATGCAGCTGAACTCCTTCAAGCCCGATATAGTATCTATCATGATAGGCGCTAACGATTCGGTAAGCGTTGACAGAGAGGAGCTGCATCAGGTCGGCATTGAGGAATACGGTCGCAACGTAAGAGCAATGGTAGAGTGGTCGTTAAATGCAGGAGCATCGGTGCTGTTGTTTGAGATATCTCCCGTACATGAGGAGAGATTTACCAAGAGCTTTACGTCTCAGTACAAGCTCCAATCTAATGATAACATAAAAATGTACAATTGTGTACTGAAAAATATTGCCAATGAATACTGCATACCTCTGTTTTCTCACTCATGGATAGCAAAAGAGGACGTAAATTCTCTGTACGAGCCCGACGGCATACATCTGAGTCTCAGAGGTCATGAGCTTTTTGCGAAAAATTGGCTGACGTCAGCCGCAAAAATAATAAATACAAAGGAGTAAAACACATGAAAACAGTTAAGGACAAATACTTGGTAGTAGGCGCGGATTTCGCGGGATATCCCTTGAAGGAAGCGGTAGTAGCACACCTTAAGGCAAAGGGCTGGAAGATAACCGACCTCGGCGTTACCGCCGACAGCGACCCCGACGACACGGAAAATATGTTTCACAGAGTAGGTCTGAGAGTTGGCGCACAGATATCCGAGGGAAACTTTGAGCGCGCGCTTCTGTTCTGCGGAACGGGTATGGGAATACACATTGCCGCATCAAAGTGCCCCCACGTTCACGCAGGCGTCGTTGAAAGCGTT
>JAFTXE010000032.1 GCA_017461745.1 Clostridia bacterium | reverse complement strand
TCTGGCAACCCAGTCGATTATGGCTTCAAAGATCCAGTCAAGCAATTGATATCACCTCCCTTTCGTGCTTGACTTGGATGTTCTCAGCCCGTGTAGTTTCCGCCTGTGATAAGCGGTTGCAGATAAGCAACGATGAGACCAAGAGAGTTGAGGATCACCCATGTAATCACGATTCTCTTCAGCCAAGCCGTAGCTTCATCCACTGCTCTTTGGTTGCGAGATACCATTCTCACTACCAGAGCAACTGCCGCCATAGTAACGGCTACGATGGTACTGATCGCAAGGATCTGACCGTAGAAGTCACGCATGATCGCACTGAAACGATCCCAGATATTTACGGTTTTATCCGCCGCCCACACGGGCATTACCGAGATCATCAATGCAGAGACTGCGGAAATAACAGTCCAATAACCTGCCTTCAGCTTTCCAACTTTTGTCTGCAGCTTTCTCATTTTCCTGTCCTCCTTTCTAAAAATTCCAAACAAAAAAGCCGCTTTCAAAGTAATTTCACTCTGAAAACGGCTTCCCGTTTATTCCTTTGCCCACTTTTGGACGATACCATTATAACACATTCACATTGCTTTGTCATCTGCTTTGCCCTGTCTTTTTCTCGCCTTTTTTGTGACATTTAATCTTCCCCCTTCAAAGACACAGAATCGAGGATCGTCAGCATCTCAAGCCAGAAGTCGCCCTGCTTTGTAATTGCTGCCCACAAACGAATTGAAAGAATGTTGATTGCCTGCTCGCGCCAACGGTAATATTGGCGGGAAGAGGTATTCAGACGATAGAGCAATTCGGGGTGCGTCAAGCTCTCGGGACTGATGTATGTCAGATAGATAAGCTCGTAAAGCCTCTCTCCATCTCCCGGCTTTTTCTTGAGCACTGTCAATGCCTCGTTTACGCGGTCAAGCAAGAGTCTCGTCTTTTGTACGTTTTGAAGCCTGCTCTCGAGCTTCTTATTACCGTATGCCATCTCTACGTCAAGCCTGCCGATGAGCTGATCGACCGACTCAAATCTCTCGTCAAGCTCCTCTGCAATGATATTTGGCAAACATTCAAGCAGCCAAGCAATCGTCCGATAGTGCTTGAGAAGCATTTCGGTATTGTGATAAGCCTGTTTTTTTTGCTCCTGCTTTGCCTTCTTGATTCGCTCGGGATCTGCGCCGTTCTCTGCGATCAGACCTCTCTTTGCCAGCATATCGAGTACGACCTCGGGCTGAAGCTCGGTATTGTTATTCAGATTTATTTTTTTAGTAGCCATAATTTATTCCTCCAAAATTTATTTCGTCCGTTGCTTTGCACGGACCTCGTATTTCAATCGTTTTTGCGACCGTCGGATTTATATTGATACCGAGGCAGTCTTTATTACAGTTCTTACAATCCCAACACGGAGAAAGATACGCGTATTTTATTATGTCGGTCGAAAGTGCAACGCGGCTTTCCGACTCGGTGAGCTTACGGCTCTTATAGGCAACCATTCTGTTTAAGTGTTCGTTGTCCGTTCCGTATCGCTCTGTCCAGCCGGAAGCACCGCGAAGCTCTTCCAAGACACTCGCGATCTCCTTCTCTGTTGGAATCTCCCCTGCCTTCCCTCGCGGGAATAATCTATTGAAGATAAGACATCCGTAAGCGCCGGGGAGACGGTGCAGAGCGAAAGCATCCCGATGCTTATTAAAAAATCTCCACACCTTCGTCTTCTCCCATCGCCAACGTCTGCCGAGGGTTTCCAAAGTTAAAACGGCACCCATCTTTCCATACTGGACTGCGGGTGCCAAAAAAGAAAACGCATTGTCAGGATCCTCATATGCCGTGTGGCACCATAGATCAAGCCATGCGTCTGCTTCATCAAAAATATATTGTTGCTTTACAAGTCTTTGAGTTATATCTCGCGTCAAGCATAGGAAGCCGTATCCCTCCGTGGTGTAGACCACTCCGTTCATACACTCCTTGCCGCTACACTCAATTACCCAATCCTTGATGCAATAGGTAAGCTTCTTGGTCTTCTCATCCAGCTCATAGCAGATGTAACCGAGTTCAACAAGCTTATCCATTATACCAAGAGCCTCGGCTCTGCTCTTTGCGTTCAGGATGCTCTTGAGACCGACAATGCCGCCAACCCAAGTGCCGGGCATCACTTCATTGTGATATCCGCAATAGAACGCTTTCCCTTTTCGGAAGGCTGCCTTTGACGCGAGCCTTGCCCACTGTCCCATAATACCCTTACCCGGCGGCAAGTGCATCCGACACAGCTTTACCCAGTCGTATTTTCGAAGACATTTCATCGGTCTCAACTCCTTTCTTTAAGAAAATTATAGATTTTATGATGGTTTTACAAAAAATATTCGTCTTTTTTTCAATAGGTACTTTTATTTTTTCGGACTTTATGTTATAATACTTCCACATACATAACATATAGCGAGGTATGCATCATGAAGAAAAAAACAATAAAGCAATTTGTGATATATTCGAGAAAATCAAAATTCACTGGCAAAGGTGAAAGTATTGAAAACCAGATTGAAATGTGTCGTCAGTATATTGCAACACATTATAGCGAAGAAGAAGCTGAAGCAGCTCTGGTTTACGAAGACGAAGGATTTTCGGGCGGTAATCTCGAACGCCCTAAGTTCAAGAAAATGATGAATGACTCACAGAAAATTGAGTTTGCTGCAATTGTTGTCTACCGTCTTGACCGTATCAGCCGTAACATCGGTGACTTTGCAAAGCTCATTGAAGATCTCGGCAACCGCCATATTGACTTCATCTCTATCCGCGAGCAGTTCGATACGTCTTCCCCTATGGGACGCGCTATGATGTATATCGCATCTGTATTTTCACAGTTGGAGCGTGAAACCATTGCTGAACGTATCAGAGATAATATGCATGAGCTTTCGAAGACAGGACGTTGGCTTGGCGGTAATACCCCTACAGGATATGAATCCGAAAGCATATCAAATGTTACGGTGGACGGAAAAACACGCAAGGCTTGCAAATTGAAAATTATCCCCGATGAGCTTAATTTGGTTAAACTCATTTTCGAAAAATTCATGGAAACAGGATCTCTTACCAAAACGGATGAGTTCCTTATGAATGGAAACTATAAAACAAAGCGTGGAAAAACATTTACCCGTTTTGCCATAAAAGCTATATTGTCCAATCCTGTTTATATGATTGCGGACGAGGATGCATACAACTACCTCGTTGAAAATGATGTTGATCTCTTCGCGGATAAGGAAGCGTTCGATGGAAAACATGGTATTATGGCATACAATCGAACTCTTCAGCGTCCTGGAAAAGCCACTCAGGAGAAACCAATAAACGAGTGGATCGTTTCTGTCGGCAAACACCTAGGTGCTATTCCGGGTGCCACCTGGGTTCAAGTTCAAAAGCTTCTTGAACTGAACAAATCCAAAAACTATCGCAAGCCGAGAAGTCACGTTGCCCTTCTCTCCGGTCTGATCGTTTGCGGTAAATGTGGCGATTATATGAGACCTAAGCTCTCCGACAGGAAAACTGCAACCGGAGAAACTATCTACACTTATCTCTGCACAACTAAGGAAAGAAGCAGAGGTCATGTTTGCAGTATGAAAAATGCGAACGGCAATACACTGGATGCCAAGATTATTGAAACTATAAAGAGCTTTGGCAAACAGAGCGCTGATATGGCGAAGCAAATCACGCAAACCAAAAAACGTATCAGCGGCAATCGTGAAGGTTATGAAGCTGAATTAGCCAAACTCAGATTGCAGATCGAAGATAATGAAAAAGACATTAAAGCCCTCGTTATTTCTCTCGGAAAATCGGAAGGCACTAATGCCGAAAAATACATTATTGAGCAGATTGATGAACTTCACGAAAAAGGCGAAGCGTTGAGAAAACGCCTCGCCGAACTCGAAGCAATCATTCAACAGCACGACCTTGCCGATATCGAATTTGACATCATACGTCAGATGCTTGCAAACATGGGAGAAAGCATTGACAATTACACTGTCGAGCAAAAACGTGCTGCTATCAGAACATTTATCCGCAAAATTGTTTGGGACGGTGAAAATGCTCACCTTTACCTCTTCCACAACGATGGAGACTATGAATTTCCCACTCCACCCGACGGAAATAGCGGAAATAACGGCAATTCCGACAAAAAGCCCGATGAAATTTTAGAGGATTTTTACGAGCCGTTAGGTGAGGATAGCGAACGAAATACTCATGCACTTTCGTTCTCAGAAAAAGCAAGCGTCCGAGATATCGCTCAACGATACCATCGACGTTGACCGCGACGGTAATCCGTTAACTTACATAGACGTCATAAGCTGTGACGACAGTCTGGTTTCCGACGTGGAGAGAAAAATATCCTCGGGCCGCGCCATCAAATGCGTTGATACAGTACTGTCGCCAAGGGAAAAGCGCATCATCACCCTTCGCTACGGACTCGGCGGCGCTAAGCCGATGACTCAACGTGAAATTGCCGAGACGCTGAAAATATCGCGCTCCTACGTCAGCAGAATAGAAAAAAGCGCCCTCGACAAGCTGAGAGCGGAGATGAACGGTTAACTGAGAGAGCTTAAAAAACAAACGTTAAATTTTCTTGCCCCGTTCATGAATTGCACCTTCGGTGCATAAAAGCAGGCTACCCGTCGCAAAAAAAGGACCGAGTCAAAAGCTAAAAAGCAATTGACTCGGTCCTCGTTTCGTGTCCTTAAGGTCACAAAGGATATTTTTTATCTCTTGGAAGTAGCGTCAATAAGCTCGCCCGCAAAGAATTTCTGACAGTCGGAGACTATTTTTTCTACTCGGTCGGAAATAACGTAGAAGCCGCCGTTTCCGTTGATAGTTATATAAGCCTTTCTGCTCGTAAGACGGTAGAACTTATATACCGTTTCCTCTCCCTCGGAATTAAGCACGGTCATTGTAAGCAACAGCTTTGACTCGTCAGCTATAAGTGCCGCCTCGTCCTCCGCGCTCATTTCGTAAGAATCGGAAATAGAAGCGTAAAGCAAGGTTTGATAGAACTTTCTGAAAAGATTGGTATCGTATCTCACGTATACCGTTTCGGTATCCGAGACAATTCTCACCTGATTTGCGTCAACGTAAACTCTGCTTCCGTCCGCCGCGGGAATATAGCCGTCAAAAACTCTTACCTGAGTTTTCATAACGTTGTAATCGTAGTGCGCGGATTTTATCTTGGTATATTCCGTTCCTTCGGAATTATAGCACTTTATCTCCGTACCCGTTATTACCCACAGGTTTCCGCTCTCATCGACGACCTTAAGCTGAGAGAAGGTTGTCTTCTCGTTGCCCTCGGAATCACTTCCGATAACCTTAAGCAGCGTGGAATTGATTGAATCAACGGAATCGCTCTCGCTATTGTCAAGCTCGAAGACCGCATCGTAATCGGGAGTGCTTATAGTTATTTTATCGCAGAAGGCAATACCAAGATTGAAGTAGCTTGAATTTATCCAATCGTATCTGTCCCAATTGAGAAATTCGAGGCTATGGTCTTCTATTTCAACTATCATTTTATAGTCGTAAAGAATCTCACCCATGCTTCCGTCCTTCTTGGTGTCGTATATCTCGGTAAACGCATAGCGCGTTCCCTTCTCGGTCACCTCACTGACGTAGATAAAATTATACACCGTTCCGTTAACGTTTCCGTCTTCGTCCTTGGTATCGAACTTATAGGATATAATATGCTCGGGATAAATGGTATACTCGGGCTTTCCGTCCTTATCCACTCCGTCCTCAAACGCAAGCTTATATTTTATGAAGTCCTCCTTAGACGGATCAAACTTAACGACCTTGACGTACGCGGGGTCGTACAGCCCCTGAAGACAAGCGTTAATTTTATCGTTGGACGCCTGATATCCGCTGAGCTTGAAGGAGGATAAGAAAACGTAAGGCTCGTTAGAGCGTATAGTGTTCTCTCTCTCGGTAAGGTCGATATAATCGAAGCCGACCACGGGATCAAGATACTTCTGGGTGGTAATATCCTCTTCCTTTTCTTCCTCGCCTTCACTGTTCTCAGTGTTACTATTATCAGCATCACTTTCCTCGCCGTCATTGGAAGTGCCCGGAACGTATGCGTGATTCTTATTGAAGATAATAAAATCTTCAACGTCAAAGTAGTCGTTCATTGCCATGGGGTACGTAAGCTGAGGAGTTACGTAATCCTCAATTGCGGCAAGCATTGAATCGCCGAAATCGGATGCAAGAACGTATACCGCGTCTCTCTTTACCTCTTCCTCGCCGCTCATATCGACGTACTGAACGTAATATCCGCCGCCCGTTACAAGCGCGTCACCGATAATTACCTTATACTTATTTCCCGAGGTGTCGGTAAGCACGTAGTACGCGGGAACGTAATCTATCTCCTCACTCTCGTAAAGAGGATATCCGCTCTCGCCGTAAACGAACGCTCCGTTCTCGTCCTTAAGCTGAATTGGGTTACCGTCCTCGTCAACTACGGTTCTCGTTCTCCTCTCGGCAACGAGTCCGTATTCCGAGAACTCTCCGTTCTCATCTTTTATAGGGTCTTGAATCTTTCTGGTGGTAAGCGTATAACCCGCGCTTACGTAAAGAGACGCGAAAAGCTCCTGATTGTAAACCGTAAGAGGCGAGCCCTTGATTATAAAGTCTGCGGAATCGTCAACCTTACCCGTCTCAACGTTATATCTGACGAAGGTAAAGCTTCCCGATTCATTATTGACCTCAAGCTGTCTTATATTTGATTTTTCAATATGGGGGAACATGAGCAGTCGCTGATTGAAGCCGACCTGCTCGTTACCCTCGGTATCGACCACGGCGATTATCTCATACTCGCCCGTCTCGGCGTCAACGTCTATCAGCGTTCCCGCATGGGTCTCGTAATAGCCGTATTCCTCCTCCGTCGGCATTACCGTCTTTCTATCCGTATCGTAAAGCGCGTAAATATCGTTTTTATAGCGGATATAGTAATTCGTACCGTCGGCGGGGTCGGTAACCGTGGTGGTCTTAACGTAATCCAATATGAACACGAGCGCTACGGCAAGCACGGCAATAGCTATTGCCACCGCTATTATAGCCGCCTTGCGCCGCTTCATAAGCGTTGATTTCTTTTTTATCATCTGTTCTTTCTCCTAACGATGACCACTATTCCCGTAATAGCCGCTACAAGAACGGGTACGACGGTGAGAACTACGGTATACTGCGTAGACTCGGCGGTAGTTATCGTATCAATGGTAAGATCGGCAAAGGGCTTGAATTCAAGTCCGACGGGAACGGGCTCTTTACCTATAGTACGAAGGGCTGTCAGAAGAAGATTCGTATTTCCGTAGGAGTTTGACTGAAGCAGCGCGCTTGACGCAAAATCGGTTGAGCCGCAAGCAAGCACGTAGGACGCCTCGTTTACGGTATGGTAGTTATCCTCTTGCGTGGTTCTGTTCTCGACAGAAACCGTCATAAGCTTGAGCTTATTGGTATCGCTTGCGGATTCTCTGAGCACGCCGCCCGCGTAAGCCTCAGCCTTTGCGCTCGTCGTAAACACGTCGAAAATCGCTCTTGACGTTCCGTTGGCGTAATAGCTTGCGTAATCGTACGCTACGTCGTCCTCATCGGTGCTGTTCTCCTCGGGCGCATAGTGCGTGGGGCTATATACGTCGGAATAGGAGATGGACATTGCGTTTTTGAATATTATACTCTGAGGCACGGGGCGCGAGCGCATATCCGTTGTAAAGGCTGCTCCTGTTCCCGCCGTAACGTAGTCTGCCTTGAAGGTATATCCGTCAACGGTCAACGCCTGAGAGGAATCCATTATTCTGTGCGAGGTCTCTACTCCCGCATCGTCGGTATATCTGTCGTAGCTTATTCCCCACTCCTCAAGATACTCCTCGAAGTTCTCAAGTCTCTGGGTATCGGGGTCCATGAATACCATCATGGAATTAGTTCCGTCAAGGAATTTATCAAGCTTCTCTATTTCGTCGATATCAGCGACGCCGTCAGCTACGGTGAAATCGCTCTTGGGGTCGAACACTACGATAAGGCGGCACTTTTCGGGGATCTCATCAGCCGCGAGGTCAAGATTCTGAACTATATAGCCCGCGTCAATAAGAGTATTGAGGAATTGAGAGTCGTCAAAAGCCTCGCCGTGATTGGTCGTAATGCAGGCGACGGGAGATTCCGCTCTCGTAACTGCCAGAATGGAAGCAACGAACGCCTTTTCTCCGTTATACGCCCAAGGAGTCTCGGTCTCACCCTCGTTGAAGGTATAGAAGGACTGAACGTTGTGAACTCTGTATTCCGTTCCAAACGAAACTATAACGCTGGTCGTGTATATCTGAGACAGCGAGTTGGTTTTGAATTTGGAGACGGACGAGGGGTTTCTGATTATATTATAATGCTCAACGTTGAAATAATCGGGGAACTTTTCCTCAAGCTCAAGAGCCGTATGGTGAACGTATCTCTGATAGGTATTTGCTTCGATAGTATCGGGATCGTCACAGAAAATAATATCTATCATGAGGTCTTCGGGCGCTGTGTCGGGATTTTCCTCTCTTGCCTTATCTACCATTTCAATGGGAGAGAGGGACTCAAACTTTTCGTCGCCGTTCTCTATAAGGTCAAGCGCCGTGTCCGAAAGGCTGTAAAGCAGCTCGGGGGTGAGGTCCGCATACCACAGAAACTTCTGTGACAGAGCGGAAAATATAACGTTTACTATAATTATCACAGCGATGATAAGCGCCGTGAGCACCGCAGACACTCCGCCGTAGCGAAGCTTGCGGCTCGTGGATGTTTTCATTTTCATAGCTTTTTCCTACCTTTCTGATTTATCCGTAAATCAACCCCAACGACGCTTGTCGTATACACGCGTCGTAAGAAGGAGGAATACGCCCGTTATGGAAAGATAATAGAGTATCGCCGAGAAATCAAGCATTCCGCCCGTGAAGCTTCCGAAGCGGCTCATAACGCTTATCCAATCGATAACGAAGCGGATAGCATAAACGTCAATGAACTGATTTACCATATCAAGCACGAGCATGACCGCAATTATAGCAACGGTGATAACGGCTGCGGCAAGCTGGTTTTCGGTAAGCGAGGACACGAAAAGTCCAATGGCAATAAACGCCGCTCCGATAAGGATTATTCCTATAAGGCAGGAAAGTATCTCCGCCGTTACGGGACCTACGTGCATTACGGAATAGGACTCATTTGCTCTCTCCGCTCTCGCGTAGGAGTAAAGCGGGAAGAAGTTGATGCAGGAAACGACGACCGTTCCGAAGAACAGGGTGAACGCCGCCAAGAATTTGCCGAGCACCATTTCCCATATCGACACGGGAGCCGTAAGCAACAGCTGCTCGGTTCGCAGCTTCTTTTCCTCTGCGAACAGCTTCATCGTAAGAAGCGGAATGAGAATGATGAAGGCAAAGATAAGCATCGTGAAATAGGTTGACGTATCGTAGGACTGACTTCCAAGCGTTGTGTAGCAGCACAACAGAGCAGCCGCCGCAAGAAATACTCCGACGTAAACGTAGCCTATTGCGTTTATGAAGTATGAACGCAGCTCTTTTTTATAAATCGCAAACATATCTATTTTAATTCCTTTCGTTTATATAAGCAAGAGTATATCAGGAGTTCTGCTCGTCGTCAAACAGCGCGGAGTACTTACCGCCCTGAGACTTGTCCGTCTTTTCCATGATGGACTTGGCAACCTCTGCCTCAGCAGCCGCCTTGACGTTTCTCTGTCTTGCGCCCTTGCGCTCGTATCTCTGCTTAGGCGCGCTCTGGTCAACTATTGCGATAAAGATGTCCTCAAGACTCATGCCCATTGCCTCAAGTCCAACGAGAGGCCATTTTTTCTCAGCCAGCGTATAGAACAAGCTCTTTCTTATGTCGATGCCGACCTCGCTCTCAATGAGGTACGAATAAGCGTCTCCGTCTCTGTTGGAAAGCACCTCGGCGTAAACGATACCGGGCTTTGAGCGGAGCATTGCGAGAACCTCCTTCTGAGGTCCGCTTATCTTGACGTTGAAGCGTCTGTTGTTTTCAACGGCTCTTGTGATGTTCTCCGTCTTTTCGTCGGCAACTATCTTACCCTTGTTTATAATAACTATTCTGTCACAAACAGCTTGTACCTCTTGGAGAATATGCGTGGACAGAATGACCGTGTGGTCGCGTCCGAGGTTACGAAGCAGGTTTCTTACTTCTATTATCTGCTTAGGGTCAAGACCTACGGTAGGCTCGTCAAAGATAATGACCTCGGGACTTCCGATAAGCGCCTGCGCGATACCCACTCTTTGCTTATAACCCTTGGAAAGATTTTTGATAACGCGCTTGTAGACGTCCTTTATCTTGACTACCTCGCATATTTCCTCAAGGTGCTTGTCGCGGTTAAGCTTACAGCCCTTAAGGTTGTAGTTGAAGATAAGATATTCTTCAACCGTCATATCAAGGTAAAGCGGAGGCTGCTCGGGCAAATATCCTATATGCTTCTTTGCCTCAAGCGGATTTTCAAGCACGTCTATGCCCGCCACCGATACGCTTCCCGAGGTTGAGGAAAGATATCCCGTAAGAATATTCATCGTGGTACTCTTACCCGCTCCGTTAGGTCCGAGAAATCCGACTATCTCTCCCTTGCCGACCTCAAAGCTGATATCGTCAACCGCACAGTTTGCGCCGTAATTTTTTACAAGATGCTCAATTTTTATCATAACTGAGGAATTCCTTTCTTGTTTTTCCTTCGTATAATCATACATAGTACATTATAGCATATATTTATAAACATTTTATGAACTACACACTTTTTTATACAAATTTATGATGATTTTTGTGTGAAAATTTTGTGATTTGTTAGGGAACGAGAATGCAAAGACGCGATTTTCCCGTCTCCCGATAAATTGCAATTTGAGTTTTTTACAAAAAAAGAGCCGAGTCAAAGATTTGTAATGACTCAGCCCCAAAGCTTTTATTCAATTTGCTTTTTATAGATAAACCGCGAGTGCCGTGTAACTGCATTAGAGGAACCCTGTGTCCAGGGTGGTGTCCTATCTCCGCTTTACTGCTCCCAACGTCCTCTGTAAATCGTCGAGACAAGTCAATCGAGGAAATACGAGGGAGGTCTGCAAACCACTTTGAACTCTGTTTCGGACTCCAATTCATTAATGTGGTTCTTTATATACAATTATCACGCACACCGCAGCCCTTACTTTTTCTTTCGCGAAAGAAAAAGTAAGCAAAAAGAAAGCAAAACTATAATATTTGTGCTAACATAGCATGTTAAACTTGCTTAATGCTATCATGGCCGCGAAAGAAAAAGTAAGCAAAAAGAAAGCAAAACTACAATATTTGTGCTAACATATCAAGCAAAAAGAAAGCAAAACTATAAAAATCAGTTCTAACCCTTCAAGCAAGTTCTTTGAAGGTGTCGGAAACTTTCTTCCAAGAAAGTTTCTGACCGCGTCCTCGCATCCTCGCGTCCTTAAGCGTCGTAGTCTATTTCCTGAGAAAAGAGGTCGTCGAAATAATCCGCTATATCGTCGAATTCGTCGTCATCGTCAACGGTAACGAGAATTTCCTCGTCGCCCTCCTTAGCGAGCTTAAGAATTACGTATTCCCATTCCACGTTATCGCTTTCGGTATCGACCTCAGCGTCTGCGGGAAGCAGAGCGACGTAATGCTCTCCGTTCATTTCATGCTGTCCTATTACCTCGAACTCAACCTCGTTGCCGTCCTCGTCGGTAAGAGTAAATACTGCGCTTTCGTAATTATTTTCTTCCATTTCAAATCTCCTTATACACCTTGTGCTGTATTTATATTTTATACCAAGCTTGCCAAAATGTCAACAGAATTTTCAAAAGATATTTGTAAACTTTTGTCAATCGAAGCTGAGCATCTCGGAAAGTATGGAATTACTGACCAAAAATCCCTTATCCGTAAAGTAAATCCGACTGCCGTGACGCCCCATAAATCCTTGATTTATCCACTTCTCAACGGCAGCGTAGTCTTCAAAAAAGTCTCTGCCAAAGCGAGCCGAGTATTCCGAGGTATCGATACCCTCTGCAAGCCTCAGCCCAAGCATGACGTATTCCTCGCGGATATCGTTATCCGACGGCGCCTCGTCCTCGGCTAAGATATCCTCTCCGCGTATAAACGCTCCGATATCCCGTGAGTTACCGTATCTTCTGCCACCAAAATACGAATAAGCCGCAACACCGAAGCCGAGATATTCGCGCCCCTGCCAATATCGGAGATTGTGGCGCGACCGCCGTCCTTTTTTGGAAAAGTTGCTTATTTCATATTTTTCATAGCCCGCGTCCGCAAGCTTTTTTGAGCAAAGACAGTACATATGCGCCTGAGCGTCGTCGTCCGCAAGGCAAAGCGTCTCCCTCTGCCGCCAGAATCGCGTTCCCTCCTCAAGCGTCAAGCCGTAAGCCGATATATGCTCGGGTGAAAGCGAGATAAGAAAATCCAAAGAATACTCAAAGCTATCAAGTGTCTGGTCGGGTATGCCGTACATAAGGTCGGCGCTCACGTTGTCAAAGCCCGCCGCCCTTGCGTCAGAGAAGCATTTTACAAAATCCTCGCAACCGTGCGCTCTTCCGAGCAGCGCAAGCTCAGCGTCCACGGCGCTCTGCAAGCCAATGCTCAATCGGTTAACGCCCAATTTCCGTATATCCTCAAAATATTTTCTGTCAGCCGTAGCGGGATTACATTCAAGCGTTATTTCAGCGTCTGGGGCAATATCGAAGCTGCGCTTCAGGCTATCAATAATTTTTTCAAGCTCTGCGACTTCAAGCAGGGACGGAGTGCCGCCCCCGAAATACACCGTATCCACCTCGTATCCTTTCGCCGCCGCGCTCTCCGCCTCTATCCTTCGGCAAAGCTCACGGACGTACGCCGACATATATTCCCCGCTCTTATCGGGAAAGGAGCAAAAATCGCAGTACCCGCATTTTTTTACACAAAACGGTATGTGCAGGTAAATTCCAAGACTTGATTTCATCGTTTCAGCTCCTTGTTTTTCGGTACTTTACAGATATTATATCATTTTATTTGCTTTTTGTAAACAAAAAACTTGCATTTTAAGAAAATATGTGGTATAATAAATTTAATTATATTAATTTTTAAGGAGAAGCAAATGTCGGACAAACCCAAAATCGATAAACGTGGGTTTCTTAAGCTGATGAGTCCAAAGAAAAGACCCGTAAATCTGTTTATACTGATTGTTTCGATAAGCGCTATCATATATACGCTGATATATCTGATTCTCGGAAACGGAAGATTTTCGGACGTCTTTTTCACAAGATGCGCCGATTTCTATATGGACTTTTTCAACTCAATAAGAGACGCCTCACAAGGAAGCAGAGTTTACACGGAGCGCGGAGTTATCTATCCGCCGATGGCAAATCTTTTCTATCTCATCATGTCGCGTTTTACGCCCACGGCGTATAACAACACGTCATTTGACAACATAGAAAGATATTCCTGGCCCGATTACTCGTCTCCGATGATGTTGGTCGTAATAGTAAGCGTAGCCTTTGCGTTTATATTCTTCTTCATCGCTTACAACGCAATGAAAAACGGCTCAAGCTATCGCAGATTTGCTTTTGCGTTCCTCGCCTTCTTCAGCGTTCCCGTCCTCTATCTCATAGAGAGAGGAAATATAATAATTCTCGCCCTTATCTCGCTGATGATCTACGCGTTCACCTATAACAGCGAGGAAAAATGGAAAAGAGAGCTTGGACTTATAGCCTTGGCGTTCTCCTTCTCCATAAAGCTCTATCCCGTCGTGTTCGGGTGGCTTCTTATAGCGGACAAGCGCTGGAAGGACGCGCTTAAGTGCGTAATATACGGCGTTCTTATGCTGTTGCTCCCCTCGGTATTCTTCGGCGGACCCGCTTGCTTCTATTACGTTTTCCTTAATATCTTCGATTTCTCAACGGGCTCGGGAAGCACGCTGACGACGATACTCAACTTCATCCATATGCCCGATATCGGTCAGACCGTCTTCAATCTTCTGGTCTACCTCTGGGTGCTTATCTGCGGACTTTCGTTTGCGGTCTCCGCATTCATAAGACGGAACGAGCAATGGAAAACATGGACTCTCGGTCTCGTTACCATACTCTGTATCCCATCGCTCACCTCGCTTTATAGCTGGGCGTTCTTTATCATACCGCTGATAATGCTGTTCAATAAGCAAAAGCTTAGCAAAGCCGAGTGGGTATATACGGTTATGATGTGCGTACCGTTCGCATTCCTGCCCTTCAGATTTTCCTTCTTCGTATCTCCCAATATGGTCATGGTCTACGCCGCCACGGCAGCTCTGTCCATCTGGTGCGTGATAGATACGGTAAAGGAGCTTAAGCTCTTTATAAATCAAAAGAAAGCCGAAGGAATCAGCTTTAAGCAATATATGAAATCCTTGGTATCAAAGGATTGATAAAATTTCATAAAAAATGAGTTGGAACGAAAAGCTCCAACTCATTTTCTGTTATTCCTCACTCTTATCGTCTCTTGACAGCTCGTATTTGGTAAGCAGGAAAGAGCCTACAAAGCCAATTGCAAGAAGTATGAGTGAAATTCCTACTATTCCGAGGGGTACGGAGGTCGCCGCCCAATCGGTGTAGAGCGTGTAAACGTCGGTATTGAGGAACATCGACGCAATAGAGCCAAAGGCAAGACCGATGACCGCAAAGAACGCCGTCGTCTTGTGCTTTTTGAGTATTGCGGAGAATATTCTCGACACGCACACTATACCGATAAGGAAACCTATTCCCAAAGCGGCGTAAAGCAGAAGCACCTGCGGATTTTCAAATATATAATCTCTGTGCAGACTGTTAAGAATGGGCTTGAACTGACCGAACGCCATCAGAATTGCCGTTGCGCTCAGCCCGGGGACTATCTGCGTTACGGACACAACGAAGCCGAGAGGCAGATATACGAAAATACGCCATACGGGGAAATCGGTAAAGCTTGCGCCCGTCTCAGCCCCCGAGGAAAGCGCTATCGAAACAGCGCCGATAGCCAAAGGAATGATAACGCCAACGACGAACAGAATGGCTCTCGCGGGCGTTATCTTCGCGCCCTTTATCTCCTTTGTAAGCGCGGGAACAGCGCCGATCATAAGTCCGACGAACAGACAAATAACCTGAAACAGATACGCTTCAAATACCTTCTGAATAACGAGAAAGCCCGCCACAAAGCCGACTATAACGCCTATTCCGATAGGAATAAGGAACATAAGACAGCGCTTAAAATCGTTGAGTATGTTGCCGAGAGCATACAGCATTCCCGTGTAAAGTCCGAAAATAATGGCGATAGTCGAGCCGCTGACCCCAGGGACTATTACCGCAAGTCCGATAAATACGCCGAGTATGAGCGCCATTACCCAAGTTTTTGTTGTGTGCTTTTGAATAGGGCAATCTTCAATTGCCGCAGAGTTTTGCTTTTTCATGTTGTAAACCTTTCTTAAATAGTTTAATAATTTATATATCAAGCTCCATTCTTACGTGAGGAATACCTTCCTCCATAAATTCGTCGGAGACGGTGACAAACCCAAGGAACTTGTAAAACTCCTCAGCGTGACTTTGCGCGTCTATGACTATTTTTGAGCAATTAAGGCGTTTTTTGATTTCGGGAATACTCTCCGTCATAACTTTCGTACCAAGCCCCTCGCCGTGAACGATGGAAAGCACCCTGCCGACCTTAGCAATTCCCTCGCCCTCGTCCGAGGCGAAGGCGCGGAGATACGCCCGCACAGTGCCGTTCTCCCAAAGAAAGCAGTGTAAGCTGCGGTAATCAACGTCGTCCTCGTCAACGTAGCGTATGTTCTGCTCCTCGACGAATATCTTTGCCCGAGCCTTAAGAAGCTCGTATAGCTCGGCGGTGGTCAGCTCGTCAAAGACCTTCGCAATAAAATTCATATTAGATTTTCACTCCATTCTTTCCATTCAGGATTTTTTGTTTCTATAAGATAATTCTTTTTTATCCGTGTCCAACGCTTCAATTGCTTTTCACGAGCTATTGCGTCTTTGATTTCGGAATATTCTTCAAAATATACAAGCTTATTGATACTGTATTTTTTAGTAAAGCCGTCAAATCGTCCGCTCTTGTGCTCATGTAAACGTCTTTTTAAATCACTCGTAACCCCAACGTAAATAACGGAATTTGTCTTGTTAGTCAGAATGTAAACATAATACATAATTTCTCCTTTAGAAATCTGCATCGCAATCTTCATTTTAACGTGTCATCCTGCGGTGAAGATACGAGAGGTATTTATTTGAGTCGCCGCAAAAACTCACCACTTGTGTCATCCTGAGCGGAGTCACAAAGAAGGAATAAAATCGCTGTCGTCCTATGTTCCCTTGTGACGCAGTCGAACTTTTTGGGAGACGAGGTACGAGTCAAGCAAAAAGCGACGAACGAAGCGTAAGCGGAGTGAGGAAGGGATCTACTTCGATTTATCGCTATCCCTTCTGTGATTAAAAGTTACATTCCCTTTGCAATATAAAAGTAACACTTGCGCAAGGAAGGTTATCGAAAGCAGTTAGTAGATCCCTGCCTCGCGTTGCTCGTTGCTTTCCGCTCGGTTCGTTCCTCTCCTCACGGA